>NZ_CP081844.1:1261752-1574837 GCF_019803445.1 Caenibius sp. WL
TTGAACCCCTGCGCGGCCAGTTGCCGGGCGAGAGCAGCGCCCACGCCTTCGGAACCGCCCGCGATCAGGGCCCATGGGCCGTACCGCTCGACCAGCGCGGCCATCAGCCGGAGACCGTGTAACCGCCGTCGATCGGCAGCGTCTGGCCCGTCACCCACGCCGCGCCGGGGCTGGTGAGGAACAGAATCGGCTGGGCGATATCCTCCGGCGCGCCGAGACGGCCGAGCGGGGTGCGCTGCAACGTGGGGGCCGTCCAGGCTTCCTCAGCGAACGTGCCTGCGGTCATCTTACTTTGAGTCAGGCCCGCCGCCACCGCGTTGACGCGGACGTTGCGCGGGCCCCATTCGACCGCCAGCGCGCGCGTCAGGCCGAGCAGGCCTGTCTTGGCCGAACCGTAACCCGGCACGATGGGAATGCCGAAGTATGACGACATCGATGCGATGCCGACCACCGATGCGCCGCCTTCCAGCTTGCTCTGCGCCAGCAGGTCCACGCTGCGCCGCGCCATGCGGAACGCCCCGATCAGAAGCATGTTGACCGCGCGGGCGAAGATTTCCGGCTCGTATTCGTCCAGCCCGAGGCTGGGCAGCGCCATCCCCGCGTTGTTGATCAGGATATCGAGCCGGGGCAGCGCGGCGGCCACCGCATCGATGCTGGCGCCATCTTCGATATCCATCTGGAGATAGCGATAGCCCGAAAGGTCGGCGTCGTACTCCCCGGCGCTGCCGCGCGTCCCGGTGATCGTGACATCGGCCCCCGCATCGCGATAGGCGGCGGCGGTTGCCGCGCCGATCCCGCTGGTGCCGCCGGTGACCAGCACATGCGCGCCGGAATAATCGAATGTGACTTTGCTCATACCTTTTCAACCTCCACCCAGCGCCGCTCTGCCGCCGAACGGCGCGCTGCATCGAGAACTGCCTGCCCGGCGGCGGCATCGCGGAAATCGCCGGCCGGTTCGGGCAGCGGCGGCGCGCGCCCTTCCAGCCGGGCCTTAATCTGGCCGAACAGTTTGGCGTAAGGGGCCACGTCGAAACCCTGCGTGTGCCAGCGGTCCATTTCGGTCTGGATCAGTTCGCTGACCGGGAACGGCGTGGGCGCCGCATTGACCAGTTCGGCAGGCATTGCGATCTGGCGGCGTTCGCCACTTTCATCCTGCACCCACACTTCCTCCGGATCGCCGAAGGCCGCGCCCGACTGAATCCAGGCCGCGCCTTTGGTGCCCGCGATCTTGGCCGACATCACGAACGGACCGGGGAACGCCAGCGCGGCTTCGATCACGCCCTGACAGCCGTTTTCGGTCTCGAACTGCACGGTGTAGTAATCGTCGGAAGTCTGATGCGGGCGGCCCGGGGTCAGCTTGCGCAGAATCGCGCTGACGGCGGTGATTGCGCCCACGGTGGATTGCACCTGATCGATCATGTGCGTGCCGAACGCGCCGAGGAAGCCGCCGCCCTGGCCGGCGTCGGTCCACCAGTCGGCCAGTTCCTCGTTCGGATCGCCGCCCGGCTGCTGATAAATGCGGTGGAACATCAGCGGATCGCCGATCGTGCCGTCCTGCACCACGCGGCGCAGCAATGCCTGCGCGCTGTCGAAGCGGAATTCTGCGCCCAGTGCATGGATCACGCCCGCCTTTTCGGCGGCGTCCAGCATTTCGCGCGCCTGCGCCAGATCCTTGGCGAAGGGCTTTTCGCACATCACGGCGCGCCCGGCGGCAATCGCCTGCATCACCGGGGTGTAATGCGCGTGTGGCGGGGTCGCCACGGTGACAAGCTGGATCGCCGGATCGGCCAGCGCTTCATCCAGACTGTCGGTGGCCAGCGGAATATTGAGCGGCGCGGCGCGCTGGGCGGTCTTTTCGCGGTTGCGGCCGACGATGGCGCGCACTTCGAAGCCCGCTTCGCGCAGCGCGCGCACGTGAGTGAACAGGCCGAAGCCCGTGCCGACGACGACCGCGCCGGGGAGAGTGCCTTGGGTAGTCATGCAGTGGTCCTTGATGTTTTCCGGGCTTGGCGAATGATGGCCGTGCCGCTGTCGGCAAGCGCGCGCGCGGCATCGGCGATGGGTAGGCTGGCGAGTTCGGTGGAGAAGACTTCCACCGAAATGGGGGTGCGGGCGCCGATGGCGTCCAGCGTGCGGATCAGGCCGATCAGGTCGAAACTGCCCTGGCCCGGCAGCAGGCGGCCGGTCATCAGTTCTTCCCACAGGTCGGCCTGCGGCGTTGCGGGCGCATCGTTGATCTGCACGGTGAAAATCCGCTCACCCGGAATCTGCGCGAGTTGAGCCAACGTCGATCCGCTGCGGAACAGGTGCCAGCTATCGATGGTCAACCCGCCGTTGGGCCGCCCCGCCGCTTCGACGATGCGCCAGGCGCTGGCAAGATCGGGAATGCCGCCCGTAGGCAGGAATTCGATATGCGCCTTGAGACCGTGCTCTGCCGCCTTGTCGCACAGCGCGGCGAAAGCTTCGGCCGCCGCGTCAGGATCGACGGCGATGTTGCTGATTTCCACCGCCTGGACCGAGCGGGCACCGATCCGCGCGGCGGTTTCGATCACGCGCTCGGGCGTCAGGGTGTGGATCAGTTCGCCCAGTTCGTCGGCGGCAGGCTTGGCGCGCTGGGCGGGCAGCCAGCAGGCGGTGCAGTCGATTTCGTTCACGACAAGGCCGTGATCTGCGATCCGCCCGGCAATGTCCGCTGCCGTCATCCCCTGCGCTTCCAGCGCCCAGACATCGGTGGGCATCAGGGCGAGGCCCTTGAACCCGGCATCGCGGAAAGCGGGCAACCGGTCGAGCAGGGGCACATGGCCGAACGGAGGCGCGGCAACGGTGAGATCATCAGGTCCGAGCATCTCAGTTTTCGCCCCGGAAATTGAGTTCGAGGAGGATGCCGTTGCGTTCCTCCACGAAGATCTGCCGCAGCCCGATCTGGGGAATATCGCTGGTGGCATAATCCATCCCGGCCGCTTCCAGCCGGGCGACGATCCCGGTGCGGTCGTCGCATTCCAGCGCGACGTGATGCACCGAACCGCCGCCCCGGGCGGGGGTGAACGGCATCATCGCATCGCTGGGATACTGGGCGTCGATCGGGCCGATATGGATGATCGGCCGGTCCGCCGGATCGTAGATCCAGCAGCCCGTTTCGATGGAGGGCGCGCCGGGCGCGATCCCTTTCCTGAGACCCAGAAGGTCGCAGAAGAAGTCCGCGGTGCCCGGCACGTCGGGCGTGCGGATGTTCACATGGTCGAGCGAGAGGACAGCCATGGCATCAATCCACGAACTGGCCGGTGTCGACCGCGGCGGCGGGATCGAGCGCGTCTTCGCCGCGCATTTCGAGATCGGCCAGCGGCAGGCGCCACAGCTTGACCGGCGGGGTCGTTTCGGTGCGGATGAAGCGCAGGCCCCACTGGCCCTTGTCATGCCCGAAGCTGTTGACCCAGTTGCCGCTGATGCCCGGATCGCGTTCGGAAATGACGATGCGCACGGTGCCGTCGGGCTCCGCGTTGAAGCGGTAATTGTTCACCCAGCCGTTGCCATCTTCGAACGTGTCGAGGTTTTCCTGCCAGATATTGCAGATCTGGAAATTCCAGTATTCGCATTCGGGCGGCGTGAATTCGAGCACCAGCGCCTCGTCCAGCCCCTTCTGCCAGCCGCCGAACGCCACATGCCGATCGGGCACGCCGCCGTTGGACAGGTACTGCGCCCGGCTGAAATCGAGCCGGTTGAGCTTGGCCGAGAAATTGCCCTGATTGCCCTGCCACCAGTTGCGCACCAGTTCGGCATAGCCGAGCACCGCCTGGCCGGACCAGGCGAGGCCGTTGGCCATCAGCGCCGGGGTCAGCGGTTCGGGCTCCGCCCCGTCGATCCGTTCGATCCGCAGATCGGGCGAAATCTCGTTGGCGCGGTCGCTCCACACGTAGCGGATCAGGATGCAGTTGGTGTCCGCATCGAGCTTGAGCCAGTTCTTGCCTTCGCCCGGATCGTTCTGCGACAGGATGATCTCGAACGATCCGTCCGCGTTCATGTGGAGTTGCTGGCTGCCGAGGAAATTCGTGGTCTTGAGATTGGACGGATCGAATTCCTTCAACCCTGCCACGCCCGCCTGCGCCCAGTCGCGCGCGCCGGCATCGGCGGGCGCGGGGGCGGTGCACAGAGCAAGCACGAAATAGGGGATCGTGCCCGGCGTGCCGACTATGCGGTAATCGCGCGCTTCGTCGAACTGGCACATCAGGTGATCCTGATCGACCGTCTGGAAATTGATCGACTGGCGCCACACCATGTCGCGCAGGCGCGGGCGGGTGGGTTCGGCGTTTTCAATCAGCCGCTCGAAGCTCGACCGGGCGACGCGGGTAAGGAAGCGATACCATTCCGCGCGGTCGAGATCGGAGGGTTGATCGCCGAACTGGTCGATCATTGTGCCGGCGACTTTCAGCGTGTCGCAGAAATCTTCCCATGCCTGGCCGGAAAGCAGGCGTTCGGCCGCTTTGGTTTCGATTGCAGTCTTGTCCATCTCAGTCCTCCCACCGCACGGGGTAGCGGTCGTAATAGAATTGGAAGCGTTCGCGCAGGCGGGCGACGTCCACTTCGAACACCCCTTCGAGATCGTAGATCACGCGGCCATGCTGGTGGCGCGGATTTTCGGCGAGATAGCCGAGCAGGCTGGCCTCTGCCGCGGGCGTCAGTTCCAGCCCGGCGAGATCGTAAACCTGCCGCAGCACGCCTTCCTGATCGGCCATGTATTCGTGGAACAACACGTCGAGCGATTGTTCCGGCCCCCAGGCATCACGCTGGGCCACGCATTCGCGCAGCAGGCGCTCGATCCGTTCCGCCCAGTGGCGCGCGCAGCCCGGCGGGTCCACCGGATCGCGGCGGATGCGGTCGCCATAGGCCAGCATGGTGGTCAGCGAACGGATCACCGCCACCGGATCGCGGTGGGTGATGACCAATGTCGCATCGGGGAACGCGGCTTTCAGCGGCGCGAGATTTTCCATGTGCTGCGGCGATTTGAGAATCCAGCGGTTCGGCCCGCGGAACCAGGTCAGCACTTGCAGCACCTTCTTTTCGTAAAGGTAGCTGCCGGTGCGATCGTGCGCGAAATAGTGGTCGATCCAGCGCGGGATGCGGGTCTGGAATTCCCAACTGTAGCAGTTGAGATCCATGTAGAGCAGTTCGTTGTCTTCGTGGATCGAACTGGCTTCCATCCCGTGCATCGCCGCCATGTGCGGCAGCATGGATTCGAAATGGCCCCAGAATTCGGCGGAGCGGACTTCGCGCGGATCGGGCTCGCCCGGCGGAGGCGGCGGGGCGGAGGGGACGGGTTCTTCCGATTCCCACAACGTCAGCGAACGCAGCCGTTCGTCGCGCGCCAGCCAGTTGACGAGATGCGTGGTGCCCGAACGCGGCAGCCCGGCGATAATCAGCGGGCGGTCGATTTCGATGTCGAGGATTTCGGGATGCCGCTTGACCAGATCCTCGATCCGCAGGCGGTTGGCCATGACGCGCACGGCATGATCGAGAATGGTGATCCGCCCGCCGCGCGTCAGCCCTTCGTCCTCGGCCAGGGACTGGATGACGACGGCCAGCCGTTCGCGGAAGCCGGTATCCTCGCCGAAATCGGTGAGGCCGCCGGTCATGGCGCTGGCGCGGGCGAGAATGCCGTCCACGTCGATATCGGCGGGGAAATCGGCCGGGCCTTCGCGCGCGGCGGCAATCGCCGGTGTGATGCGGGGGTCGGCCAGATCGTCGATTACAATGTCGTTGGGGGCAGTCATGCGGGTTCCTGATTGAACGTCAACATCACCTTGGCGGATTGCACGGCATCGCGGGCGATGGCGAGCGCGTCGGTGAACTGGGAAAAATCGAGGCGATGGCTGATCAGCGGGGACAGGTCCTGCCGGCCCCCGGCGATCATTTCCAGCGCTTCGCCGAATTCGGGTTTGCGGTCGTCGGCGATCGATCCGCTGATGAGGATTTCGTTCGCCATGACTTTGAACAGGTCCACGCTGGCGGGCTTCTTGTAGAGCGCGATGATCGCGATGCGTGCCTTGTATTTGGCGATGGCGATCACTTCCTGCAGCACGGCCTCGACACCGACGCAGTCGATGAAGACATCGGTTTGCGCAAAGCGTGCGCCGAAGCGGTTGCCTTCCCCGTGGAAGCGGCACAGCGCATCGCTGAGGCTTTCTTCCGCCGTGTTGACGGCAAGGCTCGCCCCCAGCGCTCTGGCGCGGTCGAGGCGGCTGTCCACCCGGTCGAAAATCGCGATATCGGTGCAGCCCAGATGGCGCAGCATGGCCACGGCGCACAGGCCGATAGGCCCGGCGCCGAGCACGGCGACCTTGTGATGCGCCTGCACGTCCAGCAGCCGCATCCCGTGCAGCGCGACCGAGAGCGGCTCTGCCAGCGCGGCTTCGCCATATTCGACATGATCCGCCAGCGGATAGAGCGTCGATCCGATTTTCGCCTGCGTGACGCGGATATAATGGGCCATCGCCCCTTCGGGCCCGCCGCCGCCGATATAGGCATCGTCGGGGTTCACCGCGACGCGCAGGCCCGGCACGATGCGATCGTCCACGCCCGGCCCGGCCGAAACCACTTCGCCCGCGAATTCATGGCCGATGGGCAGCGGCTCGCCAAGCGGGCCGCCCAGGCCGCCCTGCGCGATATAGCTCAGATCGCTGCCGCAGATGCCGCAGGCGGCTACGCGGACAATGGCTTCTCCGGGGCCTGCTTCGGGCACGGCCACCGTATCCAGCCTGACATCGCCGGGGCCATGGATGCGTGCCAATTGCATGGTAGCGCCCATCATCGTCTCTCCAGTCATTGCTGTGTTGTTGGGGGGAGAATGCCACCGGCCCCGCCATGCGGCCAGCGCTTGTTCTATCGTATCTGTGCGTTTATCGTGAATTTGTGATGCAAAATTCGCTCATCGATTTCAGCGGAGGAACCGGGCCCGAAGCGGAAGCGCAACCCCGCCCGTGGACCGTTCTGGCCGCGCTGACGATTCCCGACGCGCATATCGAACTGCGCCGCTACGACCTGCCCAGCCCGAACGAGATGCTGGAACTGGACGATGCCCCGATCTTCTCGCTCAGCCTGCCGCGCGCGGAAGGGATGAACGGCAGAATCACGTTCGATGGCGGGGAAAAGGGCGGGCACCGGGTGGGGCGGATGATGTTCCGCCCGGCGGGTGTGGCCATGTATTCCACCGGCGATGGCGGGACGATGGAAATCATGACCGTGCGGATGGACCCGGACCGGTTCCGCACCATCACCGGCCTGGAAAGCTGGGACCCGATCAGTCTGCAACGCTGCGCGATGATCACCTCGTCCACCATGTTCGCGCTGACGGAGCGGCTGCGCGGCGAAATCACCGTACCGGGCCACGGGGCGGAAGTGGCGGCCGAAGCGCTGGTGCGCCTGCTGATGGTCGATATCGGGCGGCAGATGCGCATGCCCGCGCGCAAGGCGGGATCGCGCGGCGGCCTCGCCCCGTGGCAACTGGGCCGGATCGAGGATGCGCTGCGCGGGGCGGAGGGGCACTGGCCGACCACGGCGGAATTGGCCGCGCTGTGCGGGGTCAGCCGTTCGCACCTGTCGCGCAGTTTCATGGAAGCCACGGGCAAGCCGCTGGCCGATCACGCCGCCGCCGTGCGGCTGGAACGCGCGCAGGACATGATCCGTGGCGGCAGACTGGCGATGAACGAGATCGCGGCTGCGCTCGGCTATGCCACGGCCAGCGCCTTTAGCGCCGCTTTCCGCCGGATGACCGGGCGCACGCCGAAGCAGTTCGTGCGGTTGTTGTCATAGAGGTGGGAAGGGGGATTCCTTTGCCCCTGAACTGGTTTCAGCATCCATCCCTCCCCACAGGCAAGGCATGATCCGGAGACATGGACCCTGAAACAAGTTCAGGGTGACGAGGGAGTGACGATGGGGGATGATGGTCAGGCCTTCGCGCATGACTTTCCTACACGCGCCAAATTTGCCTTAATCTGCGGGATGAAACACGCCCCCATATCGCCCGCTGCATCCCTCACCGGAACACTGCCCTCGCGGAAAGTCACACCGGACAAGCCGCCGATGGCGATCCCCATGAATGGCCAGCCCGGCAATGCTGCGGGTTACGGTATTCTGGCCGTCAGGCTCGGACCAGAAACGCCCCGCACTTTCGGGCCGTTCTGTGTCAACCTTGCTCGTCATTGCGAGAAGCGGAGCGACGAAGCAATCCAGAGCCCAGCGCGCAACGGCTCTGGATTGCTTCGGCCTGCGGCCTCGCAATGACGGATATGCTTACAACGAGGGATCGATCAGCACCTTGCATTGCGCCGGGTTGTTGCGCAGGCTTTCGAACACCACCGGCACTTCGTCGAGGCTGATCGTGGCGGTGTGCATCGGCCTGGCGTCGATCACATTCCGGGCCAGCGCGTCGATCACCGCTTCGAAATCGCGCTCGTTATACGCCTGGCTGTAGATGATCGAGACTTCCTTGCCGAGCGCGGCGACATGCAGGACCTTGTCTTCGGTGAACAGCACCCCGGCCACGACCACGCGGCCGCGAATGGCCGCCATGTTCACCGCCTGCTGCACCAGCCCCGGCATGCCCACGCATTCGAACACCACGCTGGGGCGGGTGCCGGTCAATTCCATGAACCGCTGGCCCGGATCTTCCTTGCTCGGATCGATCGTGGCGGTGGCGCCCAGCGCCATGCAGCGTTCGCGCCGTTCCACCGCCGGTTCGCTCACCACCACGTGCGCCGCGCCCGCCGCGCGGGCGAACAGGGCGACCGCCGCCCCGATCGGGCCGCCGCCCATGATCAGCACCGCTTCGCCCTTGCGCATGTCGGCGCGGCTGAAGGTGTGATGGCCCACGGCGAGCGGCTCGATCATCGCAGCCTCGACATCGCCCACGCCCGCGGGCACTTTCTGCACCATGTCCGCCCGCGCGGCGACGTATTGGGCATAGGCGCCCGGCGTGTCCAGCGTCGTCCCGGCGAAGCGGCCGTTGGGGCAGAGCTGAGGCAGGTGCGCATCGCACGCTTCGCAATCCTTGCACGGGAACAGCGGCACCGCCGTCACCCGGTCGCCCACTTTCCAGTCCCCGGCCACGCCTTCGCCCAGCGCGGCGACGGTGCCCGCGAATTCATGGCCGAGAATCAGGCCCGGCGCGGCAAAGCCGGGGTGCTGCGTCATATGCAGGTCGGACCCGCAGATGCCTGCGCCGCTGACGGCGATAACGATCTGCCCCGGCTGCGGGCGCGGATCGGCAACGGTTTCGATTGCCAGCGGCTTGCCCGCTTCGTGAAAGACGGCAGCGCGCATGGCTCAATGCTCCAGAAGGTGGCGGGCCTGTTCGGCCACTTGCGGATCGGCCTGTTCCTGGAAAAACCGGATGCGCCCGGCGAGCGATTGCTCGGTCATCTCCGGCTGGCTGGAGACCCAGAATTTGTTGGCGGCGATCTGTTCCATCATCACGCGCGACCCTTCGGCCAAGTCCATGCCATAGGCGGCCATCATGTCGTGCATCGCCTTGCGGTGCCCGGCGGAGGCGGCGGGTTCGCCCTTGCCCGCGCCGGCATCGAAAATGCTGGTCTTGATCATGCCCGGAATGACCGAGGACACATGGATCGGCGCCTGCTTGAGCTGCATTTCGAGGAACAGGCATTCGCTGAACGATTGCACCGCGTGCTTGGTCAGCATGTAGGCGGTCTGCGTGGGCATCATGCCGAACGCGCCGATGGAGGCGAGATTGGCGATCCAGCATTCTTCCCCGGTGGCCAGCATTTTCGGCACGAAAGCGCGCACGCCGTGGATGATCCCGTGGATGTTGATGTTCAGCGTCGCTTCCCAGCGCTCCGCCGGGATTTCCCAGGTATAACCGATGGTTTCGATGCCCGCGTTGTTGATCAGCAGGCGGACGCTGCCATGCCGGGCGAAGACCTCTTCCGCCAGCCGGTCAAGTTCGGCGGGTTGCGACACATCGACGACCATGGCTTCCGCCTTGCCGCCCTTGTCGCGGATGTCCTGCGCCACGGCTTCGGCGGCGGCGGGGTTGATATCGGTCACCACCACATGCATGCCCAGTTCCCCGGCACGCCGGGCAAAGCCCGAGCCGATCCCTGCGCCAGCGCCGGTGATAACGGCCACGCCCCCTGCGAATTTTTCCTCGTGCCCAGTCATCGTTTTCTCTCTGATTCGGTATGGTTTGCCATTCGATTGCCTTGCCCGCGGCGTGCGGGCAAGGCTTATCGGGCAAACCTGTCAGGGAGCCATCCAGTGGCCGCCGTTCACGTCGAGCGAGGCCCCGCTGACCACGGCCGAATAATCGGAAATCATCATCAGCACGGCGCGGGCGCAATCGTCCTGCGGCGGGATTTTGCCGATGGGGATGTCCTTGGTGATGAAGCCGACGACATCTTCGCGCTTCTTGCCCTGCGCCACTTCCGACTGGATGAAGCCTTCGACCGGCGCACCGTGAATCCAGCCCATGCGGCAGGTGTTCACGCGGATGCCATAACGGCCGAGATCGGTGGCCATGTACTTGGACAGCACGTTGACGCCGCCCTTGGCCACGGCATAGCCCATTTCCATGCCGTGTTCGGTGCCATAAGGCTTGACCGAAGCCATCGTCGACACGTTGACCACCGCGCCGCCATCCTTGAGGTAGGGGATGCAGGCCTTGGTCAGGCGCAGCGTGCCGAGGCAGTTGATGTCGAAGATCTTGGCCCAGTCTTCCTCGTCGGCATTTTCGACACCGGTCCAGTCGCCATGGTAGAACGCGCTGTTGACCAGGCCATCGATCCGGCCGGTGTAGGCATCGGCCGCCGCCTTGGCGAGCGCCTTGCACTGTTCCGGATCGCTGATGTCGCACGGCACGGCCACGGCCTGCCCGCCTTCGGCAACGATTTCACCCGCCACCTGATCGAGGAATTCCTTGTTCCGCGCGGCGAGCACGACTTTCGCGCCTTCCTTGGCGGCGATGCGGGCAATCGCCTGGCCCATGCCAGGGCCCACGCCGCTCACCACCACGACTTTGTCTTTCAGCAACATCGGTATATCCTTTCCTTATGGTCTCTGTTTTTTGAGGAAGGCGATCAGGGCATCGGCCAATGCCGGGCCCTGTTCTTCCTGTACGAAATGGCCCGCGCGCGGGATGCGGACATGATCCTGCCCCGCCGCGCCCGCGACGCGGCGCTGGAACACATCCTCCCAGCCTATGGTGGCCGGATCGCTGTCGCTGAACGCGGTGAGGAACGGGCGCTCCCAGCTTTCGAGGAAGCGCCAGGCCGCGCGGTTGGCGTCCAGCCCTTCGGCCCCTTCGGCGATGGGAATGCCGCAGGTGATCTCCAGCACGCCCGCCTTGTAACGGGCATCGGGGAAAGGCGCGTCATAGGCGGCGAGCACGGCATCGGCGGGCCGGGTGACGCAGGGCCCCGCCACGAACTCGCTCACCGGCAGATCGCTCGCCGTGCGGCACAGGTCGATCCACGCGGCAATCGCGTCGCCCGGCCAGCCGGCCACGCCCAGCGGCGGCGGATCGCAATTCTGCAGCAGCGTGTTGGTGGCCAGCACGGCGGCAAAGCGGTTGGGCATGTCCGCCAGCACGCGCAGCCCGATGGGGCCGCCCCAGTCCTGGCAGACCAGCGTGATTTCCTTCAGGTCCAGCGCGGCGACGAATTCGCGCATCCAGCCTACGAAACGGTCGAAGCCATAGGCGCTGCGCGCGGCGGGTTTGTCCGATTTGCCGAAGCCGATCATGTCGGGCGCGATCACGCGATAGCCGGCGTCCGCCACCGGCCCGATCATGTGGCGGTAGAGATAGCTCCACGTCGGGTTGCCGTGCAGCATGAGCACAACGGGCGCATCGCGCGGCCCCTCGTCCACATAATGCATCCGCAAGGGCCCCAGATCCGCATCCGCCACATCGACATGATGCGGGGCGAACGCGTAATCCGGCAGCCCGTCGAAACGGGCGTCCGGCGTACGCAGCAACCCGGGACGGATTTCCATCGCCCGCCTGCCTCAGGCGATGAAGCGGGCGCGGTACTCGGCAAATTCGCGGCGGATAGCCTCCTCGTCGAGGCCGAACCGTTCGAGCGAATATTCATGCGCCGGGCGCTGCTCGCGGCGGTTGCCGGCGAGGAATTCGGTCAGCGCTTCTTCCAGTTGCGCATTGCGTTCGATGCCGATGCGCGAAAGCACGCGTTCGGCCTGCACCAGCGGTTCCTTGGCGACCTGGCGATAATCGATATCGATGAAGCGATCCTCGCCGATCCGCGCGCGCGCCGCCATGAAGCTGCGCATCCATCCGGCCAGCCGCTGGAACCAGAATTCGCCCACTTCCTTGTCGGTGAGATCGGAGCTGAGCTTGTAGAGCGCGGCTTCCATGCTGACGTAGGACGGCACCACGTCCAGCGGATCGCGATGCGTCATGATCAGCAGCGCATCGGGGAAGGCGTTGGCGACCAGTTCCGCATAGGGCAGGTTGGACGGGCTTTTCAGAATCCACTTCTTGCCGCGGCGGCTCGGGTCCTGCCACTGCAGGTATTTGAGGATCGTCTTGAGTTCCTCGTGCCCTTTCGACTGGTCGTAGGTGTCGAGCCAGCGGGTGAAGCTGGGGCAGAAAGTCATCCCTTCGACCATCGTGCTGACGAACATCTGGCCGAGGATGATGATTTCCTCGTCCGGCGCTTCCGGGTCGAGCGGGTGGATCGAATTGAGTTCGGGCGACAGTTCGAGCCAGCCGTCGATCATCGCCTGGGCATAGGCGCGGCGTTCGGCCGGGTTGCCCGGTTCTTCGCCCGGGAAGGGGGCGAAATTCTGCACTTCGTACCAGCGGATCGCGGTCATGCCGGGGGCGGCGGCCAGCAGGCGATGAAAAATCGTGCTGCCGGTGCGCGGCAGGCCGAGGATGACACCGGCGACCTCCACCTTTTCGTCGAGGATTTCGGGGTGCCGCTTGATATCCTCGATCATGCGCAGGCGGCTGGTCAGCCCCTTGACGATGACTTCGGTCTGCCCCGCGAAGCCGATCGGCGTCAGCTTGGCTTCCCGGTTGGCCGAGGCGATGAACTGATCCATCGGTTCAAGGAACCACATGTCTCCGAAATCGCTAAGCCCGGCGCGTTCGCGGGCCTGGGCCAGAAGATTTTCGCGGTCGAAAGCGGGTGTCTGGGTTTCGTCGGCAGTGCTGGCCATGGTCCTCTCACTTCAGCTTGCGGCGAGGTGTAGAGAGGGGCGCACACCGCTGCAATACGCTTTTCCCGGCCGGATCATCGCGAGAAGGACAAAATTCCCTATTCAGGCCATACATCGGGAGTGGGCCCGGCATCGCGATCGGATGGCGCGAACCGCCCCAGCGGCAGAGGGCCCGTAGGCCCCCGGCATCACAGCGGCGGGCCGCCGGTGGATGCGGTCAGCCCGCCATCGACGACGATTTCCGTGCCGGTGATATAACGCGCTTCATCCGAAGCGAGGAACAGCACCGCGTGGGCGATGTCCCATGCATCGCCCATCTGCCCCATCGGCACCTGCGCATGGCGGCGGGCCATCATCGCTTCGTATTCGCCCCCGGCGTAGCGGTCGGCAATCCGTTTCAGCAGCGGGGTGTTCATCAATCCGGGCACCACGCAATTGAGCCGCACCCCGGCCTTGGCATAGGCGACCGCCGTCACTTTGGTGAAATGTATCAGTCCCGCCTTGGCGGCGGCATAGCCGACCTGATCCTTGCCGATCCAGCGCATCCCCGCCACGGACGAGACGTTGACGATGGCGCCGCCGCCCTGCGCTTCCATCACCGGCAGGGCATTGCGGGTGGTGAGGAAGGCGCTGGTCAGATTGAGATCGAGCTGCTGTTCCCACACCTCCGGTTCCATGGTGGCCGGAGTGCCGGGTTCGGATTGGCCGACATTGTTGACGAGAATATCGAGCCTGCCGAACCGCGCCACGCAATCGGCAACCGTCTGCGCGACCGCCTGCTTGTCCGTGACATCGCAGGCGGCGACATGCAACGCGTTGCCTTCTTCCGCGATCACCGCCCGGGTCGCTTCGGCCGCGGCCAGATCGCGGTCGACCCCCATCACGGTTGCCCCCTGCCGGGCGAGCAAAGTGGTGATCGCCTTGCCGTTGCCCCATCCCGGCGCGCTCGATCCGCAGCCGGTGACCAGGGCGATTTTCCCGTCCAGTCTTAACATTGCGCTCTCTATCCTCTCTTGTAGATGTGGGTTCGGGCCGGGCCGGGAACGGCTGCCTCTGCCGCGAAGGAACTAGCCACGATGCCGCACCCCCGCATAGCTTTGATCAGTGCGCTGGCCCAATCGCCGGGCCCCGCGATGGCGGCGATGGACGAGGAGTGGCCGCAGGCGCGCTACCACAACCTAATCGACGATTCGCTCGCCGGCGATCTGGCCGCGCTGGGGGCGATCACGCCGGATATCGTGGTGCGGTTCCTGGCGCTGGGCCGCTATGCCGCGGCCGCATCGGATGGCACGGCGCGCCTGGCGGGCGTGATGTTCACCTGTTCGGCGTTCCGCCCGGCAATCGATCGGGTGAAGGCCGATCTGCCGATCCCGGTGATCTCGCCCAACGAAGGGGCCTTTGAGGAAGCGCTGGATATCTGCGCGGCGCGCGCGGGCGGCGGTGCGGGGCGGCTGGCCATCCTGCTCAGCTTTGCCGGATCGCTGGCGCCGCTGACCGATGAAATCGCCGCCATCGCGGCGCAGCGGGGGCAGCCGGTGCCGGATATCGCCGGGGTGGTGGCCGATGGCGCCCTGTCCGCGTTGCAGGCAGGCGATGGGGCCGCGCATGATAGGCTGATTGCCGAAGCGGCGGCCACGATTCCCCCGGTCGATGCGGTGATAATCGGGCAGTTTTCGATGGCCCGCGCCGCGCCGCTGGTGGCACGAAGCCGGGCCGAGCCGGTGTTGACCACCCCGCATGCCGCCGTGCGCAAGCTGCGCCGGCTGGTGGAACGGCAGGCGGCATAAGCGCGGCATGGGACCCCTGTCGGAAAGTTGAAAAACTGTACCCAAGTACACTTGTAGAGTTTTTGCCGAGCAGATACCACTCGCGATAAATGCATGGGCCCACTGAAGAGGGGCCGGAGAGGGGTGGGGCTGAGATGAAATCGAAATTCGCGTTTCTTGCTGCGCTGTCGGCGTGTCTGCCGGTGGCCGGATCGCCTGCGATTGCGGCCATGCCGCCTGCAATGCCCAGCGCGGCCGAGATCATCAGCCAGCGGGATGAAGCGCTGGCCTATGCCGCCGGATTGCAGGGCTATATCTACGGCTATCCCGCGCTCGATTACATGCGCATCATGCGCGAACAGACCACGCCGGGGCTCGATCCCAAAGGTGTCTATGCCCCGGTTAACGCCGTCTATTTCCAGAACGCGCTGGTCGAACCTGGCAGCCTCTATGCCGGGCGAGGGCCGAACACGGACACGATCTATTTCACCGGCTGGCTGGACCTGTCGCAAGGGCCGGTCACGGTCGATGCGCCCGATACGCATGACCGGTATTACGCGCTCACATTCGCCGATTTCTATTCCGAAGTGCAGCACACCGGGCGGCGCACCACCGGCACCGGGGCGCAGCGGCTGATAGTCGTGGGGCCGGACTGGAAAGGCGATGTTCCGGCCGGGGTGCAGCTTATCCGCATGCGTACGCATCAGGCCTACATTCTCGGCCGCGTGCTGGTGCAAGGGCCGAAGGATTTCCCCGCCGCGAGCAAGCTGATGCGCCAGTTCAAGCTCGGCAGTGCGACACCGGCGGCTTCGGCCCGGCGCGATTATCCGGTGGCGGCGGATCTCACCTCGCTATCCGCCTTCCGCTTCATCAACGCCTTCCTGCGCACCAACCCGCGCCTGCCGGGGGAAGAGGCGCTGATGGCGCAGTTCGACAGGGTGGGGTTCGGGCCCAATGTCAGCTTTGACGAGGCAAAGCTTTCGCCCGGCACCCGGCAGGGGCTCGAACGCGCGGTGGCCGATGGCAACGCCATTCTGCAACGCGCCCCGCGCGCGACGCCGCAGTTCAAGGGATGGAGCCCGATGGGTTCGGGGCAGGGGCCTTATGGCCACGATTATCTGTCCCGCGCGATTACCGAAGCGCACGGCATCCTGGCCAATATCGCGGCGGAATCGGTCTATCCTTCGGCGCTGACCGATGGGGAAGGCAACCAGCTTGTCGGCACCAGGCGCTACCGCATCGTGTTCCCGGCGGGGCAGATGCCGCCGAACAATGCGTTCTGGGCGATCAATGCCTATGACCTGCGCACGGTCGACCTGATTCCGAACCCGAACAAGCGTTACGGCATCAGTGAACGGATGCCCGATCTCAGGAAGCGGGCCGACGGGGCGCTGGAATTGCGCGTCCAGCGCGATCGCCCTACGGAAAAGGATGTCAACTGGTTGCCGGTGAACGATGGCCCGTTCTTCCTCACTTTCCGCATCTATCAGCCGGGTGAAGCGGTGCT
This sequence comes from Caenibius sp. WL, assembly GCF_019803445.1. Taxonomy (NCBI): domain Bacteria; kingdom Pseudomonadati; phylum Pseudomonadota; class Alphaproteobacteria; order Sphingomonadales; family Erythrobacteraceae; genus Caenibius; species Caenibius sp. WL. The sequence goes on from NZ_CP081844.1 coordinate 1,278,214, forward strand.
GAAAGGCCAGTACACGCTCCCCGCAATCGAGCCGCTTCCGTAAAGGAAGAGAGGCACGCCGCGTTCTGGTCAGGTGGATGAGGGTACCGGCCAGAATGCGGCGCTGCTGGCGAAGCAGTGGCGGGCGAAATCGGGCAGCGGTTTGCCCCGCCATTCGGCATTGAGCACTTCGATGCTGACCATGCCGGCATAGCCCGTGCCTGCGATCAGCGAGAGAAAGCGCGGCACGTCGAACACGCCTTCACCGGGGAAGGTGCGCCGGTCCATCATTTCGACAAAAGGATCGCCGCCCACCGGGGGCAGGGCATCGTCCAGTTCGATATAGGCAATGGCATCGGCCGGGGCCGCGGCGAGATCGTCCCAGCTATCCGGGCCATGCGTGTGGTGCCAGATATCGATCATCGCCCCGGCGCGGTCCGTGCCGACATGGCGGGCCAGCGCCACCGTTTCGGCCAGGGAATTGAGGCCGGTGGTCGGCATGTATTCGATAGCCAGCTTGAGCCCGCGCCCGGCCAGTGCCTCGCAAGCCTGTTCCAGCGCGGCCTGCCGGGTGGCGGGATCGGGGCCGTCCATATTGATCTGGAGAAACCGTGCGCCCAGCGCATCCGCCACGTCGGCGGCGCGCGTCAGCGTGGCCAGCGCCTGCGGATTGCCGTCGAGCATGCCCGCCGCAGCAATCACGCCGCAGCCGACGCCCGCATCGCGCATGTGGCGGGCAAGGGCCGCCGGATCGCCGCCCTGTTCGATCCACGGGCCGAGCGTGAAGAAATCCGGCCCGTAGAACGCGAACCCGGCCGCCGCCGCCGCGTCGATCCAGCCGCGCAGGTCTTCCTTCTGACCGGTGAAGACCGAACCGTTGAAGCCGTTGAGGCAGAAGGGCGGGGCGGTGCCGGGGGCTGCCGTCATAGCGAGGCGACCGCTTCCGCAGCGCCGCGCACGGCGCCTTCGATATAGGTGACGCCGGTGCCGTCCCCCACTTCGAGCACGTTGAGACCCGCCGCACGCAGGCTGTTCGCCAGCGTCGAATCCCCGTGCGCGCCCATGGCGACGATGATGTGATCGGCGGGGACCTGCCGGGTCTGCCCTTCGCGGTCGGTGAAAGTGACGCCCTGTTTGGTGAAAGCGATATCGCGCGAGCCCGGATACATCCCCACGCCGTGTTCCTTCAGTTCGGCCAGAATGCGCATGCGGCGCACCAGCAGCAAACCGCCGCCGAACTTTTCCGCTTCGCCGATCACCGTCACTTCGCGCCCGCGTTCCTGGAGGAATTCGGCCAGTTCGATGCCCACCAGCTCGCCGCCGATAATGGCGATCTTCTGGCCCAGCGGCATCCACGCATGGGTGGCCTTGCGCACCACATCGAGATTGGCGGTGACGCCGGTTGCCGCGCCCAGTTTGGTGGCGAGCCGGGTGGTCCAGCTCGTCTTGCGTTTCAGGGCTTCGGAATCCTGCCCCAGCATCAGCGCGCGCATATCATCGCCCGACAGCACGTGATCCATATCGCTGCCCGGAATCGGCGGCATGTCGCGCACCGCGCCGGTGGCGACGATCACCGCATCGGGGTGAAGCGACTGGACCAGTTCCACCGTCGCTTCGGTGTTCAGCCGCACGTCGACACCGGCACCTTCGACTTCCCGCCGCAGCCAGTTGAGCAGCCGTTCGTTGGGCTCGTAAGCCAGCCCGGCGAATTGCAGCGTGCCGCCGAGGCGGGCCGATTTTTCGATCAGCACCACGTCCTTGCCCGCATGGGCCAGACGGCGCGCCGATTCCATCCCGCCGGGGCCGCCGCCCACAACGACGATCCGCTGCACATCGGCGGAAGGCTGCCAGTTCTGCCCTTCCAATGCGGTTTCCGGCCGCACGGCGCAGCGCACCGGTTCGCGGACATAGGCGGTGCTGACGCAGGTGTAACAATAGATGCACGGGCGGATATCGGCCTCGCGCCCCGCAGCGGCCTTGCGCGGCAGATCGGGATCGGCCAGCAGTTTGCGGCCCATGGCGACGAAATCCATCTTGCCATCGCGCAGCGCGCTTTCCGCCATGTCCAGTTCCAACCGGCCCGAACCGATGATCGGGATCGACACCGCGTTCCTGATCCGCTCGGCGAATTCGAGATGCATCCCCGGTTCGTGCGGAATGTTGGAACCGGAATGGAGCTTGCCCTGCCCGACATCGTGATAGGCGGTGACAGTGATCGCATCGGCCCCTGCCGCTTCGACCCAGGGGGCGACCTTTTCCGCGTCTTCGATCGTGATGCCCACGGCCTTGCCGATTTCGCGGGAATCGAGCTTCACCCACACAGGGAAATCGGGCCCCACGGCCTCGCGCACGGCGCGCACGACTTCGAGCAGCAGGCGGGCGCGGTTTTCGAGGCTGCCGCCGTATTCGTCAGTGCGCGTGTTGGTGGACGGGGACATGAACGAGGACAGCAGATAGCCATGCCCGCCATGAATTTCCGCGCCGTCCATGCCCGCCTTCTTGGCGCGCACGGCGGCCTCGGCGTACTGGCGGATGGCGAGAGTGATATCCTCCTTCTCCAGCGGCTTGACCGTGGGCACCACGCCGCCTGCAAAAGCGGCCATTTCCTCGGGCAGGAAGTAATCGGGAAAATCGCCCTTGAACGCGGGCGGGATGGCCGGGGCCCACAGCGGATGGCCGTACTGTCCCGAATATCCGGCGACGAGGCCGCCGTGGTGAAGCTGGGCGGCAATCCGCCCGCCCGCCGCATGGACCGCTTCGGCAAGGCGGGTCAGGCCGGGCAGGAACCTGTCGTCGGAAATCGCCGTCTGGTTGGGCTGGACCTGTCCCACCGGCCAGGCGACGCCCGTCACCCCCATGATAATCATCCCCGCGCCGCCTTTGGCGTGGGCGACATGGTAATCGATCAGCCGGTCGCTGACCGTGCCATCTTCATTGGCGAGGCTGACGCCCATGGCGGTGACCATGATGCGGTTGGGCAGTTCCAGCGTGCCGATACGCTTGGGGCTGGTGAGCGTGGGGAAATTGCTGCTCATGGGGTGGGATTCCTCTCCAAAGGGCCGGTGTTCCGGCTGGGTAGTGGTGGGCAGGTCAGGCCGGTTCGATATCGGCTGGCCCCCAGAACGCGCGCAGGCTGGTGATCCGCCCGGCTTCGTCGAACGTGCAGGCATCGGCCGAACGGATGCGCATGCGCGTGCCGCCGGGCGGGGTGAACGTGACTTCGAACACCAGCAGGGCCTCGTCGCCGTGCGATCCGCGGATCGGGGCCACGGGTTCGATCCGCGTGCCGAAAGCGACGGTATCGGCAAACCAGGCGGGAATGTCCGCGCCGGTCTTGAGCGGCGAACCGATCGGGTCTTCGATTACCGCACCGGGGGCGAACAGCGCGGCCACGCCCGCGGCATCGCCCGCATTGATGCGGTCGACATAGGCTTGCAGCGTGGCCTTCATCTGCGCCTGCCGCGCCAGTGCGGCGGCGCTTTCGCCAGGGTTCATGCCCGCCGGTTCCGGCGCGGTTGCGGTCATTGCGATTGCTCTCCCGCTCGTTTGTGGATTTGCGTAACGACCCATCGCGACCTATTACGCGTTCCAGCCCGAGGCTTTTCGATTCACGAAGGAATCTGTAGCTGACAAGACGGGGCGCATGCAATCGGAGAGAGAACGATGACCGACCGGACCCTGCTCGACCAGATGGCTATCAGGGATCTGGTGATGCGCTATTGCCGGGGGTGTGACCGGCGCGATTTCACGTTGGTCCGCGCGCTCTATCACGACGATGCGATCGACGATCACGGATCGATGTTCAAAGGCAATCCCGATGATTTCGTCGCCTGGCTGCCGCGGGCGATGGCGCCATGGGAACTGACGATCCACAGCATTTCCAACAGCCTGATCGTGGTCGATGGCGATTATGCGGAAGGCGAACATCACGCCCGCGCCTATCACCGCACGCACCCGCCGGAGCGGAAGGAGTATATCGTCTATGGCCGCTATCTCGACAAATACGCGCGGCGTGACGGGGCGTGGAAATTCCTCCACCGCTCGCTGGTCTTCGATCACGGCGTGATCCGCGATGTCGATGAAACATCCTTCGCGCAGCTCAGCGGGGATGCGGCGATGGGGCGGGCGGATCGCGGCGATCCTTCGTGGTCGCTGCCGCTGCTGGCCGGATTGGGAGAGAAGTGATGCGCGGGATCGTCTGGGACGGGCAAAATCTGGTTGTCACCGATGCGCTGGAAGTGCGTGCGCCGCGCGAAGGCGAAGTGAAAGTGCGCGTGCTGCGCACCGGCCTGTGCCACAGCGACATGAACATGATGGAAATCCCCGGCGTTCAGGTCCCTATCGTGCTGGGCCACGAAGGGGCGGGCGTGGTGGCCGAAGTGGGCCCCGGCGTCACCGAATGGGCGGTGGGCGACGCGGTGATGATCGGCACGCAGACGCCATGCGGGGAATGCCGCGAATGCCAGCGCGGCACGCCCGCCAATTGCGATATCAACTGGGGCTATGTCTCCGACAATCCGTTCACGTGGGACGGCAAGCCCACGGGCAAATTCGCCAATGTCTCCTCGTTCGCCGGGGAAACGGTGGTCAAGGCCAGCCAGCTTTACGCCACCGGCGATCTGCCGCCCGAACAGGCCGCGCTGATCGGCTGCGCGGTTTCCACCGGCTATTGCGCGTCCTGCGTGCTGGGCGAAGTGCGCGAAGGCGATCGGGTGATGGTGATCGGCGTCGGCGGAATCGGCGTCAACGCGATCCAGGGGGCCAAGCTGGCCGGCGCCACGGTGCTCGCCGTCGATATGAACCCGGACAAGGAAGCGGTCGCCCGTTCCTTCGGCGCGGACGCCTTCCTCCTGTCGCAGCGGGGCGAAAGTGCGCGGGATCTAGCCAGGCGGATGCGCGAAGCGTTCGATCCCATCGATGTGGTGGTCGAATGCTGCGGTGCGCCCTCGGCGATCGAGGCGTCGCTGCTGGGGGTCAAGCGCGGGGGCCGGGTGGTGCTGATCGGCATGGCCGCGTTCGGTTCGACCGCCGCTCTCCCGCTCGACAAGGTGGTGTCGGGCTGCGAAATCGTGGCGATGATGGCCGGCGGCACGCGACCCGAACGGGACTATCCCGAACTGATCCGCCTGGCGCAGCAGGGCAAACTGGAAATCGCCTCGCAGGTCACCCGCGTCTGGCCGCTGGCCGAAGTGGAAGATGCGATGGAAGCGTTGCGCACCGGCCAGGTCACCCGCGCGGTGCTCGATCATACGATCTGACAGGGAAGGGAGCGTGGGGTTTGATTACCCCAGCCGCTCGCGCAGCGCCTGTTCCAGAAACGCGATCAGCTTGCGCAGCGAAGGGCCCGGCGGCGATTTCGTGCGGTGGAGCAGCCACAGCGGATAATCGTGGCGCGGATCGGGTTCGGCCAGCCGTTGCAGAGCGGGTTCGGCATCGGCGGCGAAGCACCATAGCGATGCCTCCCCCATTCCGGCGAGCACCGCCTGTTTGAGCTGCTGCCATGAATTGAAACGCGGCACGCCCGCTTCCTCCGCCGTTTCGCCCGAAGGATTGGCCACCGTCCATTGGCCGGGCACCGCCGTCTGGATTTCGTGCCCCCAGCCGAGCACGCGATTGTCGCCTCCGTCGCGCCGGGCATAGGGCGCTTGGGAAAGCGTGGCCACCTGCACCCCCGTCAGCCGCACGGGCGGGACGCGGACCAGCGCGATGGCCAGATCGGCACGGCGCTGAGTCACCGAATCGAGCGGATCGTTTTCGCTCAGGAGTTCGATCACCGCGCGCGTTTCCTGCCGCTGGAACCGGGCAAGTTCAGCCATGAATTCGCTGGCGAGGCCGCCGCTGCTGGCAATGCGGATGGTTTCCGGCGCTTCGCCCGGCAGCTTCATCCGGGCCAGCAGCGTGTCGATTTCGGATTCGATCAGCGATGCGGTGGCCAGCAGGTCCTGCCCTTCGCGCGTGGGGGCCGGGCCGTTGGGCGTGTACTGGAACAGGCTGACACCCAAAGCGTTTTCCAAAGCATCGATGCGCCGCCCGACCGTGGTGCGGTTGATGTCCAGCAGCCGCCCGGCGGCGGTGTACGAGCCGGTGCGCACGGCGGCGAGAAAGACCTTGAGATCGCCCCATTCCATGACGTGCATATTTGCACAAATGGTGTGCAGCGCAAGAGGCTTCGCCAAACGGCGGATTTTCGCTTATCATACGTTCATGCTAAGGGCCGTATAACGGCAGCTTTCGGGAGATACCATTATGGCAACAAGCAAGGAATACGGCCTCGGCGAATTCGATTTCCCGCGTGGCTGGTTTATGATCGCCCCGGCGACGGATGCCACCCGCACGCCGACGTCGATGCGTTATTTCGGCAAGGATCTCGTGATGTATCGCGGGGAATCGGGCAAAGTCTATGTGACCGATGCCTACTGCCCGCATATGGGTGCGCACCTCGCCAAGAACTCGACTTCGTATATCGTGCTCGATGGCGAACACGTCGAGGGCGAATCGATCCGCTGCCCGTTCCATGGCTGGCGCTTCGGCCCCGATGGCCAGTGCAACCATATCCCCTATTCGGAAAACTTCGTCCCCAAGGCGGCCAAGCTGCAACACTATCATGTGGTGGAAAGCGCCGGCATCGTGTGGATGTGGCACGATCCCGAAGGGCTCGAACCCGAATATGATCTGCCCAATTTCGGCGGCCACTATGGCGAACCGGGCTGGGTCGAATGGAAGATCGACTTCATGGGTGATCTCAACGTCCACGGCATCGAAATCGTCGATAACATGGCCGATCTCGGCCACTTCGTTCCGATCCATGGCGCGAAGGACTTCACCTATTTCGCCAACGAATGCATGGGCCACATCGTCCACCAGTACTACAGCGCGGGCCACCGCACGCTGACCGCCGATGAAGGCGACCAACTGGTGCTCGACACGTGGTACGAAGGCCCGGGCTTCCTCCAGTCGGAAATGGAAGGGGCGTTCGATTCCTTCATCATGATTTCCAACACCCCGATCGAAGACGGCCTTTCGCGTTCGTGGCACGCGCTGATGGTCAAGGTGCATGACGGTTCGCGCGAAACGACCGATGAAGATCGCGCCAATGCCCTTGCGTATCAGGAAGCCAGCCGCCTCGCTTTCGCGCAGGACGTCGAAATCTGGGCGAACAAGCGCGCCTGCCTCAACCCGCTGGCCATTCCGGCGGACGGCCCGTACGGCAAGGTTCGCCTGTGGTACAAGCAGTTCTTCAACCCGCGTGAGAAGGCCCCCGAACTGCAGAAGCGTTCGGATGGCCTCTATGTGACGATGGACAAGCGGCCCGGCAGCAAGGCTGCCTGAACCGCCTGATTTCAATGACAGACCGGCGCGGTGCGGCATTTGCCGTATCGCGCCGGTTTGCGTATGGGGTCCGGGAGAGGACAGCATATGGCGACATTTCCAACAGGCTGCACCATGATTTTCGGGGGCAGCGGCGGCATTGGGCGCGGCATTGCCGGCGTGTTTGCCGCCCGGGGCAGCGATATCGCGGTGATCTATCGCACGCGCCGCGAACCTGCCGAAGAGGTGGCGGAGCAGGCCCGCGCGGTGGGCCGCAAGGCGAGCGTTCATGCCGCCGACGTAACCGATCCGGCATCTATCGCGGCGGCGATCGATGCGGCGATCGCCGAACATGGCCGCATCCATTCGGTGATCTGGGCCGCCGGGCCGCTGGTCAATCAGCGCTATCTCTCCGCCACGCCGATGGACGAATGGCGCCATGCTTTCGAAGTGGAAGTGCACGGCTTCCTCGCGGTGGTGCAGGCCGCGCTGCCGCATATGCGCGAACGGGGCGGGGGCAGCTTCGTCACGCTCGGTTCGGCGGGGCATGACATGTGGGCCAATCGCGATGGCCTGTCGGTGGCGGTCAAGGCTTCGAACGAGCAGATCGTGTGCGGCATCGCCAAGGAAGAAGGTCGCTACAACATCCGCGCCAATTCGGTGCGCGTGGGAGTGATCGATGCGGGGCAATTGCACGAATTGACCCGGCAGGGGCAGATCGATCAGCGCTGGATCGACAACACGCACAAGCTGCTATGTCTCAAGCGTTGGGGCACGGCCGAGGAAATCGGCCATGCCTGCGTCTATTTTGCGTCCGATGAAGGCGCTTACACCACGGGTCAATCGATCTCGATTTCAGGAGGTTTTGGAGTATGAGTACGGATCGCAAGGTCGCCATCGTCACGGGCGCCAGCCGCGGCGCGGGGCGGGGGATCGCCCGCGCGCTGGGTGAACAGGGCTACCGCGTCTATGTCACCGGGCGCACGCTCAACGAAGGCGATGCCGCGTTGCCCGGCACGATCGGCTCGGCCGCGCAGGCCGTCACCGATGCGGGTGGCGAAGGGATCGCGGTGCAGGTCGACCACGCCGACGACGCGCAGATCGCGGCGCTGTTCGAACGCGTGCAGAACGAAAGCGGGCGGCTGGATATCCTCGTCAACAACGCCGCCGCGCTGCATGACGATCTGATCAAGCCGGGCCCGTTCTGGGAAAAGTCGATCGATCTCGTCGGCCTGCTCGATGTGGGCCTGCGGTCCAATTACATCGCTTCGTGGCATGCGGCGCCGATCATGGTGAAGCAGGGGCGCGGGCTGATCGTCTTCACCTCGTCGTTCGGGTCGGTCTGTTACATGCACGGCGCGGCCTATGGCGCGCAGAAGGCCGGGGTGGACAAGTTCGCCGCCGATATGGGGGTCGATTTCCGCGAGACGGGCGTTGCCGCCGTGTCGCTGTGGATGGGCATGCTGGCGACGGAGCGTAGCGCCCGCGCCGCCGAGGAAAGCCCTGAGCAGTACGAACAGATTCTCGCCGTGGCCGAAACGCCGGAATTCAACGGCAAAGTGATCGACGCGATGTACAACGATCCCGATCTGGCCGAACTGAACGGGCAGACGGTGATTACCGCCGAAATCGCGCTGAAGTACGGCATCACCGATGTGGATGGGAAACAGCCGATGTCGTGGCGCTCGCAATTGGGCGACCCGCGCATTCCGCACCCGGCGATCATCGCCTGACATTGTTGTGGTACGCCATCCGGCGTTGCCGGGTGGCCACGATAGCGATGGCCCGGTCCCTCCATGGGGCCGGGCCATTTGTCTGCCCGTTAAACAATTGTGGCCGAAATGTCACTGCGGCCGGGCAAGTCGCATGGGGGCCGCCGTTCTTCCGGTGTGGGCCGATTACATTGTTGCGCGGCATAACAATTGGATGCAGACCTTGAACAGTGGGCGGCGCAGCGACCGGGTACGAATTTTCCGCAAAGCCGTTCACCTGAAATAACAAGACGATAAAAAGAAGGGCCTGCGATGAGGCCCATGGGAAGTACAGAATTTCGCAATCCAGGTGCGGATTGCTGGAAATCGCCTTGGCGCTTCGTGGCCGGGGCCTCTGATACGAGAGGGTGTAGGGAGATCCATGATGACTGATGCTCGTAGCAACGACCGGGCCGGGTTCAATCGCTGGCTCTGTGCTGGCGCCGCCATCGGCGCGCTGGCCATGCCGGGGCTCGCCGCCGCGCAGTCGGCGGATGCGCCGCAGCAGCAACCGCAAGCGGCCGTGCCGACCGGGATCGGCGAAATCATCGTGACCGCGAACCGACGCCAGGAACGCGCGCAGGACGTGCCGATCGCGATCACCGCGCTTTCGCCCCAACGGCTGGAACAGCAGGGCATCACCAAGGCGCAGGACCTTGCCGCCAGCGTTCCTTCGCTGGTCGTCGGGCCGAACGGGCAGGGTTCGCGTGAAACGATGTCGTTCACGCTGCGCGGGCAGGGCTCGACTTTCCAGGCATCGCCGGGCGTGGTGATGTACATGAACGAAGTGCCGGTGCCTTCGGCCATCAGCCTCAGCCAGCAAGGCGCCCCCGGCCAGTTTATCGATATCGAAAACCTCCAGGTTCTCGCCGGGCCGCAGGGCACGCTGTTCGGCCGCAACACCACGGGCGGCGCGGTGCTCATCGTGCCGAAGAAGCCGACCAACGAATTCGGCGGCTGGATCAAGGGCGAAATCGGCAATTACGATCGCCGCTATGTCGAAGGCGCGGTGAACCTGCCCATCGTGGACGACAAGCTGATGGTCCGCGTCATGGGCGCGTTCCACGATCGCGACGGCTACACCCGCGATGTGCAATGGAACAAGGATCGCGATAACGAACATTGGTACACCGGCCGCATCGGGGTGACGTTCCGCCCGACCGATACGGTCGAAAACTACACGATGGCTTACTACACCAAGTCGAGCAACAACGGCGCGGGCCTGATCCATAAGGGCTTCAATATCAATGGGCTGATCAATGCAGCAGGGCCGGGGAAGCCAGGCTTGTGCATGGAAGGCCCTTACAGCGCTTTGGGAGGTTACTCATGCGATGTTTATCGTGCCGCTACGGCTAAGGCGGAGGCGCTGGGCAACCGCAAGACCGCTTTCTCCATCGACACGATGCAGAAGACCAAGGCATGGGGCATCAGCAACACCACCGACATCGAACTCAGCGATGAGATCAAGCTGCGCAATATCTTCAGCTATCAACGGATGAAGCTGAAATATCGCTACGATGGCGATGCCACCGTGCTGCAACAGCAGGATAACGATCCGGGCAGGTTGCCGGGGCCGGGCGAAGCGTTCCTGCCGGGGATCGGAACGCCGATTACCTACACTAACGCAACCGGTGCGACCGAACGCAGCCGCGACGATTTCAAGCAGATCACCGAAGAACTGCAATTGCAGGGCGATATGCTCGACAGCAAGCTGACCTGGACGGTCGGCGGATTCTACTTCGAGCAGAAGCCGGTCGGCACACAGCTCAGCCGTGGGATGAATTATTGTCCCGCGGTTTCCACTGGCGACATCACCGTCTGCTCGCCCGGCTATCTCTATTCCGGCGTGGCCAGCAAATCGAAAGCGCTCTACGCGCAGGCGACGCTGGATCTCGGCGCGGCGACGCCTTCGCTGGATGGGCTGCGGCTCACGGCGGGCTATCGCTACACCTGGGATACGATCAAAGGCTTCGCGAGCCAGTTCAACGTTAGCCGGAACAAGAACGCTCCTCCAGGATCATACGCTTGCGGTTACAACAATATGGATACCCCGTTTGCCGACGCGTATGACAACTGTTATTTCTCGGCGACGTTGAAGACCAAGGCGCCGACCTGGCTGATTGGGCTTGACTACAAAGTCACCGACAGGGTGATGGTCTTCGCCAAAGTCAGCCATGGCTACAAGGCAGGCGGGTTCAACCCCTATGCGGTGTATGACAACACCCGCACGTTCAACCCGGAAAAGGTCACATCCTACGAAATCGGTCTCAAGTCCGACTTCAATCTCGGCGATGTGCCGTTCCGCTTCAACGGTTCGCTCTATCAGGTGGAATACAAGGGGCTGCAACGCGCCACGGGTGACTACAATCCGGGAAGCAATGCGGCCGGGGCGCGTACGCTCAACGCCGATGCGCGGATCAAGGGTATCGAACTGGAAGCGTCGGTTCGTCCCTTCCCCGGTTTCGAGCTGGGCGGCAACTTCAGCTACACCGACGCCAAATATAAGAAGTACCAGTATGTGGTGAATCAGCCTGCGGAAGCCTGCAATGGACAGGTCAATCCGGTTTATCTGGGCGGCACGGGTATTGCAGATTCGTCGTGCCTCGATTTCCAGTATGTCTCGCCCTATATCTGGAGCGTTCACGCTTCATACGACTATGATCTGGGCGATATGGGGGCCTTGGCTTTCTTCGTGAACTATTCGCACACATCGAAGCAGAATACCGAAGCTGTGCAGTTGGCGAAGAACCAGCCGGGTGCCGTTCTGGAACCTTATGGCACGCTCAATGCTTCGATCGACTGGAAGAATATCGCGGGCAGCGGGTTCGATCTGGGTGTGTTCGGCACCAACATCACCAACAAGACCTACCGGATCAGCAACAACGACGTCTATCAGACGGGCAGCCTGCTCTACTGGTCGACGATGTACGGCGAACCGCGCATGTACGGCATGCGCCTGACCTACCGCTTCGGCGGCGAAAAATAAGCATCCCGCTTGGGCAGGGCCACACTGTGGCCCGGTTGCAGGGGGATGGCGGCCCGGTTCCGATCAGGAGCCGGGCCGTCAGCTTGTATGGGCTCAGCGCATCAGCGCGCGGTAGGCACCGGGCGAACGGCCGGCCGCCTTGCGGAAAGCGGCGGAAAAGGCGGGCAAACCGGCATAGCCCAGTTCCCGCGCAATCGCGGCCAGCGGGAGATCGTCGGCCGCCAGCAGAGCCTTGGCGCGAGTCACGCGTGCTTCCGCGATGCAGGCGCCCACGCTCATCCCCGCCGTTTCCTTGAAGCACCGCATGAAGTGGAACCGGCTGAGCCCGCAGGCCATGGCGAGTTCGGCAATCGTGGGCGGCTGGCCGGGCCGGTCGATCAGCGCCAGCGCGCGGCGCATCAGGCGCGGGGGCAATCCGCCCTTGCGCCGTTCCGCCTGCCGCCGCGCATCGGCGAGATAGCGGGCCAGATCGATCAGGATGGTTGCCACCAGTGCGGCGGCCAGTGCTGGGCTGTCCGGTGCGGGGCGGTTCACTTCGCCCGCCAGCCGCAGCATCGCCTCCTCGATCGCGGGCACGCGGATATCGAAGCATGCGGCAAGCTGCGCATCGTTGAGCGGCGCGCGCCCTAGCGCCCCGGTTATCGTGCCCGGGGCGAAGCGGCAGCGGATCGTGTGGAACGCGCCGCCATCGATGCGCATCTCCATGGGGATGCCCGCCGGGCGGAAGCCCATCGCGCCGAAGCGGGCGAACGGTATCCGCCTGTCGCCCGCCATGCGCCCTTCGGCGCCGCCCAGCAGCGGCGAAAGGCCGAGCGAGAGCACGTCTTCCTCCTCGGTCACCACCAGCGTTTCCGCCAGCACTTCGGGAAAGGCGCAGAGTTCCACGCTGGCATCGGGCAAAGCGATCCTGCGGATCACCAGATCGGGCAGCCGTTGCGCGTCGCGGATCGGGATGGCGGGCATGAACCGCCCTTATCAGATCATGCGGAATATTGCGATATCATGCTGTAAAGCGTGTGCGGTGTCAGGAAAGCCGTTGGGCAAGCGGGCGGGCGGGCGTACCTTCGCCGCGAAGAGAGGAGCTTCCGCGAACCGCGCCCCGGCAGCATGACCGCTGGCAAGGGGGAGCGATACGCGGAAGCGAAAACCCGGAGGTCCGCACGTGAACAAGCCGATCGATGCCTTCGTCGCCGCCAACGACAATATTCTGGCCGAAGCGGAGCGCTGGGAAGCGCAGACCCGCGCGCCGTTCGTCGCCCAAAATCCCGAACGCCGCGATGCCTTTACCACTCAGGCGCTGGGCTGGCCGGTCAAGCCGCTTTACACCCCCGCCGATCTGGAGGCCGTGGGGTTCGATTATTGCACCGATCTCGGCTTCCCCGGCGAATATCCCTACACCCGGTCGACCCGCCCCAACGGGCACCGCTCGGCTTACTGGACGATGACGCAGGTGACAGGGTTCGGGAAAGGGGCGGACTGGTCGAAGCGGGCGCGCTACATGCTCGATCAGGGGCTTTCCGGCCTGATTCTCGAATACGATCTGGCCACCACCAACGGCTATGACAGCGACGATCCGATGGTGGAAGGCGAAGTCGGCCGGGCGGGGATGGCGCTCGACAGTCTGGAAGATCTGGAAGCGGCGTTCGATCTCCCTTTCGACAAGCTGCATTACCTGATGAGCGTGTGCAACGCGCCGCAGCCGGTCAACCTCGCCATGATTATCGCCGAGCTGGAGAAGAAGGGCGTCGATCCGCAGGATTTCGTCCTCCACATCGTGAACGGCATCCTGATCGAATACACCTGCGTCGGGCGTTATATCTATCCGCCCGAACATGGCTTGCGCATCGCGACGGACTGCATCGAATATATCATCCGCAACCATCCGAACTGGGCGCCGCTGTCGATCATTTCGGCGCAGTTGCAACCGGCCAAGGCCAACCCGGTGCAGGAAATCGCTTTCAGCCTCGCCATCGCCTGCGCCTATATCGATGCGACGCTGGAGCGCGGCTTCACGATTGACGAGATCGCCCCCTATCTCAATCACTTCGTCGTCAACGTCGACATGGATTTCTTCGAGGGGGTCTGCAAGCTCCGCGCTTTCCGCAAATGCTGGGCGCGGCTGATGAAGGAGCGGTACGGCGCGGCCACGCCCGAAGCGCTCAAGATCCGGATGATGACCTCGCCCACCACCATCGCCCTGACCTTGCAGCAGCCGCTCAACAATATCGGGCGGCTGGCGATCATGGCCACGGCCTGCGCGCTGGGCGGCGCGGGCGAAGCGATGACGACCCCGCTCTATGACGAAGCCCATGCGCTTCCGGCGGAGGATGCGATCCGCGTCGGCGCGGCCCTGCAGCATATCGTCGCCCATGAAACGGGCGTGGCCGAAACCATCGATCCGCTGGCCGGCTCCTATTATGTCGAGACGCTGACCAAACAGATCGAAGACGCCGCCTTTGCCGAAATGGACACAATCTTCGCCATGGGCGGAGCGACCAAAGCGATCGAGCAAGGTTATTTCCAGCGCGCGCTGGGCCGCGAACAATACGAACGGAACAAGGATCTGGAGCAGGGCCGCCGCAAGTGGGTGGGGGTCAATCATCTCGTCCTGCCCGAAGACAAACGCGAGATCGAAATCTTCCGGCTGGACGAAACGATGGAGGATGAGCAGGCGGCCAAAGTCCGCGATCTGCGCGCCCGGCGCGATTCCGCGGCGGTGGAGGCGGCGCTGGAAAAAGTGCGGCAGGCCGCGCGCCAGGGCGAAAACCTCGTGCCGCCGTGCCTCGAAGCGGTGAAAGTCTATGCGACGCATGGCGAACTGTGCAACGCCATGCGCGATGTGTTCGGCGTCCACACGCCCGACAGCCAGCTTTCGGGGGTATGACGGCCATGCGCGAACATTCGGGCCGCCGCTTGCGGGTGCTGCTGGCCAAGCTGGGCATGGATACGCACACGGTGGGCATCACGATCATCGGCCACGCCCTGCGCGAGGCGGGGATGGAAGTGATTTTCACCGGGCTCAAGCAGACGCCGGAAATGGTGGTGGCCGCCGCCATTCAGGAAGATGTCGATGTGGTGGGGATTTCCACGCTGTCCGCCGGGCATACCCGCAATCTGCCCCGGCTCGCCCGCCTGCTGAAAGAGGCGGGGGCGGAGGACAAGCTGTTGCTGGCGGGCGGCGTGATCCCGGAGGAGGACCGGCCGTTCCTGCTGGAGGCAGGGGTCGGCAAGATCTTCACCATGGGCACCGACACGCGCGATATCGTGCGCTATCTCGAAGAATGGTGGGCGGAAAGACAGGCCGCTGAAACCGTCTGATGGGAATTGCTGCCGATGTGCTGGCGGGCAGGATCGCCGCCGGCGCCCGTGCGATCACCTGGCTGGACGATGGCGATCCGCGCGGGGCCGAAGTCATCAAGCGCATTTTCCCGCACACCGGCCGCGCGCATGTGATCGGCATCACCGGCCCGCCGGGCGCGGGCAAATCGACGCTGACCAATATGCTGGTGGGCGCATTGCGCGCGCGGGGGCAGCGGGTGGGGGTGGTCGCCGTCGATCCGTCCAGTCCGTTCACCGGCGGCGCGATCCTGGGCGACCGGGTGCGCATGGCGCGCCACACGCTCGACCCCGGCGTGTTCATCCGCTCCATCGGCACGCGCGGGGCGGCGGGGGGCCTGTCGCGCTCCACCCATGATGCCTGTCTCGTGCTCGATGCCATGGGCTTCG
The DNA here is from genome assembly GCF_019803445.1 of Caenibius sp. WL. Classification (NCBI taxonomy): domain Bacteria; kingdom Pseudomonadati; phylum Pseudomonadota; class Alphaproteobacteria; order Sphingomonadales; family Erythrobacteraceae; genus Caenibius; species Caenibius sp. WL. Next base: position 1,293,964 of record NZ_CP081844.1, read on the forward strand.
ATGCGGTGATCGTTGAAACGGTGGGCGTGGGGCAGGACGAGATCGACGTGGTCAATCTCGCCCATACCACGATCATCGTCGGCGTGCCGGGGCTGGGGGATGAAGTGCAGGCGGTGAAAGCAGGCATTCTGGAAGCGGGGGAGATTTTCGTCGTCAACAAGGCCGACCGCGACGGATACGAAGCCACGCGGCGGCAGTTCGAACTGATGCTGCATCTGCGCGAACAGGCGCGGCCGGAAGAGGACTGGCGCCCGCCGCTGTTGCGCGCCGTGGCCAGCGCGGGCGAAGGCGCGGCGGAAATCGCTGATGCGATCGCGGCGCATAGGGCCCATCTCGATGGCACCGGCGGGTTCGCTTTGCGTTCCGGATTGAGGGAGCGCGAACAAGTGCTTGCCTTGTTGCGCGAAAGGCTGGCACGAGTGGCCCGCGCCCGGGCGGGTGATTCCTTATTGGATGATGTCGAAGCCCGCAGGCTGGACCCGTACAGCGCCATAGAACGGCTGACGGGAGGGTTGGATCAGGAAGGATAGCAAGGCATGACGAAGAGCATCTGTGCGATGGTGCACAAGCCCGGTTCCACGCGTGAGGCATTCCAGGCCTATTATGAGGAAAACCATGCCCCGCTGGGCTGCCAGCATTTTCCTTTCACCCGCTATGTCCGCAATCACCTGATCGATAACGAGAATTTCGGCTTCGACACGATCACCGAATTCTGGGCGCGCGATATCAAGGCTGCGGCTGCGCTGATGAGCGGCCCGGTGGGCGACATCATGCGCGCCGATGAACTGAAGTTCATGGACCAGTCGAAGACTGCGCCCGCCAGCGCGGAAGAACATGTCTTTTCCCAGCAGCGCGACCCGATCCCTTCGGAACGGCAGGCATGGCTGCTCGACTGGGAGGAAGACGATACGTCGATGCGCGGCAAAGTGCTGGCTTGGGCCGGGCGGCTGGGGGGCGAACATCCCGGCGTTTCGGTCGATTTCGCGACATCGTGGCAGGAACCGGGCTTCCCCGCGCGCGCGGTTCTCTGGCTGCCTGTGGGCGTGGATGCCACGGCCCCGGTCGGGCTGGAAGTGACGCGCCTGCGTGTCCGGCGCGAGGAAACCCCGGCGGGCAAGCTGCTGGCGGGCGGGGTCTGAACGGAAGGGATGGATCGTTTGGCAATGCCGTCTCGCTTGTCCTGAACTTGTCGCAGGACGCGCGCCGACGGCATGGCCGGGCCATCGCGTATAGGCCGAGGTTTGCGATAGCCATTCAGACGGGTGCAGGCAAAGCGGAATAGCGCGCGGCGGTGAACCCGGCGCGCTTTCCCTGATTGCCGCCGCCCCGCCTGTCAGACCGGGTAGTTGGCCAGCCAGTCGCGCAACGCGGTTTTCAGCAATTTGCCGTTGGGGTTGCGCGGCAGCGGCCCTTCCACGACATGGACCTGATCGGGCACTTTGTAATCCGACAGGTTGGCCGCACAGAAATTGCGCAGTTCCTCGCTCGTCACCCCGTCGCGGGCCACTGCGAACGCGACCACCCGTTCGCCCAAGACTTCGCACGGACGGCCGACGACACCGGCTTCGGTAACGGCATCGTGCGCCATCAGCGTGTTTTCGACTTCGACCGAATAGATCTTGAAGCCGCCCCGGTTGATCATGTCCTTCTTGCGATCGAGCACGCGCAGGTATCCCTCGGCGTCCATCACGCCGATATCGCCCGAACGCCAGTATCCGCCGGTGAAGCCCGCCGCCGTTGCTGCGGGGTTGTTCCAGTATTGCGGGATCGTCATCGGCCCGGCGATCCAGATTTCGCCCTGTTCGCCCGGCGGGACCTGCCGCCCGTCATCGTCGACGACGATGATTTCCGCATAGGGCAGCGCGCGGCCGACCACATCGCTCCGCTCGCGCCCTTCGCCCAGCGGCATCATCACGGCGGGGGAGGATGTCTCGGTCGCCCCGTAGATGTTGACCAGCGTCAGTTGCGGGCAATGCTCGGCCAGTTCCGCGATCGTCGCTTCGGGCATCGGCGCGCCGCCGAACGCGCCCACCCGCCATGCGCTGAGATCGAAGCGGGCGAAGTCCGGATCGAGCAGGCACAACTTGTACATCGCGGGGACCATGATGGCGTAGCTCATCCTTTCCCGTTCCGCGATTTCGAGGAAAGCCCGCGCCTTGAAGCCGCGCTGCGCCACGACTTTGCCTGCGATCCGGATCGCGGTCAGCAGGATCAATTCGATTCCGGTGACGTGCGATGCGGGCACGGACAGGACCATCGCATCGCCATCGCGCAGGCGGAGGTGGTTTTGTGTGCCGATGGTGTTGGTGATCAGGCCGAAATGCGTCAGCACCGCGCCTTTGGGTTTGCCCGTGGTGCCGGAGGTATAGAGGATGCAGAACGGATCGTCTTCGTGCACCGTGCCGCATGCGGCGATGGCGGCCACGTCCGCCGCGGTTTCGCCCCAGGCGGCGGCTTCCACCGAATAGGGCAGCCAGCGGCGCACGCTCGGGGTATCGGCGGCGGCGGGCAGGTACTCGGCCAGATCGTCTTCGTAGATGATCGCGGCGGCGGTGCAGTCGTTCAGCACATAGGCGGTTTCGGGAGCGCGCTGGCGGATGTTGCCGGGCACGCAGATCGCCCCGATCCGGGCCGTTGCCATCAGCAACACCATATAGTCCGCGCGGTTGTCGAGCAGGATCACCACACGGTCGCCCGGCTTGATGCCGAGGCCGAGCAGCCGGGTGGCGCAGCGATCCGCCCGGTCGGCGACATCGGCGTAAGTCAGTCGCAGATCGCCATCGACCATGGCGATTTCGCCGCCGCGCCGGGCCACCGCTTCATCGAACATCGCAGCGATATGGGACGGCCGCTCCGCATGGGACAGCACCACGCGGCCGTGATGCGTTTCATAGCGCATGCCATCGGCCCAAGACTGGTATTCCATCGTATCCTCTTTCCGCAAATCGTCGCCCGCCTGGGGTCTATTGCGCCTTTGCGTAGCGCGAACACCGGCGGGCATCTGTTCTGGCTTGTGCGATCACGAATCCCTTGCGTCCATTTGCTGCCCGTTGGCAAGACCTCCGTGCATGGGGCGATGAAATACCGTCAGGGTTAAGGAAAATCGATCTTGTGCCGGTGGACAGAACGGGCATGACGGCGATGCGCACGGGAAGCGGCGGATCGCGAACGGGGCGAGGCTGGTTTCCCCCGTAACTGGCCGAAAACGGCCATTGAGTGTGGTTTAAATGCCACATTTGACAGAACCCGTTCGGACATTCAAACCTATCGAGACGCATCCATGCACGTTTCGTCGCGGCAGCGGCGGCTGTGGTTTTGCATTCTCGCCCCGCGCTCCTAAGAGCCCGCGAATATCAAGCAGACAAAGACCTTCAGGGAGGTTTTCATGAAAAATTTCGTATTTTTGGGCGCTGCCAGCCTGGCCGCGCTGGGTTTCTCGCAGGCAGCCTACGCACAGGACGCTGGCGCCAGCACCGCCGCCGAGCCCGCCCCGCAGGCGGAGACCGGCTCGACCGGCCTGCAGGATATCGTCGTCACCGCGCGCCGTTCCAATGAATCGCTGCAATCGGTGCCGGTGGCCGTCACCGCGCTGTCGGGCGAATTTCTGGAACGCCAGAATTTCAACGACGCCACGGCCCTGCCGCGTCTCGCCCCCAGCCTGACGATCGAAAAGCAGCCGTCCAGCCTTTCGGCGGCAACCGTCTATATCCGCGGTATCGGCAACCAGGAACCGTCCGCCCTGTCGGAACAGGGCGTGGGCATCTATCTCGACGGCGTCTATCTCGCCCGTTCGGCGGGTGCGGTGTTCGACCTGCTCGATCTCGAACGCGTCGAAGTGCTGCGCGGCCCGCAGGGCACGCTGTTCGGCCGCAACACCATCGGCGGCGCGCTCCAGCTCGTTTCGAAGAAGCCGAGCGACGATTTCCATCTTACCGCCAAGGCCGGTTACGGCAATTTCGATGAATGGTATGTCCGCAGCCGTGTCGACACCGGCTATATCGGCAATTCGCCGTTCAAGCTGTCGGTCTCGGCGCAGCATCGCGAGGCGGATGGCTTCGTCAACAACACGCTGACCAAGGGTTCGCAGGATCCGGGCGCGGTCAAGGCGGACACGGTCGCTGTCGGACTGCAGGCCGATCTGGGCAAGCTGACCGTCAACTACGGCTTCGACTACGATTACCGCACCGGCACGCCGGGCTTCTTCCAGCTCGTCGCCACGACGCCGGAATATGCCGCCTACTTCGGCCAGTCGGCCAGCCTGGGCGGCGCGCCGTTCATGGTCAGCCCGGATCGCCAGGGCACCGTGCAGCAGGCCGGCTTCGTCGATCGCAACGGCAAGTACCGCTACGGCTCGAAAACGCGCGTGCAGGGCCACAGCCTGACGCTCGCCTATGAAGCGTCGGATGCGCTGACGATCAAATCGATCACCGGCTATCGCAAGTTCTACCAGGACACGATCCTGAACCTGAGCGGCAACGGCGAACTGAAAGGGCTGGTTTACGATCCTTCCTCGCCCACTCTGACTTCGGTCCAGTCGGTCATTCCGTACACCGGCAACAACGCGCCGCAGAAGCAGCACCAGTTCAGCCAGGAATTGCAGTTGCTCGGCAGCTCGGGCGATTTCAGCTATCTCGGCGGCCTGTACTACTTCAAGGAAAAGGCTTCCGAATATAACCACCAGTCGCTGACCAGCGTGGTGCCGGTGGGCTATCTGGCGGCTTACGGCTTCATGTCGCAGGCGGATCAGGATGCGCTGATCGCCGCCAATCCGGGGGTTGCGCAGATCGGCGTGAATCTCAATCCGTTGCAGGCATTCGGCGGCACGTCCGAATCCAAGGCGGCATTCGGCCAGGTAAGCTGGAAGCCGTCCGCGCTCGACCAGAAGTTCGAACTGACGGTCGGCGCCCGCTACACCAAGGACAAGAAGACCGCATGGCTGGGGGGCGACATCGACCCGGTGCAGCGCGGCAAGACCTCGTTCGACAACTTCTCCTGGCTGGTTTCGGCATCCTACAAGGTGACGCCGGATGTGATGGTCTACGCCCGTGCATCGACGGGATATCGCTCCGGCGGGATCAATCCCCGTGCGGGCGTGATCAACACGTTCAAGCCGGAAAAGGCGATGTCGTATGAAGCGGGCATCAAGTCCGAACTGTTCGACCGCCGCCTGCGCCTGAACTTCGCCGCGTTCCTGACCGATTACGACGATCTGCAGGTCCAGCAATTCGCTGCGGGCATGCAGGGCGCCACGTCGCTGATCGTCAACGCGGGCAAAGTGCAGCTCAAGGGCTTCGAAGCCGAAGCGACCCTGATGCCGGTCGACGGCCTCACCATCGATGGGTCGGTGGGTTACGTGGACACGAAGTACAAGACTTTCATGTTCCGCGATCCCTATACCGATGTGGTCGATAACGTCGCCGATGTCGCCAAGCCGATCTACACGCCCAAGTGGACGGCGCGGATCGGGGGCGAATATGTGCACGATCTGGGCGGCCCGCTGGCCCGCCTGCGGGTGGACTATTCCTACCGCTCGTCGATGTACTTCAACGCGCTCAACGCGACGACGCCGTTCAACGAGAACATCAAGTCGCCCGCGGATGACAATCTCAAGGCGCGTTTCTCGGTCGAAGAGATCCCCGTGGGTGGCGGCATGCTGGAAATCGGCGTGTGGGGCGACAACCTGACGAACGAAAAGACCCTGACTTACGGGATCGATTTCGGCGCGCTCGGTTTCGCGGGCGCGACGTTCAAGAAGCCGCGCAGCTACGGCATCGACGCCAAGATCAGCTTCTGATCTTCCCCTTGGGCTGCCGGTGCGAAACCGGCGGCCCTGCGGTGGACAGGAAAAGGGCCCCGACGGCATTGCCGCCGGGGCCCTTTTCGTATGCTGAGGCGGAAGCGGGCGCGCGCTGGCCCGCCCGCTTCCGCCGCCGTTTATTCGCCGCGCAGTTGCGCCAGTTCCGTCGCGCTCAGCGTGACAGCGGCGGCTTTCACGCTGTCGTCCACCTGTTCGGGCGTGCGGGCGCCGAAAATCGGAATCGTCAGGTGCGGCTGGTTGACGAGATAGGCGAGCACGATCTCGTTGATCGAAACGCCATGCTTGCCCGCCAATTCCTGCACGGCGGCGAAGCGCCGGGCGTTGACCGGGTTGTCGTAGCGCGCCTTGAGGAAATCGGGCAGCCCGGCTTCGCCCCCGGCGGCGAGCTTGGTGAAATAACCGCCGCTCTGCGCGGCATAGGGGATCATCGTCACCCCTTCGGCGTGGATGTCCTGATAACCGTCTTCGTAATAGAGCTGGTAGCCCTGCGCGGTGGAGGCTTCGCGGTCGGGCGCGGCAAGGCCCCAGAACGTCTGCGAGGCGACGAAGCCCTGCTTGCCTTTGGACGCGGCATAGGCGTTGGCTTCGCGGATGCGTTCGGGCGTCCAGTTCGATGCGCCGAAGTAGCGGATCTTGCCCGCCGCCTGATGCGCCAGCAGGGCATCGATGATAGGGCCGACCGGGGCTTGCGGATTGTCGGCATGGAGCCAGTAGAGATCGATGGTGTCGATTCCCAGATGGTCGAGGCTTTCGGCCAGATCCTGCGCGATGTCTTCCGCTGTCACCCGGTTGCGCCAGTCGCCCGCGCGCATATCCACCTGAGCGCCTTTGGTGGCGATCACCACATCGGCGCGGTTCCTGCCTTTCAGCCACGCACCGATGGCGCGCTCGCTCGCGCCCGCGGGGGCATCGGGCACCCAGTCGCCGTAGGACCGCGCGGTGTCGAGGAAATTGCCGCCCAGTGCGGTAAAGCGGTCGAGAATGGTGTTGGCGCTGGGCTGGTCGATCGCGGTGCCGAGCATGTTGGTGCCGTAGCAGAGCTGGCTGACCTGGAGATCGGTGCCGGGCAGAGTCAGTTTCTTCATTGGGGGGCTATCCTTTTTCACGAAGGGGGATCAGGCGGCGGTTTGCCCGCCATCGACGGGGAAGGCCACGCCGGTGATCCGGCGCGCTTCGCGCGAGGCGAGGAATGCGACCGCATCGGCGATATCTTCCGGATCGCAGTTTTCTCCGCCGTCGAGCCATGGCACCGCGCGCATCACCAGTTCCCAGTCGATATTTTCCGGCGGCGCGCCCGCGATCATCGGAGTGTTGACCCCGGTCGGGCAGATGCAGTTGATGCGGATGCCCTGCTTGGAGAATTCCAGCGCCAGCGCCTTGGTCAGCCCGACGACGCCGTGCTTCGCTGCGACATAGGCGGAATTGAACGGTACGCCGACCAGCCCCGCGGCCGAGGCCATGTTGACGATATTGCCCTTGGTCTTCAGCAGATGCGGCATGGCGAGGCGCGACATCAGATAGACGCCGGTCAGATTGACGGCGATGGTCCGGTCCCAGCGGCTCTTGTCGAGATCGGCCATGCACCCGAAATCGAGAATGCCGGCGATGTTGCACAGCACGTCCAGCCCGCCGTGCGCGGCCACCGCGCGTTCGACCAGCGCCTGGCAGGACTGTTCGTCCGCCACGTCGAGCGGCATGGCGATCGCATCGCCGCCGAGATCGCGCGCGGCGGCGGCCACGCCTTCCTCGTTACGGTCGCCCAGTACCAGCCGCGCCCCTTCGGCGGCGAATTTCCTGGCCGTGGCCAGTCCGATGCCCGATGCGGCCCCGGTCACGATGATGGATTTGCCTTCGAAACGCACGCTGTCTTCTCCCGTTTGCCGAATCCGGCTCGATATCCGTTTCGTGCAGACTTGCGTCAGGCGGCTACGCGTTTCAACCATAGGCTATCGGCCGGTGCGAATTTGCGTGGCGAATCGACACCGGGATCGCACGAGATGGCAAGAACCAAAGGAGGATGCCCCCGATGATGTCGTTGCAGGAAATGTCCGACCGGCTGGAAATTCAGGATCTGTTTTCCCGCTACACTTACGCGATCGACGAACGGAACTGGGATGGGCTGGATGATGTGTTCACGCCCGATGCGTTCATCGATTACACCGAAGCGGGCGGGGAAAAAGGGCAATTGCCCGAAATCAAGCGCTGGCTGGCCACGGCGATGGAACGCTTCCCCACGTTTCAGCACATGGTGGCGACGCACAAGCTGAAGCTGAACGGCGATACGGCGGAAAGCCGCACGATCCTGTTCAACCCGATGGTGCTGCGCAAGGACGACGGGGAAGATCACGTCTTCTTCGTCGGCTTGTGGTACAATGACAAGTTGGTGCGGACGGAGAAGGGCTGGCGCATCGCCGAACGGCGAGAGGAAATATCCTACACTTACAACACCCCGCAGATGGCGCCGGCCCCCGCGATTGCGGATGTGGTGGGCTGAACGGGGCCCGAAACGATACCGGCCCGCCGACCGGGAAAGGGCGGCGGGCCGGGCTGGTTCCGTTTAACCGGAAGGGGCAGTTCAGGCCGCCTTGGTCCAGGAGATCATGCTGCTGATATCGGTCAGCTGATCCGGCTTGAGCCCCGCGCGCGCCAGATGGTGCGAGGTGAGCTTCGCGTTTTCGGACAGCGGGAAGACGACTTCGAACACGCGGTCGTATTCGGTGCGTTCGATTTTCCACTTGCCGCCGACGCGGCGATACTGATCCTTATAGATCGCGCTGCCGATGGTGTGCGTTTTTCCGGCCAGATTGATGAAGATGTCTTCGAGATACCAGATGCCATCGGCGGTGTCTTCGCCGGTGATGGTGATTTCGGGCATATGGCCGTGGTGCATCGCCGCCACCTGCGAATTGAAGCTGTTGGCGAGGAATTCGAGCATCGTGTCCTTGCCCTGCAAATTGACGCGGTATTCACCACCGCGATAGTCCACCGTGACATCGTCGGTGAACAGGGTGGCGAGCAGTTCGGCGTTGGCCGTGTCGATTCCGCGGAAATAGCGATGCTTGAGCATGCGGATTTCCTCGATGTCGGACAGTTGCTGCAGAGTATAGGGCATGGGGGCTCTCCAATTTTTGGTCGTTTCCGTTCGAAGCGATATATGCGCACCATTGCCGGACAGTTGCAACGCATATCAAAAGGCGCGCGGCGATCGGCGATTCAATCGGGCAATCGCGGGCGCAACGGACAACGCAGGGCGGGCCTTGCGCCGATGCGCCCGCATCGCACGCCAAGTTTGATTGACGGGTGGTGCCAGCCGAAGGTAAGCCCGCGCCCATAAAAAGACGTGGAGTTGGGAGATATGGCGATGACGTCGGCAAGCGTACCAGCGGAGGCCGTGCCGCAGCCCGGACGATGGGCCATGGCTGTGCGCGGTTTCCTGTGTCAGAATGTGTCGGTTGGTTGCGCTTTTGGCGGGTTTGGCGTCGCGGTCGGGGAAATCAAGGCGAAGTATGCCGTCAGCATGGGGCTGGCTTCGATGGGGCTGGCGCTGGCGGTGCTGACCATGGGGCTGGTGAGCCCGCTGGTGGCGCGCATGATCGGCCATTTCGGCCTGCGGCGGACGATGCTGACCGGGCTCATGCTTTCCGGACTGGGCTATGTCGCGCTGGCCTTCGCTCCCAACATCTATGTCGTGCTCGCCGCTTTCGGCCTGCTGATCGGCATCGGCATCGCCATGTTCGGCCCGTTTCCGGCCAGCGTTCTGGCGAGCAACTGGTTCCAGCCCAACGCGGGCGGGGCGCTCGGTTTCGTCAATATGCCTGTCATGGTGGCGCTGGTGCCGCTGCTGGGCGTGGCGCTGATCAAGAGCCAGGGATTGCCGACGTTCTTCCTCGCTCTGGCGGGCATCCATGTCCTGCTGGTGCCGGTGGTGCTGGGCGTGATCGACGCGCCGCCGGGCATGGCGGCGGGCGGCGATGCGCAGGGCCATGGCGCGGACAGCGCCACGAGCGCACGGGCGATTCTGACGCGGCCGGTCTTCTGGGCCGTGGTGGTCGGCGCGGGGTGCCTCAGCGCGGCGGGCATCGTCGGCATTTCGCACATCGTCGCTTTCGCCACCGAGCGCGGCCTGCCCGATGCGGACGCGGCCCTGCTGCTGTCGATCATGGGCGCGGCGAGCATTATCGGTTCGCTGCTGGCCGGGATCATCGCCAACCGGATCGGTTCAGCCAACACGCTGGCGCTGATCGGCGCGCTGATCGCGGGCGGCTGGGCCGTGCTTTATGCGACGAGCTTCTACCCTCTGCTGCTTATGGCGACGCTGGTGCTGGGCGCCTGCGGGGCGGGCGTGTTCCCCGCCGTCAACATGCTAGGCGCGCAGATATTCGGGGTCAGCGCGCTGGCGCGGGTGATCGGCCTGTTCACCTTGTGCACGCTGCCGATGAACTTCCTGCTGCCCCCGGCGGCAGGCGTGCTGCGCGATCATTCGGTGAATTACAATCCGGTGATCGTCGCGATTATCGCCATGGCGGCGGCGATCATGGCGCTGTTCCTGATCGTCGCCCGCGTCGTGGCCAGCAGACGCGCGGCGCCGGAAGCGGCATCCGCCTGACAGGACGAACCAACGCGGCCCGCCGCCATCGCGGGGCGGGCCGGAACCGAAATGCGCGCAAGGGCAATCCCGCGCCGATCCGTGAACTGAAACAGGAGACTGAGCAATGGGCCGACTTTCCGGCAAAGTGGCAATCGTAACCGGCGGCGCGCGCGGAATGGGCGCGGCAACCAGCCGCCTGTTCGCGGCCGAAGGGGCGAAAGTGGCGATCACCGACGTGCTGGAGGAAGACGGCAAGGCGCTGGCCGCGGAACTGGGCGATGCGGCCCGATTCTACCGCCATGACGTGACCAGCGAAAGCGAATGGGCGGCCATAGTCCAGCAGGTCGAAGCCGACCTCGGGCCGGTGGATGTGCTGGTCAACAACGCCGGAATCCTGATGTTCAAGAGCCTGCTGGCGACCACGCTGGAAGATTACGAACGCGTGCTCAAAGTCAATCTCGTGGGCGAATTCCTCGGCATCAAGGCCGTGGCGCCGGGGATGATCGCGCGGGGCAAGGGTTCGATCGTCAACATCTCGTCGGTGGATGGGATGAAGGGGGCCAACGGCCTCGTCGCTTATGCGTCCAGCAAGTGGGGCGTGCGCGGGCTGACCAAGGTGGCCGCGCTGGAGCTGGGCCATCGCGGCGTCCGCGTCAATTCCGTCCATCCCGGCGGGGTCGACACGGCGATGACCAATCATGACAACACCGCGCGCGACAAGGTCAACGAACGTTTCACCAATATTCCGCTGCAGCGCGTGGCCGGGCCGGAAGAAGTCGCCGCCGCTTCGCTGTTCCTGGCGAGCGACGATGCCTCGTACCTCGCCGGTGCGGAAATCGTCGTCGATGGCGGGATGACCTCGGGCCAGTACTATCCGGGCTTCCCCGGCGCGCCGGGCGTGCCCGAAGCCTGAACGCACGCAATGCCCCCTTCCGGTGGCGCGGCCGACAACGGCCGGCGCCGGGAGGGGCGAAACGGAGAGGATCGTATGGGAAGGCTTTCAGGCAAAGTGGCCATCGTCACCGGCGGCGCACGGGGCATGGGTGCGGCGACCAGCCGGCTGTTCGCGGCCGAAGGCGCCAAAGTGGCGATTGCCGACGTGCTGGACGCCGAAGGGGCGGCGCTGGCGGCGGAACTGGGCGATGCGGCCCGGTTCTATCATCATGACGTGACGAACGAAGCGGGCTGGGCCGATCTGGTCGCCGGGGTGGAGAGCGATCTCGGCCCGGTGGATGTGCTGGTCAACAACGCCGGAATCCTGATGTTCCGCACGCTGATCGGCACCACGCTGGACGAGTACGAACGCGTGCTCAAAGTCAATCTCGTGGGCCAGTTCCTCGGCATCAAGGCGGTGGCGCCGGGGATGATCGCGCGGGGCAGGGGCTCGATCGTCAACATCTCCTCCGTCTCCGGAATGCAGGCGGGCAATTGCCTGGGCGCTTATGCCTCCAGCAAGTGGGGCGTGCGCGGGCTGACCAAAGTGGCGGCGCTGGAACTGGGCCATCGCGGCATCCGCGTGAATTCGATCCATCCCGGCACGATCGACACGGCGATGGGCAATCAAGGCGCCATGTCGCGCGAGGAACTGGATGCGACTTTTGCCCATCTGCCGTTGCAGCGCGCGGGCGGGCAGGAAGAAGTGGCCGCCGCGTCGCTGTTCCTGGCGAGCGACGATGCCTCCTACATGGCGGGGGCGGAAATCGTCGTCGATGGCGGGCTGATGGCGGGGCAGTTCTATCAGGGCATGCCCGGCGCACCCGGCGTGGCCGAAAGCTGACGGGAATCGAACCACACACGGCGCGCGAGCGCGAAGGAGGGCCCATGACGGATCGAGATACGCAGGACGGGGTGACACTGGCGGAACGGACCATTCCCTGGCCGCGCTCGCTCAGTCCGGCGGCGGTGGCGTTCCTGCAAGCGTCGCACGCCGCGCCCGCCCGCACGATGCCGCCGGCCAGCGACACGGAGGCCTGGCGCAAGGCTATCGCCGCCACCGATGCGATGATGGTGCAATACTTCGCCGGGCTGGACGAAGCGGGGGCCGTTTCCGAAACGGCCACGGTGGGCGGCGTCACCTGTCACCGGGTGCGGCCTGCCGGGCATCAGGCGTCCGACCGCCGGATCTATCTCGATATCCATGGCGGCGGGCTGGTTTTCGGGGCGGGGGAATTCGCCCGTCTGGGCGCGGTGCGCGTGGCCAATCTGCATCGGGTGGAAACGATCGCGGCCGATTACCGCATGCCGCCCGATCACCCCTATCCCGCCGCGCTTGACGATTGCGTGGCGGTCTATGCCGAACTGGTGGCGCGGCACGGGGCCGGGAACGTGGTGATCGGCGGATCGTCCGCCGGGGGCAATCTCGCCGCCGCGCTGCTGCTGCGGGCCCGCGATGAAGGGCTGCCGATGCCCGCCGGGCTGGTGCTGCTGACGCCCGAAGTGGACCTGACCGAAAGCGGGGACAGTTTCGAAACGCTGCTCGGGCTCGATCCGGTGCTGAAATCCCGCCTGACGGACAGCATCGCACTCTATGCTGATGGGCACCCGCTGGACGATCCCTATCTTTCGCCGCTGTTCGGCGATCTGGCGGGCTTCCCGCCCACTTTGCTGCAATCGGGCACGCGCGATCTGTTCCTGTCGAACACCGTGCGGATGCATCGCCGCATGCGCGATGCGGGGGTGGCGGCCGAACTGCACGTGTTCGAGGCGATGCCGCACGGCAGCTTCATGGGCGCGCCCGAAGATGCCGGGATGCAGCGGGAACTGGCGGGCTTTGTCGCCCGTTGCTGGCAATCGTGATAAGCTGCCCGGCCTGACGGGTGACGAAAAGGCGGCGCGCCGATGCCGCCGGAGAGGAGAATACGATGATCCGGATTGCCTTGCCTGACAGCGATGGAGCCGATCCCTACGGCTATGCCGCGCGCACTCATGCGACGGAAATCATGGCGGCGGCGGCGGCCTTTTCGAAAGCGGTGTATCAGCACTCGCGCCTGCCGCTGCGCGAATTCGAAGGCGCCCGCGCGCGCATCGCGCAGATCAACGGCTGCCTGATCTGCCAGCAGTTCCGCGCCGCGCGCGATGTGCAGGCGATGTTCGCCGCCACCGGGCAGCGCCCCGCGCATCTGGTGTCTGACAACGGCCCCGCCCCGGACGAGGCGTTCTATGGCGCGGTGGCCGAATGGCGCACCTCGCCGCTGTTCAGCCCGCGCGAAAAGCTGGCGATCGAATATGCCGAACGCTTTGCCGAGGAGCCCAAGGTTCTGGCCGATGATGAGGCGTTCTGGGAACGCGCCCATGCGCTCTATTCCGATGCCGAGCTGGTCGACCTGTCGCACTGCGTCGCCGCGTGGATGGGGCTGGGGCGCGTGGCGCATGTGCTGGGATTCGATAGTGTGTGCCTGCCGTTTTCGCAAGCCGCCGAATAGGGCCGGAAACAGGGCCGGCGGCGTAAGCAGGGTCGTGATACCATAACAGGAGGAAAGCATGAGTGAGGGCAGGCTGGCCGGGCGCGCCGCGCTGGTGACAGGCGCGGCGGACGGGGTGGGGCGCGGCATCGCGATCCGTTTCGTACAGGAAGGCGCCGCCGTGGTGGTGGCCGATTTCGACGAGGAACGCGGCCGCCAGGTGACGGAGGAATTGCGCGCCATGGGCGGCAGGGCCGAATTCTATGCCTGCGACGTGACGATCAAGGAACGCGTCGTCGGCGCGGTGCAAGCCTGCGTCGATCATTTCGGATCGATCGATATCCTGGTCAACAACGCCTATCGCGGCAGTTCGATGATCCGCATCGAGCAGAAGGACGACGAGACGTTCGAAACCGCGATGAAAATGAATCTCTACGCGGTCAAATGGACGATGGAGGCGGCCCTGCCGCATATGCGCGGGCAGCATTGGGGGCGGGTGATCAACATGGGCTCGCTCAACGGTGTCAACGCGCACATGGGCTCTGCCGATTACAACGCCAGCAAGGAAGCCCTGCGCGCCTACACCCGCTCCGCCGCGCGCGAATGGGCGGGCTATGGCATCTGCGCCAATATCATCTGCCCGGCTGCCATTTCCGCCGCCTATCGCCGGTTCGTCGAAAGCGCGCCCGATGTCGCCGCCGCCACCAATGCGGCCAATCCGATGGGGCGCATGGGCGATCCGGAAAAGGATATCGGCGGCGTGGCGGTGTTCCTCGCCAGCGAAGACGCGCGCTATCTGACGGGCAACACGCTGTTCGTCGATGGCGGGGCGCATATCAACGGGGCAGGCTGGGCGCCCGATCTCGGCCCCGATAGCTGACCTGGATAGCTGGGCAGAGTGGTTGCCTGAAGGGCTAACCCACCCCGCTCGGCCTGAGCCTGTCGAAGGCTGCACGTAACGGCAGCCTCTCACTCTGAACAGCTCCTTGCCACACCTTGCGCGCGTGGCCTTCGACAGGCTCAGGCCGAGCGGAGGTTGGTGGTGTGGGAGCAGTCATGAGCGCCGCGGGCAAATCATGCTTGCAAGATTCGATCGCCAAAGCAAACGGCCCGCCTCCATCGGGGGCGGGCCGTTTGCGGCAGGCGCGGCGATCGGCCGGCGCCGGGCGCCCGTTCAGGCGGCTTCGGCGCTCTGGTCCGGATCGCGCAGGACATAGCCGCGCCCCCAGACCGTTTCGATGTAGTTTTCGCCATCGCAGGCCAGGCTCAGCTTCTTGCGCAGCTTGCAGATGAACACGTCGATGATCTTGAGTTCCGGCTCGTCCATCCCGCCATAGAGGTGGTTGAGAAACATTTCCTTGGTCAGCGTCGTGCCCTTGCGCAGCGAAAGCAGTTCCAGCATCGCGTATTCCTTGCCCGTCAGGTGCACGCGCGCGGCGTTCACTTCCACCGTCTTGGCATCGAGATTGACCGAAAGCTTGCCGGTGCGGATGACCGATTGCGAATGCCCCTTGGACCGGCGCACCACCGCGTGGATGCGGGCGATCAGCTCTTCTCGGTGGAAAGGCTTGGTCACGTAATCGTCAGCCCCGAAGCCGAAGCTGCGGATCTTGGAATCCATTTCGGCAATGCCCGACAGGATCAGCACCGGCGTTTCAACCTTGGCCACACGCAGGTTCTTGAGCACGTCGTAGCCATGCATATCCGGCAGATTGAGATCGAGCAGAATGATATCGTAATCGTACAGCTTGCCCAGATCGAGGCCTTCTTCGCCCAGATCGGTCGAATAGACGTTCAAGCCTTCGGCAGTGAGCATGAGTTCGATGGCTCTTGCCGTCGATGGCTCATCTTCAATCAACAGAACACGCATGGGTTTTGCCCCCCCTTACCCGACGATTTCCCCGATCGCGCAGCCCGCGTCAGGGATAACGCCACGTATTAACCATGGAAGGACTGAACGGAAAAGGTTAATTTTGTTATAAAGCGGCGGGAAGTGGCTGTTTTGCGTGCCTGCGGCAGTGCCAAAACGGGACGGATGCCCGCGATGCGCCCGAATATTAGCGTCTCGTCAATCTACCTTACCGCTTCGAGCGCTTTCTGCCGCCGCCGCTGGACCGAACTGCCGATGCCCATGGCCTCGCGATATTTGGCCACGGTGCGCCGGGCGAGATCGAACCCCCTGGCGCGCAGCAGATCGACCAGCGCATCGTCAGACAGGATCGCGCCCGGTTCTTCCGCGTCGGTCAGCGCCTTGATCTGCGCTTTCACCGCCTCGGCCGAAACCGCGCCCGCGCCATCGGCGGCGGCGACGCCGCTGGAGAAGAAGTATTTCAGTTCGAACGTGCCGCGCGCGCAGTGAAGATACTTGTTCGCGGTCACGCGGCTGACGGTCGATTCATGCATATCGATCGCTTCGGCCACGGCTTTCAGCGTCAGCGGCTTCAATTCCAACACGCCGCGCCGGAAAAAGCCGTCCTGCTGGCGGACGATTTCGGCCGTCACTTTGAGAATGGTCTTCTGCCGCTGGTCCAGCGCCTTGATCAGCCAGTTGGCATCGGCCAGCTTCTCGCTCAGCCAGGCGCGGGCGGCCTTGTCCGGGCAGCCCTTGCGCAGTTCGAGGTAATAGCTCCGGTTGATCACCAGCCGGGGCAGGGACGCCTGGTTGAGCGCGATGTCCCAGCCGCCATCGGCGCGCGGGCGCAGCAGGATATCGGGCACCACCGCCCGGTTGCCGCCGTTCCCGCCGAACCGCAGGCCCGGTTTGGGATCGTAGCCGCGCAGTTCGGCCAGCATGTCGGCGAAATCCTCGTCATCGACTTCGCAGATCCGCTTCAACTGCTTGATGCCGCCTTTGGCCAGCAGATCGAGATTGTCGATCAGCCGGGCCATGCAGGGGTCGTACCGGTCGGCCTCTCGTGCTTGCAGAGCGAGGCATTCGGCCAGATCGCGCGCGCCGACGCCCGTGGGGTCGAGCGACTGGACCAGCGCCAGCGCGGCTTCCGCCTCGTCCAGCGGGATCGCCAGATCGTGGGCGGCGTCGCGCAAGGGCACGGTGAGATAGCCCGCTTCGTCCAGCAGCCCGACAAGGTACATGGCGATGGCGGCGCTGCGTTCGTCCTGCGCCGCCGCGCCCACTTGCGCGGCCAGATGGGCGGCGAGGCTTTCCGCCGCATCGCCCGGCATATCGATGGCGCTGGCTTCGCCGCTGCCCGCCGGAAACCCGCTGTCCCCGCCGAACAGCGCGCCGTCGCCGGTGTCGCGGTCGGTATCCAGCGCGGCGGGATCGATATCGAGCGGCTGGTCGGCCGCGGCCAGGCCTTCATCGATCATCTGGTCCACCGCCGCTTCCTCGCGCGCGGGGGCGACATATTCCGGCTGTGCGGGTTCGGGCGGCGCATCGGGGGCGGGCGTTTCGCCGCCCGCGCTCTCGCCCAGTTCGAGCAGGGGATTGGCGGCCAGCGCTTCACCGATGAAGGTTTCGATTTCGAGATTGGACAGCGCCAGCAGCTTGATCGCCTGCTGCAACTGCGGCGTCATCACCAGTTGTTGCGATTGCCGGAGATCGAGGCGGGGCCCGAGCGCCATCAGCAGCGCCCCGCCATGCATATATGCGGGGGCAGAGTGCGGGCATCGCCGCCCCGGCCCGTTGCGCCGCGCTCATCCCCTCGCGACATGGCCGCAAGAGGCGGCCCGGTCATAAGGTGAAATTCTCGCCCAGATAGAGTCGCCGCACGTTCTCGTCGGCCACGAGGTCTTCCGGGCTCCCGGCGAACAGCACCTGCCCGCCGTAGATGATGCAGGCGCGATCCACGATATCCAGCGTTTCGCGCACGTTGTGGTCGGTGATCAGCACGCCGATCCCGCGTTCCTTGAGATCGATCACCAGATGGCGGATATCCGAAATGGATAGCGGGTCGATCCCGGCGAAGGGTTCGTCCAGCAGCATGATCGACGGCTTGGCCGCCAGCGCGCGGGCGATTTCGCACCGCCGCCGCTCACCGCCCGACAGCGCCATGGCCGGGCTTTCGCGCAGGCGGACCAGCCCGAATTCGTCCAGCAGCCGTTCCAGTTCCTCCCGGCGAACGTCCTTGTCGGGCTCGGCCATTTCGAGCACGCAATTGATGTTCTGTTCCACCGTCATACCACGGAAGATCGAGGTTTCCTGCGGCAGATAGCCGAGGCCGAGAATCGCCCGGCGATACATCGGCAGCTTGGTGACATCGACCCCGTCCATCAGGATGCGGCCCGAATCGGGGCGCACCAGCCCCATGATCGAATAGAAGCAGGTGGTCTTGCCCGCGCCGTTGGGGCCGAGCAGCCCGAGCACTTCGCCCTTGCCCACCGAAAGCGAGATATCGGTCAGCACCGCGCGCTTGTCATAGCTTTTGGCGATCGAGATCACTTCCAGCCCGCCTTGCGGAATCGGCGGGGCGGCGTTGGTCTTTTCGTGCGGCTGGGCCGGGCGGGGATCGTCCAAGGAGCTCATAGGGCATGCTTTACCACGGGAACGGTTGCAGAAAACCCCCGCTGCATCGGTTTGGCAGGCTTTGTGCAGGGTAGGCGGAGAGACGGGCGGGAAGCGCGGCGCGGCGGGCCGATTCCGGGCCTGCGGCAGGGCACTTGATCCCGCGCGCCGCATGAATATAGTCTGCATCATAGAACAGGGCCGAAACGGCCGACATGATGGAGAGCTTGGATGGCACGAGCTGAGCCCAAATGGGGCTTTCTGAAATCCCCCGCGATTTCGGCGCATCAACTGAAGCCGCGCGATTGGCGCCGCCGGATGAGCGACAATGTCGCCTATGCGCTGTGGGCCTATACCGGGCTGCAGATTTTCATGACTCTCGCCATTCTCAAGGGGCCGGGCGGGTCGATCCTGCCCTATTTCGCGCTCGTGGTGCTGATCATGGCGGTGCTGCCGGGCTTCCAGAGCCTGGAAAAGCGGTGGGAGGAACTGAGCGACGCCGAAGCCTGCAATCCCGCGCTCGAACCCGCCTATCGCCGGGACAAACGCCTGATCTGGAGCCTGGCCATCGGATTGCCGTTCCTGCTCACGCTGATAATCAAGGCGCTTGACGCGCTGCTCTGATCGGGCGAGGCCGTTCGCCGGATTCCGTTTGCGAAAGGCCTTCCATGTTCGATCTTTCCCGTGCCGAGGAACGGTGCGACGCGCTGATTGCGCTTGCCCGCCGTTTCGGGGCTGATGCCGCCGACGCGGTCGCCATCGGCGATATGTCGGAAGGGGTGCAGGTGCGCCTCGGCGCGCTGGAAGATGTCGAACGATCCGAAAGCGAAGCGGCGGGCCTGCGGGTGTTCGTCGGCCGCCGGTCGGCTTCGATCCATGCCAGCGATCTCAGCGATGCGGCGCTGACCGAACTGGCCGAACGCGCCGTGGCCATGGCCCGCGCCGCGCCCGAAGATCCCTATGCCGGGCTGGCGCCGGAAGAACTTCTGGCCAAAGGCCCGTTCCCCGCGCTCGATCTGGAAGATGCCAGCGAACCTTCGCCGCAGCAGTTGCGCGCCATGGCGGAAGAAGCGGAGGACGCCGCGCGCGCGGTGGCGGGCGTCACCAACAGCGAAGGCGGCAGCGCCGGTTTCGGCCGCTCGGTCATGGCGCTGGCGACCAGCCACGGCTTTTCAGCCGGATACGGGGCGACCAGCCATTCGGTCAGCGCCAGCGTGGTCGCCGGGCAGGGCGGCGGGATGCAGCGCGATTACGCCTGGCGGCAGGCGCGCCATGCCGGCGATTTGCTCAGCCCGGCGGACATCGGCCGCATGGCGGGCGAACGGGCGGTGGCCCGGCTCAATCCCGGCCGCCTGCCGAGCAAGGCGATGCCGGTGATTCTTTCCCCCCGCGTCAGCAACGGGATCATCGGCCATCTGGTCGGCGCGATGTCGGGCGCGGCCATCGCGCGCCGCTCCAGCTTTCTGCTCGACCGGCTGGATGATACGCTGTTCGATACGTCGATCCGCATTCTCGATGTGCCGCACCGCCCGCGCGGGCTGCGCTCGCGCCCGTTCGATGGCGAAGGCCTGCCCACGGCGGAGCGGGCGCTGGTCGAAGGCGGCAAAGTCACCGGCTGGCTGGCCGACAGCGCTTCGGCCCGGCAACTGGATATCGCCCCCACCGGCCATGCCTCGCGCGGGGCGGGCGGCGGGCCGGGCATTTCGGTCAGCAATGTCCATATCGCGGCAGGCGCGCAGAGCCCGGAAGAGCTGATGGCGGACATTGCCGACGGCGTTTATATCACCGAACTGTTCGGCCATGGCGTCAACGGGGTGACGGGCGATTACAGCCGCGGCGCTTCGGGTTTCCGCATCGTCAACGGGGCGCTGGCGGGGGCGGTGGCCGAATTCACCATCGCGGGCAACCTGATCGATATGTTCGCCGCGATGATCCCGGCCAACGATCTGGAGATGCACCGAGCGATGAACGCGCCGACGCTGCGGATCGACGGGATGACGATCGCGGGCGACTAATCTTATTCAATCGTCACCCTGAACTTGTTTCAGGGTCCGTCTCTCCGGATTGGAAAACCGCGCCTGGGGTAGGATGGATGCTGAACCAAGTTCAGCATGACGGAGGAGGATGAAGCGGAACCTTTTTCGCCTCATCGTCTGCAAGCGATACAATTCCCTTTCCAGCAGGGCCGGTGCGCGCTGTTGCGGCCCCGGCCTGCCGGACGAACCGGATCAGCCGTTCTTGGCTTCCTTGGCGCGTTCCACCGCTTCGATCACCACGCGGCGCGCTTCGGCGGCATCGCCCCACTGGCCGACGCGGACCCACTTTTCCTTTTCCAGGTCCTTGTAATGGGTGAAGAAGTGCTCGATCTGCTGGAAAATGATCGAGGGCAGATCCTGCCGTTCACCCACGTCCGAATAATAGGGGAACGTGGTGTCCACCGGCACGCAGATCAGCTTTTCATCGCCGCCGTGTTCGTCTTCGAGATTGAGCACGCCGATCGGGCGGGCCCGCACGACGCAGCCCGGAATGAACGGCGAGCGCGAGATCACCAGCGCGTCCAGCGGATCGCCATCGGGCGAAAGCGTGTGCGGGATGAAGCCGTAATTGGCCGGATAGCGCATCGGCGTATGCAGGATACGGTCGACGAACAGCGCGCCCGATTCCTTGTCGAATTCGTACTTCACCGGTTCGCCGCCAGCGGGAACTTCGATGATGACATTCAGGCTTTCGGGCGGATTGTCGCCCGTGGGAATCAGGTCGATGCGCATATTGGGCCTTACTGTTTGGCTATATGGTTGGGAACGGCGCAGCCTCTAGCCCCGGCGCCCGGCACCGCCAAGCCCTAATTGGTGCAATGCAAAATGCGGCTGGCGTGCGTGGCGCGTTTGCGGTGTGGGATTGCGGAAAGGCCGCCCAAGCCCTAATCGCCGCGCCATTATGGCGACACAGACACCGCAAGCGATCCGGGGCACGCAGGACATTTTCGGGGCAGAGGCCGAGGCTTTCGCCCGCGTGGTGGAAACTTTCGAACGCCTGCGCAGGCTTTACCGTTTCCGCCGCGTGGAAATGCCGGTCTTTGAAAAGACGGCGGTTTTTTCCCGTTCCCTGGGTGAAACGACCGATGTGGTCTCGAAAGAGATGTATTCGTTCGACGATCGCGGCGGCGAATCGCTGACGCTGCGCCCCGAATTCACCGCCGGGATCGCGCGGGCCTATCTCACCGACGGGTGGCAGCAATATGCCCCGGTCAAAATCGCCACCCACGGGCCGCTGTTCCGCTACGAACGTCCGCAGAAAGGGCGGTATCGCCAGTTCCACCAGATCGACGCCGAAGTGATCGGCGCGGCCGAACCGCAGGCGGATGTCGAACTGCTGGTCATGGCCGATCACCTGCTCAAGGAACTGGGCATCGCCGACGGTGTGACGCTGCAACTGAACACGCTGGGCGACGGGGCCAGCCGCGAGGCTTGGCGCACCGCGCTGATCGACTATTTCCGCACCCACCGGGCGGAACTGTCGGAAGACAGCCAGGACCGGCTGGAACGCAACCCGCTGCGCATTCTCGATTCGAAGGACCCGCGCGACAAGCCGTTCACGGCGGGCGCGCCCCGGATCGACGATTACCTTTCGGGCGAAGCGCAGGATTTCTTTGGCGCGGTGACGGCGGGGCTGGATGCGGCGGGCGTTGCCTGGACCCGCGCCCCGGCGCTGGTGCGCGGGCTCGACTATTATCGCCACACGGCGTTCGAATTCGTCACCGACCGGCTGGGCGCGCAGGGCACCGTGCTGGGCGGCGGGCGCTATGATGGCTTGCTGGAGGCACTGGGCGGCCCGGCGACCCCGGCGGTCGGCTGGGCGGCGGGTATCGAACGGCTGGCGATGCTGCTGGACGGCGTGGGCGAAACCGCGCCCGATGCGATTCTCGCGATCGAGGATGACGGGGCGCTGCAATTCGGCATTCGCGCGCTGGCCGCGCTGCGCCGGGCGGGCCTTTCGGCCGATATGATCGCCACCGGATCGCCCAAGAAGCGGTTCGACAAGGCGGTGAAAGCCAATGCCACGGTGCTGGCCGGGGTGACTCTGCGCGATGGGCAGCCCGCGGTGAATCTGCGCGGGGCCGCCGATGCCGCCGCCTACATCACCGCGCAGCAGGTTTTCGAAGCGCTGCTGGACTGATGATTGCGGGCCAATCTTTCGTCATTCCCGCGAAGGCGGGAATCCAGCCTCCGGCGGCTGATCTGGACCCCCGCCTTCGCGGGAATGACGAAGAGCGGGAAGCATCCGCATGAGCATCCCTGACGAACGTCTGGCCCAGCTTGGCGCGCGGTTCGCGGAACTGGAAGCGCGGCTTGCGTCGGGCACGCTGGAAGGCGAGGCTTTCGTGGCGGCGAGCCGGGACTATGCCGAGCTGGAGCCGGTCGCCCGCGTGGCCGAGGAAGTGCGCACGATGCGCGGCGAACTGGCCGAACTGGAAGCGCTGAACGACAGCGATCCCGAAATGAAAGCGCTGGCCGAGGAGGAAGTGGCCCGCCTGCGCAGCGCTCTGCCCGAGGCGGAGCACCGGCTGGCCGTGGCTATGCTACCGCGCGATTCGGCGGACAGTCGCCCGGCGATGCTGGAAATCCGCGCCGGAACGGGCGGGGATGAGGCCGCGCTGTTCGCCGCCGACCTCTATCGGATGTACGAACGCTACGCGGCGGAGCGGGGCTGGCGGGTCGAGATGATCAGCGCCAACGCCTCCGATATCGGCGGGTTCAAGGAAGTGGTCGCCCATATCGCGGGCACGGGCGTGTTCGCCAAGCTGAAATTCGAAAGCGGGGTCCACCGGGTGCAGCGCGTGCCGGTGACGGAAAGCGGCGGGCGCATCCACACGTCCGCGGCGACGGTGGCGGTGCTGCCCGAAGCGGAAGAAGTCGATGTCCAGATCGAGGACAAGGATCTCAAGATCGATATCTACCGCGCCTCGGGGGCGGGCGGGCAGCACGTCAACACCACCGATTCCGCCGTGCGCATCACCCATTTGCCCACCGGGCTGGTGGTGATCCAGCAGGACGAACGCAGCCAGCACAAGAACCGCGCCAAGGCGATGCAGGTGCTGCGCACCCGCCTGTTCGATCTCAAACGCGCCGAAGCGCACGGCGCGGAAGCCGAAGCGCGCAAGGCGATGGTCGGTTCGGGCGACCGTTCGGAACGCATCCGCACTTACAATTTTCCGCAAGGGCGGGTGACGGACCATCGCATCGGCCTGACGCTGCACAAGCTGCCCGAAGTGCTCGAAGGGCACGGGCTGGGCGAACTGATCGACGCGCTGATCGCCGAGGACGAAGCCAAGCGCCTCGCCGCGATGGGGGAATGATGGGGCTGATGGCTGGTGCGCGTCTTGCGACACGCTCAGAGGTTTATGTGCGTCCTTCGACAGGCTCAGGACGAGCGGACATTGTGCCCGATCCTTTATCGGGCCCCGTCATGCCAAGACCCGCTCGTCCTGAGCCTGTCGAAGGACGCATACTGCCCTATCCCGAAATCCGCCCATCCTGAGCTGGTCGAAGAATGCGCGAAGCCCTTTCCCCACCGACTGTTGCCGAAGCCCTGCGCGAAGCCGCCGCCACGCTGGCCGGGGTTTCCGACACCGCGCGGCTCGATGCCGAAGTGCTGATGGCCCATGCGCTGGGCGTCGGCCGGTCTGACCTGCTGCTGCGCCATATGCGCGATCCGGCGCCGCCCGCTTTCGCGCCGCTCGCCGCGCGGCGCATGGCGCATGAACCGGTGGCCTATATCACCGGCCATCAGGAATTTTACGGGCGGGATTTCCGGGTGACGCACGATGTGCTGATCCCGCGCGGAGACAGCGAAACGCTGGTGAACGCAGCGCTGGAAGCCGCGCCCGCGCCGCACCGGGTGCTCGATTGCGGCACCGGATCGGGCGCGCTGCTGCTGTCAGTGCTGGCCGAGCGCGAAGGGGCGGAAGGTATCGGGATCGACCGTTCGCCCGCCGCCTTGGCGGTGGCGGCGGACAATGCGCGGCATCTGGGGCTGGACGGGCGCGCGCAGATGCTGCTGCGCGACTGGGACCGGCCCGGCTGGCGCGAAGGGCTCGGCCGGTTCGATCTGATTCTGGCGAACCCGCCCTATGTGGAAGACGCCGCGCCGCTCGACCGTTCCGTGCGGGACTATGAACCGGCGGGCGCGTTGTTTGCCGGGCCAGAAGGGCTCGACGCCTATCGCGTGCTGATCGCGCATCTGCCCGTGCTACTAACACCCGATGGCGTGGCGGTGGTTGAAATCGGGGCGGGCCAGGCCGATGCGGTCGCCGGAATCGCCGCCGGGGCCGGGTTAACCAGTGTATTGTACAGGGATCTGGGCGCGCGCCCACGTGCGCTTTCGTTACGATTTGGGGTTGGCAAGGCCGTTTTAGCCAGCTAGGCAAAAGTGGACCGCCGGTTGGATGGAAATTCCCGACTGGCAGGTTGCGCTCCGAAATTTGTTCATGTTCGCACGCCTGCGGGTGTCGGCATCATGCAGATGGAGGGACCGGCACTCGGCCTGGTTGCCCTGTGCGTGGCGCGGGATTTTGCGACCTTGGGGGCATGGGTGCTCTCCGGTCACAAGTTGAGGATGAATGTTCCCTTGAACAACAATCGCAGCAATCGCCGCAGGGGTCGTGGCAACAATCGCTCGCAAGGCGGCAACCAGCTTAACCGGATCGACAGCCGGGCGCGGGGCAATGCGCCGCAACTGCTCGAAAAGTACAAGAAGCTGGCGCATGACGCGTCGCTTAACGGCGACCGGGTCCAGACCGAATACTATCTGCAGTTCGCGGACCACTATTTCCGCGTGATCGCCGACACCAAGGCGCGGCAGGACGAACAGCGCGCCCGCCGGGACGACTATCGCGACCAGCAGAGCGACGGGGACGAGGAGGATGAATTCTCCTCCTACGGCGCCGATCGCGGCCGCTCGCGCCGCCCCGACCGGGACGAGACGCCGGGCCAGGACAGCGGCGTGGAAACGGACGGCGGCGATGCGGAAGGGGAAGGCGAACGCGCCGACGCCACCAACGCCTACGAACCGGTGGAAAACCCGTTCACGCGCGGCAACCGCGAACGCAACACCCAGCGCCGCCAGCGCAAGCCGCGCGGTGAACCGGTGGCCGATGCGTCCGTCGATACGGCGGCCGAAGCCCCGGCTGAACCGGGTTTCGATCTCTCGGTACTTCCGCCCGCCATCGGCGAACGCCGGGACGAGGATGACGTACCGGCCGAACCCGCCGAGAAGGCCCCGCGCCGCCGCCGCACGACTCGCGCCAAACCGGCCGCGGAAGGCGGCGACGAATCGCTGCAGAAAGTCGGCTGACGAACTGCCCCGCTTCGGCGGGGCATTTTGTTGGCGGCAAGCCTGCCCCTTGGTATGCGCGCGTCCTGAGCCTGTCGAAGGACGCGTCGAACCCTTTCCCCTGTTTGCCATCAAACTGGCACGGCGCCGGGGGTAAGCCATCCACAGCGGGTTGCGCAGGCGCGGTGCGCGCGGCACAAACCGCGCCGATGCGACCGGCCAGCCAGATGATGGAATCATGCTTTCGCCGCCCGCGCTGGCTGGCCCTCGCTTTGGGGCTGGTGTCCGCGCTGGGCTTCCGCCCGCTTGCGCTGTGGCCGCTGACGCTGCTCGCGCTCGCCGGGCTTGTCGTGCTGCTCGCCCGGACGGGCCGGGTGCGCGAGGCCTTGGTGCTCGGCTGGCTGTTCGGCTGGGGCCATTTCACGCTCGGCAACAGCTGGATTGCCACCGCGTTCACTTATCAGGCGGAAATGCCCGCCGTGCTCGGCTGGCTGGCGGTGCCGCTGCTGGCGCTCTATCTCGCCGTCTATCCCGCGCTGGCCGCGGGCGCGGCGCGCGCGCTGGCGGGGCGGGGCAGGCCGGATGCGGACGAACCGGGTGCGCCGGGCTGGCCGCTGGCTCTAGCCTTTGCCGGGTGCTGGATCGTGGCCGAATGGCTGCGGGCCTGGGTTTTCACCGGTTATGCCTGGAACCCGCTGGGGATCGTGCTGCTGGGCGGCTATGCCGCGCCGGGGCTGGCCTCGCTCGCCCCGTGGATGGGCACTTACGGGCTTTCCGGGCTGGTCGCGCTGATCGCTGCCGGGGGCGCGGTGCTGTGGACGCGCCGCCGCATCGTGCCGCTGGCCGTGACCGTGGGGGTGCTGGCGATCATGCCATTCCTGCCCACACCGCCCGCACGCAACAGCGCCTTGCCGATGACGCTGGTCCAGCCCGACACGCGGCAGGACGCGCTCAACGATCCGAAGCAATACGAAGCGCAGTTCCTGCGCACGGCGAATCTCAGCCGGGCGATCGTTCCGGGGCAGAAGCGGCTGGTGCTGTGGCCGGAATCGGGCGTGCCCGATTACCTGCGCGACGGCTATCCGCAGGGCTATTACGCCGCGACCACTGCGGCGGGCGATCCGGCTTTCGCCCGCGCGCGGATCGGCCACGCGATCGGGCCGGACAGCCTGCTGATGACCGGCGCGGTCGATCTGGAAATCGCGCAGGGGCAGGCGGTCGGCGCGCGCAACGTGGTGACCGCGCTCGACGGGCAGGGGCGGATTCGCGCCAGCTATGCCAAGGCGCATCTGGTGCCTTATGGCGAATATCTGCCGATGCGCGGGCTGCTGGAGCCTCTGGGACTCAGCCGTCTGGTCGCGGGCGCGCTCGATTTCTGGCCGGGGCCGGGGCCGCGCACGCTCGATCTCGGGGCATGGGGGCAGGCGGGCATCCAGATCTGCTATGAAATCACCTTCTCGGGCGAAGTGGTCGATCGCGGCCACCGGCCGGGCTATATCTTCAACCCTTCGAACGACGGCTGGTTCGGCGCCTGGGGGCCGCCGCAGCATCTGGCGCAGGCCCGGCTGCGCGCGATCGAGGAAGGGCTGCCGGTCCTGCGCGCCACGACCACCGGTATCAGCGCGGTGATCGATGCGCAGGGCGTGGTTCGCCATGCGATTCCGCAGCACACCGCGCAGCGGATCGATGCGCTGGTCCCTGCCGCTCTGCCGCCCACGCTGTTCGCCCGCTGGGGCAACGCGCTGCCGCTGTGCTGGGCAGGTGTTCTTATTGCGCTGGCGCTGGTTGCCAGAGCCAGACGGCGCGGCTAGACCCCGCCATCGAAACCCAACGTCCCAGTTAGCGGGGAAGGACCGACGCCGCATGCGCGCCAATTACCTGTTTACTTCCGAAAGCGTTTCCGAAGGCCACCCGGACAAGGTTGCCGACCAGATTTCCGACGCGATTGTTGACCTCTTCCTGTCGAAAGACCCCGAAGCGCGCGTGGCCTGCGAAACGCTGACGACCACGCAGCGCGTCGTGCTGGCGGGCGAAATCCGCTGCAAGGGCGTGTACGAAAACGGCGAATGGGCACCGGGCGCGCTCGATGAAATCGAACGGACCGTGCGCGATGTGGTCCGCGATATCGGCTACAGGCAGGACGGCTTCGACGCCGATACGCTGGAATTCTCCAACTATCTTCACGGCCAGTCGGCCCATATCGCCCAGGGCGTCGATGCCGCGGGCAACAAGGACGAAGGCGCGGGCGATCAGGGGATCATGTTCGGGTTCGCCTGCGATGAAACCCCCGATCTGATGCCCGCCACGCTGGATTACAGCCACAAGATCCTGCAACGCATGGCGGCGGACCGCAAATCGGGCGCGGCCCCGTTCCTCGAACCCGACACCAAGAGCCAGGTCACGCTGCGTTTCGAAGGCGGCAAGCCGGTGGCGGCCACTGCCATCGTCGTCTCGACCCAGCACAAGGCGGGCTACGATCAGGGCGCGCAGGAAGCGGAACTCAAGGCCTATGTCAAAGGCGTGGTGGCCGATGTGCTGCCCGATGGGCTGCTGTCCGATGCCACCGTCTATCACATCAATCCCACCGGCAGTTTCGAAATCGGCGGGCCGGATGGCGATGCGGGGCTGACCGGGCGCAAGATCATCGTCGATACCTATGGCGGCGCGGCGCCGCACGGCGGCGGGGCGTTTTCGGGCAAGGACCCGACCAAAGTCGACCGTTCGGCGGCCTATGTCACCCGTTATCTCGCCAAGAACATCGTCGCGGCCGGGCTCGCCCGCCGGTGCACGATCCAGGTGGCCTACGCCATCGGCGTGTCGGAGCCGCTGTCGCTCTACGTCGATACGCACGGCACCGGCACGGTGGCCGACAGCGCGCTGGAACAGGCCGTGGCCGATGTGGCGAGAGAGCGCCTCGGCGGGCTGACCCCGCGCGGCATCCGCGAAGGGCTGGGTCTCAACAAGCCGATCTATCGCTGCACCGCCGCTTACGGCCATTTCGGCCGCACGCCGGATGGCGACCGTTTCCCGTGGGAAAAGACCGATCTGATCGACGCGCTGAAAGCCGCGCTGGGCTGATCGCGGAGCCTGCCGTCCGGTGGGCTTATAGGCGGGGAGGGGCGGCGCCTGCGCGTGCTGGCCCGCCGCTCCTCGGCCTGGCCTGAGTCGGCCAGACCTTTTCCCTAGCTTAGCCTGCGCCCGCCAAACTTTTCCAGTCCCGCTCAGGCTGAGCCTGTCGAACTCTCCAACCCCCGTTCGACCTGAGCTTGTCGAAGGTCGCGCGCCAACATCAGCTTATAGGGCGACCGTATCGCGCGGCCTGCGACAAGCTCAGGCTGAGCGGATGGTGGCGGGAAGGAGTGGTGGGATGAGCCGCGTCCCTTGCCAAAAACCGCTGTCCTACAGGCAACTCCGTGCATAGTAGATGCGATTCGCCTTTTGTTCTGTTGAGGAGCAGCGAATCATGTCGGATCTTTCGAACACGCCCGTGATACCCGGCGTCTCGCCCCGCGGATGGACGCCCGCCGCCCGGACCCGGTTTCTCGAACACCTTGCGCTGAAAGGCCATGTCCGCGCCGCCTGCGCCCACGTCGGGCTCTCGGCCGAAGCGGCCTATCGCCTGCGGCGGCGCGATCCGCTGTTCGCGCGCGGATGGGCGGCGGCGCTGGTGCTGGCGCACGATCATGGCGAACAGGTGCTGGCCGCCCGCGCCATCGATGGGGTGGAAGAACCGGTCTATTATCGCGGCGAACAGGTGGGCACGCGGCGCAAGTACGACACCCGGCTGCTGTTGGCGCATCTCGCCCGGCTCGACCGGATGGCAGAGAACCGCGCGGCGCAGCGCGATGCCGGGCGGTTCGACGATCTGCTGGCCGTGCTGGCCGGGGCGCCGTGCCCCGAGGGGCTGGCGGGCGAGGATGCTCTGCCGCTGCCGCGCGAGCAGGCGATTGCGCGGGCGGTGGCGGAGGCCGAACAGCGGCTGTTCCACGGCGATGAGGACGCGGATGAGGATGCGGCGGAGGAAGCCGATGCCGCCGGCGAGGAGGACATGCCGCTGTGGCGGCGGGAGGACGAGGCCTATTTCGCGGTGCGCGCGGCGGCAGAGGGCGAGGCCGCGGCGCAGTGGGATGCATGGCGTGCCGAAGCTTATGCTCTGGTGGATGAGTTGGCCATGCCCGAAGAAGCGGCGGTCAAGGCCATGGGGCACTGCGCCTTGCTTGCCCTTCGTCATCCCCGCGCAGGCGGGGATCCAGAGGCGACGGCAGAACTGGATTCCCGCCTGCGCGGGAATGACGAAAGAGGCGAGGGGAATGGCGCAGAAGGGGCTATCGGGGATAGCGAAGGGAGCCCCGCAACCGTGCCTCCAGGCGTCCCCGCATTCACCCCTTGCACCGTGTCAACCGTGTCAACTTCGGCCCTTGCCCGGATCATCGCCGGGCCCGCACGCGGCTTTGCCGTGGCCGATCATCCCGCCTTCCATGCGCGAAAACGGCGCTAGGGGAACAGGAAACCCCCTCCGCGCGGGAGGGGGCTTCGCCGTTTATCGGGCCAGCGCGCTTTCGATGTCGGCGACGAGCGCGGCGTCGTCAGGGGCGACGGTGGGGGCGTAGCGGCCGACGACCTGCCCATCCTTGCCGATCAGGAACTTTTCGAAATTCCACAGCACGTCCGGGTCTTCGGTCGGCGTCATGCCGAAGCCGCGCAGGCGTTCGCGGAACGATTCGGCATCGCCCTGCTTGGCCGGCTGCGCGGCGGTCAGCGCGGCATAGAGCGGCTGCTGGCCCGCGCCGGTGACATCGGCCTTGCTGAACATCGGGAAGCTGACGCCGTAGTTGGCGGAGCAGAACTGGGCGATGTCCTCGTTGCTGCCGGGTTCCTGCGCGCCAAAATCGTTGGCCGGGAAGCCGAGCACTTCGAAACCCTTGTCCTTGTACTGGCCATAGAGCTTTTCCAGCCCTTCGTACTGCGGGGTCAGCCCGCACTGCGAAGCGACATTGACGACCAGCAGCACGTTGCCCTGGTGGTTGGCGAGGCTGTCGGCGCTGCCGTCGAGGCGGGTCAGCGGGATCGCGGAAAGATCGGCGGACATTATGGTACTCTCCCTTTTTGTGTGGTCGTTGCCGGGCGCAAGCGCCCTATTCGACGTAATGGGCGGTGGTCTTCGCCCTTATGTCCTCTTTCGTGACGCCGGGCGCAAGTTCGATCAGGCGGAACGGGCTGTCATGATCGGGGCGCTGGAACACGGCCAGATCGGTCACGATCATATCGACCACGTTCTGGCCTGTCAGCGGCAGAGTGCAGGCGGGGATGAACTTGGGATCGCCGCTTTTGGAGCAATGCTCCATCACCACGATGATTTTCTTGACCCCGGCGACGAGATCCATCGCGCCGCCCATGCCCTTGATCATCTTGCCGGGGATCATCCAGTTGGCGATGTCGCCGGTTTCCGCCACTTCCATCGCGCCGAGCACGGTAAGATCGATATGCCCGCCGCGAATCATCGCGAAGCTGGTGGCGCTGTCGAAAAAGGCGGTGTTGGGCAGTTCGCTGATCGTCTGCTTGCCCGCATTGATCAGATCGGCATCCTCTTCGCCTTCGTAGGGGAAGGGGCCGATGCCCATCATGCCGTTTTCGGATTGCAGCGTCACTGTTATGCCGGGGGGCACGTGGTTGGCCACCAGCGTGGGGATGCCGATGCCGAGATTGACGTAGAAACCGTCCTGCAGTTCGCGCGCGGCGCGGGCGGCCATTTCATCACGGGTCCAGGGCATTCAGGCGGCCTCCCTCTTGCGAGTGGTTACGAATTCGATCTTCTTGTCATAGGGCGCCCCCATGACGATGCGCTGGACATAGACGCCGGGCAGATGGATCGAATCGGGATCGAGGCTACCGGTGGGCACCACTTCCTCCACTTCGACCACGCAGATCTTGCCGCAGGTGGCGGCGGGCAGATTGAAATTGCGCGCTGTCTTGCGGAACACCAGATTGCCGCTTTCGTCCGCCTTCCACGCCTTGATCAGCGAGAGATCGGCGAAAATCCCGCGTTCCAGGATATATTCCTGCCCGTCGAAGACTTTCGTTTCCTTGCCTTCGGCCACGGCGGTGCCGACGCCGGTCCTGGTATAGAAGCCGGGAATGCCCGCGCCGCCCGCGCGCATCCGCTCCGCCAGCGTGCCCTGGGGGGAAAATTCCACTTCCAGTTCCCCGGCGAGGTACTGGCGTTCGAATTCCTTGTTCTCGCCCACGTAGGAGGCGATCATCTTCTTCACCTGCCGCGTGCGCAGCAGCTTGCCGATGCCTTCGTTATCGATGCCGGCGTTGTTGGAAGCGAACGTCAGGTTCTGCACCCCACTGTCGCGCACGGCATCGAGCAGACGTTCGGGAATGCCGCACAGGCCGAAGCCGCCCGCGGCGATCAGCATGCCGTCGCTCAGAATACCGTCGAGCGCCGCGGCTGCATCGGGATAGAGTTTTTGCATCGAGTCCCTTCTCCCCCCGGCGGAATAGCCGGTATGTTGCACCGCACATATCGGCTCGAACCGGCGCTGTCATCCCGTCGGAACACTTCGGGAATCATATTGCATTTGCGCAGATCGGAATTGTGCAATGCGGAATTGCCATGAGCTTCGGGGTGGCAAGCGGCGCAATTCATGCACGAAACAGTTTGTTCACTCGGTAAAATGCCAAAATTTTCAACGGACAGGAAGTTTGTTGCAATTCATGCAACATGGCGTGAGGTTTTCGCACTTGCGAAAAACAGGGGGTCGGCGCATATCACACTTGCCTTTCAGGCATCCTCTCCCAAAACTTCCAGGCCCGGTCGGCAACGACCGGGCCTTTTTTTTATCCGCTTCCGCGAATCCCCGCAAATCCGGCTTTTCGGCGCGCTTTTCCAGCCCGCGCGGGCCCCGGGTGGGAATTTCCGCCATCGCCGTTTGCAATCCGCCCCGGCCGTACTTAGCTTTGCCCTGCGACAAGGTTCAGGAGAGCGCTATGGCCGATGCCCAAGCGGCACAGAAAGAGACTTCGATCAGGCTGCAGGTCGCTGCCGCCCGCCAGGAAGAAAGCGGGCATGGCATCGCCCGAATGCCCAGGTCGGCCTTCGCCGCGCTCGGCATCACCGAAGGGGACATGATCGAGATCGAAGGCAAGCGGACCACGGCGGCCATCGCCGTGCCGGCCTATCAGGAAGATCAGGAACTCGATGTCGTCCGGCTCGACGGGCTGCAACGCGGCAACGCGGGGATCGGTTCGGGCGAACATGTCACGCTGCGCCGCGCCGAATCGCGCCCCGCCACCCGCGTGGTCTTCGCCCCGGCCCAGCGCGAAATGCGGCTGCAGGGGCCGACCAACGCGCTCAAGCGCAATTTCTTCGGCAAGCCGCTGGTCGCGGGCGATCTGGTGGCGACGGCGGGCCAGCAGCCGGTGACGGACATGCCGCCCGAAGTGCGCCGCATGTTCAACGCCCCGGCCTATGCGCTGACCCAGATTCGCCTGCAGGTGGTGTCCACCGCGCCCAAGGGCATCGTCCATATCGACGAAAACACTGAAGTCGAACTGCGCGCCGAGTTCGAGGAACCGCGCGATGGCCGTGGCACGGTCAATTACGACGACGTGGGCGGCATGGGCGACACGATCCGCCAGTTGCGCGAAATGGTGGAACTGCCCCTGCGCTATCCCGAACTGTTCACCCGCCTGGGCGTCGATCCGCCGAGAGGCGTGCTGCTGCATGGCCCGCCAGGCACCGGCAAGACGCGTCTGGCGCAGGCCGTGGCCAACGAAAGCGAGGCGGAATTCTTCATTATCAACGGGCCCGAAATCATGGGTTCGGCCTATGGCGAAAGCGAGAAGCGCCTGCGCGAAGTGTTCGAGGAGGCGGCCCGCGCTGCCCCGTCGATCATTTTCATCGACGAGATCGATTCGATCTCGCCCAAGCGCAGCCAGGTGCAGGGCGAAGCGGAAAAGCGCGTGGTGGCGCAACTGCTGACGCTGATGGACGGGCTCGATGCCCGCACCAATCTGGTGGTGATTGCCGCGACCAACCGCCCGGATGCGATCGACGAGGCGCTGCGGCGGCCCGGCCGGTTCGACCGCGAAATCGTGATCGGCGTACCTGACGAATCGGGGCGGCGCGAGATTCTCGCCATCCACACCCGCGGCATGCCGCTGGGCGAGGGGGTTGATCTCAAGGAACTGGCGCGCACCACGCACGGCTTCGTCGGGGCGGATATCGCCGCGCTGACGCGCGAAGCTGCGATCGACGCGGTGCGCCGGATCATGCCCAAGCTCGATCTGGAAAAGCAGACGATCCCGGCCGAAGTGCTGGACGAACTGTGCGTGGAGCGCAGCGATTTCATCGCCGCGCTCAAGCGGGTGCAGCCAAGCGCGATGCGCGAGGTGATGGTCGAACTGCCCAATGTCGGCTGGTCCGATATCGGCGGGCTGGGCGATGCGCAGGAAAAGCTCAAGGAAGGTGTGGAGCTGCCTCTGCGCAATCCGCAGGCGTTCCGCCGGCTGGGTATCCGCCCGGCCAAGGGTTTCCTGCTATACGGCCCGCCGGGCACCGGCAAGACTCTGCTGGCCAAGGCCGTGGCGAAAGAGGCGGAAGCCAATTTCATCTCGATCAAAAGCTCGGACATGCTCAGCAAGTGGTACGGCGAAAGCGAGCAGCAGATCAGCCGCCTGTTCGCCCGCGCGCGGCAGGTGGCCCCGTGCGTGATCTTCATCGACGAGATCGACAGTCTCGTGCCCGCACGCGGATCGGGCGATGCCGAACCGCAGGTCACGGCGCGGGTGGTCAACACCATCCTGGCCGAAATGGATGGGCTGGAAGATTTGCAATCGGTGGTGGTGATCGGGGCGACGAACCGGCCGACTCTGGTCGATCCCGCTTTGCTTCGCCCCGGCCGGTTCGATGAACTGGTCTATGTCGGCACGCCCGATGCGCCGGGCCGCGAACATATCCTCAAGATCCACACCCGCGATATGCCGCTGGCCGACGATGTCGATCTGGCGAAAATCGCGGTGGAAACCGAACGTTTCACCGGTGCCGATCTGGAAGATGTGGTGCGCCGGGCGGGGCTGGTCGCCCTGCGCCGGGCGGGCGAGAATGCCGACGTGGTGACCGGGGCCGATTTCGCCAAGGCGCTGGAGGATTCGCGGGCCACGGTGACGGCGGAAATGGAAGCGGAATACGGCAAGATGAAAGGCGAACTGAAAAAGCGCGCTCTGGAAGTCCGCCCCATCGGCTTCATTCACGAAGGCATGGTCGAACCGACGCGCCAGAAGAAGCACGAATAAAGCAGGTATGGGGCAGGGGCCGCGTGGCTCCTTGCCCCTGCCGGCCCTTTCGGGTGTCAGGTGAGCGGGAAGGCGATCCGCACGTGGCACCCTTCGGGCCTGAATTCGCGGGTGATCGTGCCGTCAAGCTGGCGGGCGGAGCTTTCGATCAACAGGCTGCCGAAGCCCTTGTGTTCGGTGGGCGCGCAGGAATCGGGGCAATGCTCGCGCCAGTCGAGCACCAGTTCGCCATCGTCTTCGCCTTCGCATCGCCATTCGATCGTCAGCGATCCGTTCTGGCTCCACGCCCCGTACTTCACCGCATTGGTCGCCAGTTCATGCAGCACGAGGCCGAGCGACTGGACTTTCGCCGTGGGCAGGACGACGCGAGGCCCGGCCAGCGAACAGCCGCGCTGCGGGGCATGGTGTGGGGCCAGCGTGGTTTCGATCAGATGCTTCAGATCGGCCACCGGCTGGCCGGGTGCGCCCTGCGTCGCTTCGTGCGCGATCAGCAGGGCCTGGATGCGGCGGGCGATGCTTTCGGTCACCGGCCGGGCTTCCGGCGCGGTGCGCGCGCTGAGGCGGACGATGGCGAGAATCACCGCGAACAGGTTCTTCACCCGGTGGTTGAGTTCGCGTGCCAGCAGATCCGCCCGGTCACGCGCGGCGGCCAGTTCGTCGGCATGGGCTTCCGCGCTTTCGACCCGCGCGGCGCGCAAGGCCTGCCTGAGCCCGAGCGCCGAAGCGGCCAGCAGCATCAGCAGCAGTAGCCCGAGCAGGGGCAGCACGCGCGCTTCGGCCACGGCGGAACGGGCGGTCGTCTGTTCCAGCACGTCCTGTTCGATTCGTTCCATCTCGCCCAGTGCGCGGCGCAGGCGGTTCATCACTTCCTCGCCTTCGTCGCTGAGGAAACGGGCCTGCGCTTCGGCCAGTTCGCCCCGTTCGATCATCCCGGTCGATTCTTCCAGTTCGGCGAACTTGGCGGTGGTGAGCTGGTCGATTTCGGCCAGCAGTGCGCGCTGGCGCTGCGGGGCGCCTTCGTCCTCCATCAACCGGTTCAGCCGTTCCAGCGCGGGGCGATACTGTTCGCGGCCCAGCCGGTAGGGGCCGAGGTAACGCTTGTCGAGCGTGATGAAATAGCCACGCTGGCCGGTTTCCGCATTGATCGCGGCATGGCCGACATTGCGCAGTTCGGCCAGGATATCGTGCGTGCGCTGGGCCTGCGCGCGCTGGGCGCGTTCGGCATCGATAGTGGTGATGATGACCAGCACCGCGGCCACCAGCGAGCCCGCCACCAGCAGCGAGACGGTGATGCGCGCCACCCATGCCCGGCGGGCGGCGCCGGGCCCGGCTTGCCGTTTGCGCCGATCAGTGTGCGGCATCCCAGTTCTTTCCGATGCCGATTTCCACGCCCAGCGGCACGTCCAGCCGGATCGCCGGGCCCGCCGCGTCGTCCATCACCCGCTGAATCACCGCGCTGGCCGCGGCGACATCGGCTTCGGGCAGTTCGAACACCAGTTCGTCATGCACTTGCAGCAGCATCCGGACATGGCCGAGGCCCGCCGCTTCGAGTTCGGGCATCATGCGGGTCATCGCGCGCTTGATGATATCGGCGCAGGTTCCCTGGATCGGCGCGTTGATCGCGGCGCGCTCGCTCCCCTGCCGTTCGGCCTGATTCTTCGAATTGATGCGCGGGAACCAGGTCTTGCGGCCGAACAGCGTCTGCGAATAACCGCATTCGCGCACCTGCTCCAGCGTGGCGACGATATAGCGCTGGATACCGGGGAAACGTTCGAAATAGCGGTCGATCATCGCTTGCGCCTCGTCCGGTTCCACGCCCAGCCGCCCGGCCAGACCCCAGCGGGAAATGCCGTAGAGAATGGCGAAATTGATCGTTTTCGCGCGGGCGCGGGTGTCGCGGTCGACCAGGCCGAACATTTCCATCGCCGTGCGCGCGTGAATATCCTCGCCCTTGGCGAACGCGTCCTTCAGCGCGGGCACATCGGCCAGATGCGCGGCAAGGCGCAGTTCGATCTGGCTGTAGTCCGCCGACAGCAGGACATTGCCTTCCTCCGCCACGAACGCTTCGCGGATGCGGCGGCCGATATCGGTGCGGGCCGGGATGTTCTGGAGATTGGGGTCGGTGGAGGACAGCCGGCCCGTTTGCGCGCCAACCAGGCTGTAGCTGGTGTGGACCCGGCCCGTGGCCGGATTGATCGCGGCCTGCAACGCATCGGTATAAGTCGATTTCAGCTTGGCCAGTTGCCGCCAGTCGAGCACCCGGGCGGCGATATCCGCCCCTTGCGCGGCGAGCTTTTCCAGAATGGCCTGATCGGTCGAATATTGCCCGCTCTTGCCTTTGCGCCCGCCTTTGTAGCCGAGCTTGTCGAACAGGATATCGCCCAGTTGCTTGGGGCTGCCGATAGTGAATTCGGCCCCGGCCAGCGCATGGATTTCCTTTTCCAGCGCGCCGATCCGGTCGGCAAATTCGGTCGACAGGCGGGCGAGCTGTTCGCGATCGACCTTGATGCCGTGCCGCTCCATCCGCGCCACCACGGGAATCAGGGGCCGGTCCACCCGCTCGTAAATGCGCGTGCCGCCTTCGTCACCGAGGCGATTCCTGAGCAGCGCATGCAGCCGCCAGGTCACGTCGGCGTCTTCCGCGGCATAGTGCGTTGCCCGGTCGAGCGGGACTTCGGTAAAGGAGATCGCGTTGCGGCCGGTGCCGCACACATCCTTGAACTTGATCGTGGTGTGGCCGAGGTGACGCAGGGCCTGCTCGTCCATTCCGTGCCCGCCGCCGATCCCTTCCTCGCCGCGCCCAGCGTCGAGCGCGAAGCTCATCACCAGCGTATCGTCGAGCGGGTGGATCGCGATGCCGTAGCGGGCAAGCACGTTGATGTCGTATTTGATGTTTTGCCCGATCTTGAGCACCGCATCGCTTTCCAGCAGCGGCTTGAGCCGGGCCAGCGCGGTGTCGAACGGAATCTGCTCCGGCCGTTCGGCGAACATGTCGTTGCAGGTATGGCCGAGCGGAATATAGCAGGCGTCGTTCGGACCGATGGCAAGGCTGACACCGGTCAGATCGGCCTGCATCGCATCGAGCGCGCTGGTTTCGGTATCGACCGCGATGACCCGCGCGGCGAAAGCGCGCGCGATCCAGGCGTCCAGTTCCTCAAGCGTCTGTACGCAGCGATAGCTGGCATGGTCCACCGTCGCCATGGGCGGCAGTTCCTGCCTGCTGCCGCTCGATTCGGGGGCAGGGGCCGCCGAATCGCCCGCCTGCGACGGGGCTGACGCCGGGCTTGCCTGCTCGCCCGACATGCCTTCGAGCCGCCGCAGCAGGCTGGAAAAACCATGCGTGGTGAAGAATTCGGCCAGCGGTGCAGGCGGAATCGCGGTGAGGCGGAATTCCTCCAGCGCCATCGGCATCGGGCAATCCTGCTTCAATTCGACGAGCTGGCGACTGAGCCGGGCCATTGCCGCCTCCTCGATCAGCCGCTCGCGCATTTTGGACGGTTTCATCGTTTCGGCGGCGGCCAGCGCGCTTTCGAGATCGCCGTATTCCTGGATCAGCTTGGTCGCCGTCTTGGGCCCGATTCCGCGAATACCCGGCACATTGTCGACCGAATCGCCCATCAGCGCCAGCACGTCGCCGACCTTTTCGGGCGGAACACCGAATTTTTCGACCACTTCAGCCACGTCGATTCGCTGATTCTTCATCGTGTCGAGCATGTCGATCCGGCCGCCACCGGCGCTTTCGCCGACCAGTTGCATCAGGTCCTTGTCCGAGGAAACGATCGTCACATCCCATCCCTGACGCGCGGCTTCGCGGGCGTAAGTGGCGATGAGATCGTCCGCTTCGAGCCCTTCCTCCTCGATGCAGGGGAGGCTGAAAGCGCGCGTCGCATCGCGAATCAGCGGAAACTGCGGCACCAGATCTTCCGGCGCGGGGGGGCGGTTGGCCTTGTACTGGTCGTAAAGATCGTTGCGGAACGAGGTGCTCGACTTGTCGAGAATCACCGCCAGATGGGTGGGCCCGTCGGCCTGATGCAGCTCCAGCGCCAGTTTCCACAGCATGGCGGTGTAGCCGTAGACCGCGCCCACAGGCGTTCCCTGCGGGTTGGTCAGCGGCGGCAGCCGATGATAGGCGCGGAAAATGTAGGACGATCCGTCGACGATATAGAGATGCTGTTTGTCGGCCATGGCGCGTTCGTAGCAGCGCCTTCGCGCCGGGTCAGCCGGTTTCCGCTTCCCCGCCTTTGCCTCGCGCGCGGGGTCATGAAATTGTCGCAATTATGCCCCATGGGGCAGGAACGAATGGGTGGGCTGCGATAATATGAAAATTATCCAGACCGCGAACATGCTTGCATAGTGTTTGAATGGCGATTATTTGTGCGCGCGAAGTTTGCCCCTCGGGGCAGGCTTTGCGTACGGCGCAATTGATGCCGTGCGTATTCCACTCGCTGTTCAAGGATTGCTATAACATGCGCAAGATCGTTCTCGCTGCCGCTGCTGCCGCTGCTGCTCTGACCGTTGCAGCCTGCTCGGAAAAGACCGAAGACGCTGCCACCCAGACCGCTGACTCGGCAATGGCTGACGCTGAAGCCGCTGCTGACACGGCTACCGACGCTGCTTCGCAGGCTACTGACGCTGCTGCTACGGCTACCGACGCTGCTGCTGATGCCGCTGCTGCTCCGGCTGCCGACAAGGCTGCTGACGCTGCTGCTGCTTCGGCCGACAAGGCCACTGACGCTGCTGCAACGGCCGACAAGGCTGCTGACGCTGCCAAGAAGGCAGCCGAGTGATCTTTTGATCCATTCGGAAAAAACGGAAAGGGCGTGGCGATTGTCACGCCCTTTTTGTATCTGCGGCTCGTATGCGGCTTTCGCCGGTCCGCAAGGCTGATCTGATCATTGCCTCGGGCGGGAGTCCGCTCAAGGCTGCCAGGCGCTACTAAGCGGTTGGCCGGTCATATTGCGCAAGCATAGCGCTGACAGCCCTCAGCTATGGGCGCTATATCCAAGTAATCGCGCCAAATGTCGCTGCGCTCCCGCGTGGAGGGCGGATACGACAGAACCGCCGTCTCGCCTCATCCCATTTTATGCAAAGCCCGCCGTTCCGCCAGGAACACCGGCCCGCCTTGGGCTTTCAGGAAGCATGGCAGGCGGTGCTGCCCGGTTTCCGGGCAACAACATCTGTATCGCCTGTCAGTAGCGGGCGTTGACCCAGTTGGTGTTTTCGGTCGCGGGCATGGTGCTGTAGCCGTCATAGATCGCGCGGGCGATCTGGGCGATGCGTTCTTCGCGGGCGAGGCGTGTGCCTTGCCCGGTGACATAGATCGCCACGGCATAAGTGCGGCCATCGGCCCCTGTGATGAACCCGATATCGCTCGACGTGTTGTTGAGCGAACCGGTCTTGTGCGCGACCTGCACCCCTGCGGGCAGTAATGCGGGGATGCGGCGCTTGCCGGTGATGCACCGTTCCATCGCGCTCATGATGACGCGGCGGCTGGAATCGCTGAGCCAGCGTCCCTGATGCAGGCCCGAAAGCAACTGGATCATTGCGCGCGGCGAGGCGCTGTCGCGTTGGTCGATATGCGAAGCGGGATCGAATTCTCCGTCATCGCGCACCAGTGTGGCGATGTCGCGGTCGATGCGGAAATCGGTGATGCCTGCCTTCTGCATCCAGCGGTTGACGGCTTGCGGGCCGCCGATCACCGCCAGCAGCGCATCGGTTGCCTGATTGGAACTGCGGGTGATCATCAGGTCGATCAATTGGTGCGCGGACATGTAATTGCCCTTGCGCACGGGGGCGATGGAAGTGGAGAAGGGCTTGGAAGCGACGGGAACCAGCAGCGGAAACTCACTGCTCAGGCTCCACCGACCCTTGTCGACCCCGTCGAGGAACGTGGCGGCAATGGCGATCTTGCTGGTGCTCGCCATGGGGAAGCGCTGGTCGCCCAGAACGGCGATTTCGCGCCCGGTGGCAAGATCGATCGCGGCCACGCCGATCCGGCCCTTGCCTCCATCGGCGGCGCGGGCCACCGCTGCTTCGAGCGGGCTGGAATAGCTGGCGCGGAATTCCTTGGGCGATCGGAGATCGGTGCCCAGCACGCTGTCGAAACTCGACGCGTAATCCTGTGCAACAGCGGTTTGCAGTGGCTGGAACGCCAGCACCCCGGCCCCGAGCGCGAAAGCCGCGCGTTTGAACGCCCTCAACATCATCGTATTATCCTACCTGAGCCTTATGAACAGGAATATAACAGAATCCGCTGATTTGCGGCAAGTTAGACGGCGATGAACCGTTCTGCGACATGAGGCGAAGCGAATCCGGACCCGGCCCATGCGGTTCGGCAGGTGGGCGGTAGAGCGGAAGAACCGGCAAATACGGGAATGGCGATCGTATCTTGCCAGTACGAACGGGCCTGGCACGAATTCCGCTTGTCCTGAGCCTGTCGAAGGACGCGCGCCAAACGTGTGTGGCTGGGTGCTTTCCAAAGCAGGAGGCTGCGGTTGTGCGCGTCCTTCGACAGGCTCAGGACGAACGGGTTTGGGGGATTGGCAAACGCCACAATCGCCAAAGAAAAAGGGCCGGAAGGATCGCTCCTTCCGGCCCCATCTTTATCATATCGGCGGCGGGCCTTAGAAGCCCATGCCACCCATACCGCCCATGTCGGGCATCGGCGGCATCGCCGGCTTGTCTTCCGGCAGATCGGAAATGGCCGCTTCGGTGGTGATCAGCAGACCGGCAACCGAAGCCGCGTCCTGCAGAGCGGTGCGCACGACCTTGGTCGGGTCGATCACGCCGGCGGTGACGAGGTTTTCGTAAACGTCGGTGGCTGCGTTGAAACCGAGGGTTTCGTCGTTGCCGTCGATCAGCTTGCCCGCGACAACCGCGCCGTCATGGCCGGCGTTTTCGGCGATCTGGCGAACCGGCGCCTGCAGCGCACGGCGGACGATGTCGACACCACGGGTCTGGTCGTCGTTGATGCCGGACAGGCCTTCGAGAGCCTTGGTGGCGTAGAGCAGGGCCGTGCCGCCGCCGGGGACGATGCCTTCTTCAACGGCTGCGCGGGTGGCGTGCAGCGCGTCGTCGACGCGGTCCTTGCGTTCCTTCACTTCGACTTCGGTTGCACCGCCGACCTTGATCACGGCAACACCGCCAGCCAGCTTGGCGAGGCGTTCCTGCAGCTTTTCACGGTCGTAATCGCTGGTGGTGACTTCGATCTGGGCGCGGATCTGTTCGACGCGAGCCTTGATGTCTTCCGCCGCACCGGCGCCATCGACGATGGTGGTGTTGTCCTTGTCGATCGTGACGCGCTTGGCCTGGCCGAGCATGCCGACCGTGACGTTTTCGAGCTTGATGCCGAGGTCTTCGGAAATCATTTCGCCCTTGGTCAGGATCGCGATGTCCTGCAGCATCGCCTTGCGGCGATCACCGAAGCCCGGAGCCTTCACAGCAGCGATCTTGAGGCCGCCGCGCAGCTTGTTGACCACCAGCGTGGCCAGCGCTTCGCCTTCGATATCTTCGGCGATGATGAGAAGCGGACGGCCGCTCTGCACCACGGCTTCGAGGATCGGCAGCAGCGGCTGCAGGTTCGAAAGCTTCTTTTCGTGAACCAGGATGAACGGATCGTCGAGTTCGACGATCATCTTTTCCGGGTTGGTGATGAAGTAGGGCGAGAGATAGCCACGGTCGAACTGCATGCCTTCGACGACATCGAGTTCGAATTCGAGACCCTTGGCCTCTTCGACGGTGATGACGCCTTCCTTGCCGACCTTTTCCATGGCTTCGGCGATCTTTTCACCCACTTCGGTGTCGCCGTTGGCCGAGATGATGCCGACCTGCGCGATTTCCGAAGACGCCGAAATGTCCTTCGAGCGGCCCTTGAGGTTTTCGACCACCTTGGCGACGGCAAGATCGATGCCGCGCTTGAGATCCATCGGGTTCATGCCCGCGGCAACCGACTTCATGCCTTCGCGCACGATCGCCTGAGCGAGCACGGTGGCGGTGGTGGTGCCGTCACCGGCCTTGTCGTTGGCCTTCGATGCCACTTCGCGCAGCATCTGGGCGCCCATGTTCTCGAACTTGTCCTTGAGTTCGATTTCCTTGGCGACGGAAACGCCGTCCTTGGTGATGCGCGGTGCGCCGAAGCTCTTGTCGATCACGACGTTGCGGCCCTTGGGGCCGAGAGTGACCTTCACGGCGTTGGCGAGGGTGTCGACGCCCTTGAGGATGCGTTCGCGTGCGTCACGCGAAAATTTCACGTCCTTTGCAGCCATTGTGAGAATTCCTCTTTATAAATCGGGATATAGGGGAAGCGCCGGAGCGATCAGGCGATCACGCCGAGAATGTCGCTTTC
This sequence comes from Caenibius sp. WL, assembly GCF_019803445.1. Lineage (NCBI taxonomy): Bacteria > Pseudomonadati > Pseudomonadota > Alphaproteobacteria > Sphingomonadales > Erythrobacteraceae > Caenibius > Caenibius sp. WL. The sequence goes on from NZ_CP081844.1 coordinate 1,337,212, forward strand.
CTTCATGATCAGCAGGTCTTCACCGTCGACCTTGACTTCGGTGCCCGACCATTTGCCGAACAGCACGCGATCGCCAGCCTTGACATCGAGCGGGGTAACCTTGCCGTCTTCGGCGCGCGCGCCGCTGCCGACAGCCACGATTTCGCCTTCGCTCGGCTTTTCCTTGGCGCTGTCGGGGATGATGATGCCGCCGGCGGTCTTTTCTTCGGCTTCGATGCGCCGAACGAGAACGCGGTCATGCAACGGACGGAATGCCATGTCTGTGACCTCTTCCAGTTGAGTTGAATGCAGTTGGCACTCCCTGCGTGGGAGTGCCAGCGGCCGGGATATGGTGCCAGCCGATCAGGTCGTCAAGCGCACCTGATGAAGTTTTTTCACGGCAGTTCGGCGACAAGCCCGAAGCGTTCGCGGCGGTGCCAGCGATAAAGCAGCATCAGGGCGACGACGGCAAGCCCGATGGCAAAGCCGAACCACACCCCCTGGCCGCGCAGCGGAGTGAGGAAAGCCAGCGCCAGCGCGCCGCCGAAACCGGGCAGCCAATAGCCGAAGATGGCGATGACCATCGGCACTTTGGTATCCTGCAATCCGCGCAGCGCACCCGCCGCGACGGTCTGCAATCCGTCGAACAACTGGAAGAACGCGGCAATCGCCATGAATTGCACGGCAAAGCCGAGCAGGATGGCATTGGCCGGATCGTGAATGTCGAGATAGGCGGAGATGATGAATTCCGGGATCAGCCACAGCGCGCTGGCGGTGAACACCATGAAACCGAGGCTGAGGCCGATGGCCGCCCATCCGGCATGGGCAATCCCGGCCCTGTCGCGCGCGCCGTAGTGATAGCCGACCCGGATCGTTGCCGCCTGGCCGATGCCGAACGGCACCTGAAAAGCGAAAGCGGCGATCTGCAGGGCAATGGTGTGCGCGGCCAGTTCCGCCTTGCCGATCCAGCCCATCAGCACGGCCGCGCTGCTGAACAGCCCGGCTTCCGCCAGGATCGTGCCCGCGATCGGCAAACCGATGCCGACGATTTCGCGGAAACGGGTCATTTCCGGGCGCCATAGACGCCCGAACAGGTAATAGCGGCGCAACCGCCGGTCGGCATAGATCGCGCCGACATAGGCCAGCAGCATGAGGACGGCGGTAAGCGTGCTGGCCAGCGCCGAACCGTTGAGGCCCATGGCCGGAACCCCGAACGCGCCGAACACGAACACGTAGTTGGCAAGGATGTTCACCCCGATCGCCGCGGCGGTGATGACCGTGGCGAAAATCGGCCGCCCCATGGTGGCGACGAAAGTGCGCAGCACGCTGGCGAGAATCATCGGGATCATCGCCCACATCAGGATACGCAGGAACGCGCCCGCTTTATGGGCGATCACCGGGTCTTGCCCGCTGGCGAGCAGCAGCACTTCGCCGAAAGCGCAGATCGCCATTCCGGCGAGGCCGGACAGCACCCCGAGCCACAGCGCCATGCGCACGCTGCGGCGGATTTCGCGCACCGCGTGGCGGCCCTTGCCGAGTTCGGCGGCGATCAGCGGGGCGACCGCGCCGGTAAGTCCGGAGAAGCACCAGGTGAGCAGACTGAACAGCGCGACCGACAGGCTGGAGGCGGCCAGCGCTTCCTGGCCCAGCCGGGCGACGAAGATCACGTCCACCGCGTGCACCGCCATCTGCAGCAGATTGGCCGCCGCCAGCGGCACGGCGAGCCGCACCGTGGCCTTGATTTCCGTGCGCACGGCAGATCCGGGGAGAGGCAGGGGTGACATCGGTTGCCGCCGATAGGCCAGCGGACAGATTGGGGGAAGCGAATAGTTGCACCCCGCGTGGGGCTTGATAAGGACGCGGCCTACACATGGCGTTCGCCGAGGGAGGGAAAGAATGCGCAAGCTCATGGCCAACGGCGTTGCGGCGCTTCTGACGCTGGGGCTCATGGCCTGTGGCGGGCAGGATGCGGGCGAGCGGACTGCTGGCGGTGAAACGGGCGATGCCGCCGCCGCGCCGGAAGCCGCGACCGCGCAGGCGGATAACGCGCCGGCCGCGTTCAACCAATGCCGCAGTTGCCACTCGGTGGAACCGGAGCGGCATATGATCGGCCCTTCGCTGGCGGGTATTTTCGAGACTCCGGCGGGCGATGTGGAAGGCTATGCGTTCAGCCCGGCGATGCGGGAATCGGGCCTGGTCTGGGATGAAAAGACGCTGGACGCCTATCTCAAGGCGCCACGCCAGACCGTGCCGGGCACCAAGATGATCTATCCCGGGCTCAAGAACGATGCGCAGCGGGCCGAAGTGATCGCCTATCTCAAATCGCTTGCGCCGCCCGCGCCCTAACGACTCCGGCTGGCTGCGCGCGTGGTTGGAACCGGACAGGCTTGGGCGCAGTTCGGGCAGGCAGGCTAAACCGGGGCGTGCGCCGCCAGTCGGTTTCGACTGTCCGCTTCATCCCCATGCGAGGGGGCAGGCGTTAAAGTCTAGTGCGCCGGCCAATCGGCGTTCACCGCAGCGGGCAGTTGCTCCGGCAGGGCCATATTGTTCATGCAATTCAGCATGCCGGTGATCCGCAACCGGCGATCTGGGTTGACCGTTCCCAGCGTCCCAGCCGCGCCCATCCAGCCGAACGTGCCTTTGTCCGGCCCTGAGGAAACCAGCCGGCCCCCGGCGCCGAACCCGTCGCCCGAACCGGGGAAGATATAGCTGTTCATGTTCGTGCCCGCGGGCAGGAGATTGGACATGCCCATTGCCACCGCGGCGGGTGGCAGGACGGTAGTCCCGCGAAATGTCCCTCCGCCCACCAGCATGGCGAGGAAGCGATCGTAGTCCCGCGCGGTGGACACGAGGCCGCCGCCGCCCGAAACGTATGTCGGCTGCTTCAGGAATTGGGATTGCGCGCCGGGATCGATCAGCGTGGCCTTGCTGCCGTCGGCGGGATAGGGGGTGCTGTAGTTATCGACCAGGCGCATGCGATCTTGAGCGGGAACGCGAAAGCCCGTGCTGGCCATGCCCAGCGGATCGAAAAACGCCTGCTTCAGGAACGCATCGAACGGCTGGCCAGAGACGATCTCCACGATCCGTCCGATCAGATCGAGCCCATAGGAATAGCGCCAGTGCGTTCCCGGTTCCGCCTCCAGCGGGACCGTGGCAAGACGGCGCGCGAATTCGGCTAGGCCGGTCACCGCGCCGGGCACGTCGGGCGCGCCATCGGCATCCAGCACGCCGCGCTTGAGCCCCACTGCTGTATAGGCATCGATCAGCGGCCCGCCGACCATCGGTATGGCGGCGCCTATCCCCGATGTATGAGTCAGCAGATGGCGTACCGTGATCGGATTTCTGGCCGGTCTTGCCGCAAGGCCGGCCTTTGGATCGATCAGCACCTGCATGGTTCCGAATTCCGGCATGAAATCGGCAATCGGCTGATCCAGGGTGATCCTGCCTTGCGCGATCAGCAGCATCGCAGCCATGCCCGCCACAGGCTTGGTCATCGAATAGATCCGCCACAGGGTGTTTTCATCGACGGCCACTTCGCTGCCGAAGCCCAGTGTCCCATGGCAGATAAAGGTGGGGTCCTCTTGCCCGTGGCCAAGGGCGACAACCACTCCGGGGACGACTTCCGCTGAAACCAGATCGCGGGCAAGCGCTTTGACGGAAGGAAAATCGCTCTTTTGGGGATGAGCGGTGTTGGCCGTTACAAGCGGTGACACGCTCAGCGCGCCCAGCCCCTGCAGAACCCGCCGCCGATGCGTTGTCGCATTCCCTGTCTGGCCGCCCATCCTTCCCCCTTTTGTGCTGTATCCGGAGGAGGTTAGCGCATCTCGGCCCAAAGGAAAGGCGATTGTATCGTTGGCATCGCTTGCCAATACCTCACCCAAACGAAAAGGGCGGCACCTTGCGGGGCCGCCCTTCGCGTAATCTCTCGAAGAGAGGATCGCTTACTTCAGCTCGACGGTGCCGCCGGCTTCTTCGATCTTCTTCTTGATGTCTTCGGCTTCGGCCTTGTTCACGCCTTCCTTCAGCGCCTTGGGGGCGCCTTCGACGAGAGCCTTGGCTTCGGTCAGGCCCAGGCCGGTGATGGCGCGGACTTCCTTGATGACCTGGATCTTCTTGCCACCGTCGCCGGTCAGGATGACGTCGAATTCGGTCTTTTCTTCAGCGGCTGCACCGGCATCGCCACCAGCGGCGGGGGCGGCAACAGCAACAGCAGCGGCAGCGCTCACGCCCCACTCTTCTTCAAGAGCCTTGGCGAGTTCAGCTGCTTCGAGGACGGTCAGCTTCGAAAGTTCTTCAACGAGCTTGGCGATATCGGCCATTGTTCAACACTCCAAAAAATTGACTGGTTCGAGGTCCAGAGGATTCTGCGGCCCCGAAAATTCGCTTGTGCGGATAACCGTTTACGCTGCTTCCTTGGCGCCGTAGGCACCGAAGACGCGAGCGAGCTTGGCGGCGGGTTCGTTGACCACCCGGGCAATCTTCGTTGCCGGGGCGTTGATGAGACCCACCAGCGTGCCGCGCAGCTCGTCGAGCGAAGGCATCGAGGCGAGCGCCTTGATACCAGCCTGATCGAGCAGCTGCCCACCCATCGAACCACCAACGATTTCAAGCTTGTCGTTGGTCTTCGCGAAGTCGACCGCAGCCTTGGCTGCCGCGACCGGATCCACCGAATAGGCGATCGCGGTCGGGCCGGAGAGATATTCCTCCAGGCCTTCGTACTGGGTTTCCTTCAGGGCGAGCTTGGCAAGACGGTTCTTCGCAACCTTGTAGGACGCGCCAACATCACGCATCTTCGCACGCAGGTCGGTGGACTGGGCCACAGACAGGCCGAGGTTGCGGGTGACAACCACCACGCCGACCTCGTTGAAGACCGCGTTGAGCTGGGCGACCGAATCGGCTTTTTGCGAACGATCCATGCCATACTCCTTCACATGTGACCGTGCGGGGTTCGTGCCCGTACGGCCGGCTACGTTTGTCCATGCCGAAAACCGGCATGGGCGAGTCCGTTGAAGGGGAAGGAGGTGCGCCAATGGCGCGAAATATGGGCATGCGAGAAGCGGCCCATGAAATCTCTTTTCCCCGTCTAGGCCGGAAATTAAGAAGGCCATATTGCCTTCACCGACTGTCTCGGACGGATGATTGCCAGCCCTTGCGGAACCGGCGATCGGGCGGCGCTTTGGCCACATCGCAGGAAAAAGTCAACTGGGCGCGCGGAAACTTGTGGCGGCGCGGGAAATCTGTATGGGCCGGAAAGTGGAGCCGGCGCCGGTTCATATCGTGAGGTTGGCTTTGCTTGATACGCGTTCGCGGCTGGAGACAGCCACTTATGAACAGGCCGGCCTTGACGCGGCGGGTGTGCGTCTCGCGGTCATCGTTCCCACGCTGAATGAGAAGGACAATGTCGGCACGATGATTGCCGCGCTCGATGCCGCCCTGGCGGGCATCGCGTGGGAAGCGATCTTCGTGGATGACGATTCCCGGGACGGCACGCCCGAAGAGGTTGAGCGGTTCGCCCGTCAGCGCGGCAATATCCGCCTGATCCGCCGCATTGGCCGCAAGGGCCTGTCCGCCGCCGTGATCGAAGGCTTCCTTGCCACCACGGCCCCGGTGGTCGCCGTGGTCGATGCCGATATGCAGCACGACGAAAGCAAGCTGGCCGCCATGCTGTGCGCAATCGAGCGAGAAGGGGCGGAGCTGGTGATCGGCACCCGATACGCGGACGAAGGCAGCACCGGCGAATGGTCGCAGGGGCGCGAAGTGATCAGCCGCTTTGCCGGATGGGTCGCCGAGCGGGTGATGCCGCAGCGGCTGAGCGACCCGATGAGCGGGTTCTTCATGATGCGCCGCGACCTATTCGTGGAAATCGCGCCGCGCCTGTCGGCCCTCGGTTTCAAGATTCTGCTGGATATCGTCCTGTCCGCCGGGCGTCCGCTCGCCGTGGCCGAAGTGCCATATACGTTCCGTCCGCGCCATGCGGGGGAAAGCAAGCTCGACAGCGCCGTGGCGCTGGAATTCGTCATCCAGATTCTCGACCGGATATGCGGCCGCTGGATTCCGCCACGCCTAATCCTGTTCGGGCTCGTCGGCGGGCTGGGGCTGATCGTGCATCTGGTGGTGTTGCGCACGGCGCTGGAGCTGGGCCTGCCGTTCGGCAATGGCCAGACCGCCGCCGTGGCGGTGGCGATCCTGTTCAATTTCGTGCTGAACAATCTCATCACGTATCGCGATCGCCGCCACAAGACGCTGGGGGCCTGGCTCAAGGGTCTGGCGGGCTTCTATCTCGTCTGTTCGGCCGGTGCGGTGGCCAATGTCGGCGTGGGCGTGATGGTCTTCGCGGCGGAACCGCGCTGGTGGCTGGCCGGGATCGCCGGGGTGGCGGTCGGTTCGCTATGGAACTTCTGTGCTTCCACGCTGCTGGTGTGGCGCAACAAGTGATCGCGCGCGCAGGGGCTGCCTTTTCCGGTGGCAGGTTGCACTGGGCGGTTCCCGCTCTGCTGGTGCTGGCCGCTTTCGCGCTGCGTTTCTGGCAGTTCGGCAACCCCCTGATCCAGTCGGACGAGCAGTTCTATCTGCTGGCCGGGCAACGGATGTGGGAAGGCGCATGGATTTATAGCGACCTTTGGGACCGCAAGCCCGTGGGGCTGTTCCTGCTCTATGCCGTGTTCGCGAAGCTGGGCGGCGGGGTCTATGTCTATCAGATCGCCGCCACACTGTTCGCCGCGGCCACGGCGTGGGTCATCGTCTGCATCTGTCGGCGCTGGACTTCGGATCGCGCGGCCTTTTGCGCCGGATTGCTCTATCTCGCGGCGCTCAATCTGATCGGCGGCGATGGCGGACAATCGCCCGTGTTCTACAATCTGCCGATGACGCTGGCGGGGCTGTGCATGATCCGGGCCACCGGCCAGACCCATCTGCGGTGCGGGGCGGCCTGGGGCGCGGCGGCGATGCTCTGCGCGGGAATTGCCATCCAGATCAAGTACAGCGCGGTGTTCGAAGGCGTGTTCTTCGGGCTGGTGCTGATGGCATGGCTGTGGCGCGCGCGTGTAAGGCCGGCGGCGTTTCTGGGTGGCAGCGCCGTCTGGGCCTTGCTCGGCCTGTTGCCGACGCTTGCCGCGCTGGCGGTCTATGCAGCGGCGGGCCGGGGCGAGGATTTCGTTTACGCCAATTTCGTCTCGATCTTCGCGCGCGGCGATGTGCCGCTGGGGCGGCAACTGGGGCGGTTGGCCGATATGGTGTTGATCCTGCTGCCGGTGCTCGCGGCGGCGCTGGCCGGGCTGGCGTTGGCATGGCGGCGGAATGCCCCCGCCGCGCGGTTTGCCGCGCTGTGGTTCCTGGCATCGGCGTTCGGCCTGCTGCTGATGGGCGATTTCTACGATCATTATGCTCTGCCGTTGCTCCTGCCTGCGGCGATCAACGCGGCGGTGCTGTTCGATGCGCCGGGGCGCTGGCGCTGGCTGGGCTATGGCGCCGCCGCCTATGCCGTGGTGGCAGGCGGCATGCATATCGCGGGCAACCGCGCGAAATACGGCATCGGGGCGGATCTCGCCCCGTTCGTGCGGGCGATCGGCATGCATCCGCGCGGATGTCTCTATATCTATCAGGGGCCGAGCAGCCTCTACTCGCTGACCGGATCGTGCCTTGTCACGCGCTTTGCCTATCCTAGCCATCTCAGCCACGTGAAGGAACAGGATGCCATCGGCGTGCCGCAAGGGGCCGAATTGCAGCGGATCATGATGCACCCGCCCGGCTTCGTCCTGATCGAGGCGGCAGCGGACAAGAACAACGCGCGCCGCAGCCGGGCGCAAATCGAGAGCGCGCTGGCGCAAGGATATCGGCCGGTGCTGCGTGCGCCGATCGGGCGCGACACCTATGTGCTCTATGCCAATCGTGCGCCGGGGGCCTCTGCGTTTGACTCCGGTGGATTGACGAAACGCGGCGGAAACACTAGATAGAACGCAACCGACCGCTTCGGGAAAGGCCGCCTTTGCGCGGAGGCAGGCCAGGAATGGGGGCGGCGGGTTATCCTGAAACGCGACGTGAAGCTGCATGGCGGCCCCGGAAGGGGTGTGTGCCGTGCGGCCTTTTCGGCGTTTTGGGGCCACATTCCCGTGCGTGGCATGACATTTTCTCCGGGGCCATTCGGCGCCGGAACGACAGCGAAGAGGCACAATTCCTCCTATGGCAAGCAAGGCGAAAGCTCCGGCCATCTCCGGCACCGCGAAGAAGCGCATCCGCAAGATTTTCGGCGACATCCACGAAGTGGTGCAGATGCCGAATCTGATCGAGGTGCAGCGTGAAAGCTATGAGCAGTTCCTGCGCTCCGATCCGTCGACGGGTTACGTCTCGGGTCTGGAAAAGACGCTGCGTTCGGTTTTCCCGATCCGCGATTTCGCGGGCACGGCCGAACTGGACTTCGTGCATTACGAACTGGAAGATCCGAAGTACGACACGATCGAATGCCGCCAGCGCGGCATCACGTACGCGGCGCCGATGAAAGTGACGCTGCGCCTGATCGTGTTCGAAGTCGATCAGGAAACCGAAACCCGTTCCGTGCTCGATATCAAGGAGCAGGACGTGTACATGGGCGACATGCCGCTCATGACCGAGAACGGCACGTTCATCATCAACGGCACCGAACGCGTGATCGTGTCGCAGATGCACCGTTCGCCGGGCGTGCTGTTCGATCATGACCGCGGCAAGACGCACTCTTCGGGCAAGTACCTCTTCGCTGCCCGCGTCATTCCCTATCGCGGTTCGTGGCTCGATTTCGAATTCGACGCCAAGGATATCGTCAACGTCCGTATCGACCGCAAGCGCAAGCTGCCGGTCACCGCGCTGCTCTATGCGCTGGGCCTCAACGACGAGGAAATCCTCCACCGCTTCTATGAAACGATTGTCTGGCAGCGCGCTTCGGGCGCGTCCGGCGATGGCTGGAAGCTGCCCTATTCGCCCGAGGCATGGCGTGGCCAGAAGCCCGCGTTCGACATCGTCGATGCGCAATCGGGTGAAGTGATCTTCCCGGCGAGCCAGAAGATCAGCCCGCGCGCCGCCAACAAGGCGCAGAAGGACGGGCTTGAAACGCTGCTGATCCCGACCGAGGAAATCTTCGGCCGCTACGCCGCCAACGACATGATCGACGAAACGACCGGTCGCATCTGGATCGAAGCGGGCGACGAAGTGACGCCTGAAAACCTCGAAGCGCTGGACAAGGCAGGCATCGACGCGATCGAACTGCTCGATATCGATCACGTCAACACTGGTCCGTGGATCCGCAACACGATGAAGGTCGACAAGGCCGAAAACCGTGATGAAGGTCTGGAAGCGATCTACAAGGTCATGCGCCCGGGCGAACCGCCGACGAAGGAAACGGCGGAAGCGCTGTTCGAAGGCCTGTTCTTCGATGGCGACCGCTACGACCTGTCGGCCGTGGGCCGCGTCAAGCTCAACATGCGTCTCGGTCTCGATGTCGATGACACCATCACCACGCTGCGCACGGACGATATCCTGGCCGTGGTGAAGGAACTGGTCGATCTCAAGGACGGCAAGGGCGAAGTCGACGATATCGACAACCTCGGCAACCGCCGCGTCCGCTCGGTGGGCGAACTGCTGGAAAACCAGTATCGCGTCGGCCTGCTGCGCATGGAACGCGCGGTCAAGGAACGCATGTCCTCCGTCGACGTGTCGACCGTGATGCCGAACGACCTTATCAACGCCAAACCCGCCGTGGCCGCGGTGCGCGAATTCTTCGGCTCCAGCCAGCTTTCGCAGTTCATGGACCAGACCAACCCGCTGTCGGAAGTGACGCACAAGCGCCGCGTTTCGGCGCTCGGGCCGGGCGGTCTCACCCGCGAACGCGCGGGCTTCGAAGTCCGCGACGTTCACCCGACGCACTATGGCCGTATCTGCCCGATCGAAACGCCGGAAGGCCCGAACATCGGTCTGATCAACTCGCTCGCGTCGTTCAGCCGCGTCAACAAGTACGGCTTCATCGAAACGCCGTACCGCAAGGTGATCGACGGCAAGGTGACGAGCGAAGTCGTCTATCTCTCCGCCATGGAAGAGCAGAAGCACACGGTGGCGCAGGCTTCGGCCGAAACCAATGCCGATGGCAGCTTCGTCGAAGAACTCGTCTCCGCGCGTGAAGGCGGCGAATTCGTGATGGCCCCGCGTGACAGCATCACGTTGATGGACGTCAGCCCCAAGCAGCTCGTTTCGGTTGCCGCCTCGCTCATTCCGTTCCTGGAAAACGACGACGCCAACCGCGCGCTGATGGGTTCGAACATGCAACGTCAGGCCGTGCCGCTGGTGAAGGCGGAAGCGCCGTTCGTCGGCACCGGCATGGAAGAAACCGTGGCGCGCGATTCGGGCGCCGCGATCACCGCGCTGCGGGCCGGGATCGTCGACCAGGTCGACGCGACCCGTATCGTGATCCGCGCCGCGGGCGATATCGAACCCGGCAAGTCGGGCGTCGATATCTACACGCTGCAGAAGTTCCAGCGTTCCAACCAGGACACCTGCATCAACCAGCGTCCGCTGGTGAAAGTGGGCGATATCATCAACCAGGGTGATATCCTGGCCGATGGTCCCTCCACCGATCTGGGCGAACTGGCGCTGGGCCGCAACAGCCTCGTCGCGTTCATGCCGTGGAATGGCTACAACTACGAAGACTCCATCCTGATCTCCGAACGGATCGTGAAGGATGACGTGTTCACCTCGATCCATATCGAGGAGTTCGAAGTCATGGCCCGCGACACCAAGTTGGGGCCGGAAGACATTACCCGCGACATTCCGAACGTCGGCGAGGAAGCGCTGCGCAACCTCGACGAAGCGGGCATCGTCTATATCGGCGCGGAAGTGCATCCGGGCGATATCCTCGTCGGCAAGATCACGCCGAAGGGCGAAAGCCCGATGACGCCGGAAGAAAAGCTGCTGCGCGCGATCTTCGGCGAAAAGGCCAGCGACGTGCGCGACACTTCGCTCCGCCTGCCGCCGGGCGTGGCCGGGACGATCGTGGAAGTGCGCGTGTTCAACCGCCACGGTATCGAAATCGACGACCGTACCCGCGCGATCCAGAACGAGGAAATCGAACGCCTCAAGAAGGATAGCGAAGACGAACGCGCCATTCTCAACCGCGCGACCTACAACCGCCTCAAGGACATGCTGATCGGCCAGACCGCTTCGGCCGCGCCGAAGGGCGTGAAGAAGGGCGGGGAAATCACCGAGGAACTGCTCGAAGAAGTCGAACGCCACGAATGGTTCAAGTTCGCGGTTGCCGACGACAAGATGCAGAGCCAGCTGGAAGCCGTGAAGGCCCAGTATGACGAAGCGGTGAAGGGCATCCAGGAAAAGTTCGAGGACCGTAAGGAAAAGCTCGAACGCGGTGACGAACTGGCCCCCGGCGTGCTCAAGATGGTCAAGGTCTTCGTCGCGGTGAAACGAAAGCTGCAGCCGGGCGACAAGATGGCCGGCCGCCACGGGAACAAGGGTGTCATCAGCCGCATCCTGCCGCAGGAAGACATGCCCTTCCTCGAAGACGGGACGCCGGTCGATATCGTGCTCAACCCGCTGGGCGTGCCGTCGCGCATGAACGTCGGGCAGATCTTCGAAACGCACCTGGGCATGGCCGCGCGCGGTCTTGGCCAGCAGGTCACCCGGGCGCTGGAGGAATGGCGCGAAGCCAATCCGAACCCGGAAGCCGCCGCTCCGCCCGAAGCCGTCCGCGAAGTGCTCAAGGACATCTACGGCGAACAGTACCATGCCGAACTGGATGCCCGTTCGACCGAGGAACTGGTCGAACTGGCCGGGAACCTGAAGAACGGCGTGCCGATGGGCACTCCGGTGTTCGACGGCGCCCGCGAAGCCGACGTGTCGGCGATGCTGGAGAAGGCCAACCTGCCCACTTCGGGCCAGGTCACGCTGTTCGACGGCCGCACCGGCGAGGCGTTCGACCGCAAGGTGACCGTGGGCTACATCTACATGCTCAAGCTGCACCACCTTGTCGACGACAAGATCCACGCCCGCTCGATCGGCCCCTACAGCCTCGTCACCCAGCAGCCGCTGGGCGGTAAGGCGCAGTTCGGCGGCCAGCGCTTCGGGGAAATGGAAGTCTGGGCGCTTCAGGCCTATGGCGCGGCCTACACCTTGCAGGAAATGCTCACCGTCAAGTCGGATGACGTTGTCGGCCGGACCAAGGTCTACGAAGCGATCGTCAAGGGTGACGATACGTTCGAGGCCGGCATTCCGGAGAGCTTCAATGTGCTTGTGAAGGAAATGCGCAGCCTCGGCCTCAATGTCGAACTGTCCTCGCTCACCGATGAGGAAGATGGCGACGAATGGCCGGAGGCGGCGGAATAAGAGCAGGCAGGGCGGCGCCGGCCCGGTGCCCGCGCCGCCCGTCTCCTTGTTCCACCACGACGATTTCACCCGCTTAGGGATGTGAAAATATGAACGACCTGACCAAATTCACCAACCAGCTCGCGAAGCCGGAAACTTTCGATCAGATTCAGATCGGCATCGCTTCGCCCGAGCGTATCCGCTCCTGGTCCTTCGGCGAGATCAAGAAGCCGGAAACGATCAACTACCGCACGTTCAAGCCGGAACGCGACGGCCTGTTCTGCGCCCGCATCTTCGGCCCCGTGAAGGATTACGAATGCCTTTGCGGCAAGTACAAGCGGATGAAGTACAAGGGCGTCGTCTGCGAAAAGTGCGGCGTCGAAGTGACCGTGACCAAGGTCCGCCGCGAACGCATGGGCCATATCGAACTGGCCGCGCCGGTCGCGCACATCTGGTTCCTCAAGTCACTGCCCAGCCGCATCGGCCTGCTGCTCGACATGCAGCTCAAGCAGCTTGAGCGCGTGCTGTACTTCGAAAGCTACATCGTCACCGAACCGGGCCTGACCCCGCTGGAGAAGTATCAGCTTCTCACCGAAGACGAACTGCTCGACGCGCAGGACGAATACGGCGAAGACGCGTTCTCCGCCGGAATCGGCGCCGAAGCCGTCAAGCACATGCTGATGGATCTGGACCTCGAACAGGAACGCGTGGACCTGCTCAAGGAACTGGAAGAAACCAAGTCGACGCTCAAGCCGAAGAAGATCATCAAGCGGCTCAAGGTCGTGGAAAGCTTCATCGATTCCGGCAACCGCCCGGAATGGATGATTCTCGAAGTGATCCCGGTCATTCCGCCGGAACTGCGTCCGCTGGTTCCGCTCGATGGCGGCCGCTTCGCGACGTCGGACCTCAACGACCTCTACCGCCGCGTGATCAACCGCAACAACCGCCTCAAGCGGCTGATGGAACTGCGCGCGCCGGACATCATCGTGCGCAACGAAAAGCGCATGTTGCAGGAAGCGGTCGATGCGCTGTTCGATAACGGTCGCCGCGGCCGGGTCATCACCGGCGCCAACAAGCGCCCGCTCAAGTCGCTGTCCGATATGCTCAAGGGCAAGCAGGGCCGCTTCCGCCAGAACCTGCTCGGCAAGCGCGTCGACTATTCGGGCCGTTCGGTGATCGTGACCGGTCCGGAACTCAAGCTGCACCAGTGCGGCCTGCCCAAGAAGATGGCGCTCGAACTGTTCAAGCCGTTCATCTACGCCCGTCTCGACGCCAAGGGTCTGTCGATGACTCTCAAGCAGGCGAAGAAGTGGGTCGAGAAGGAACGCAAGGAAGTCTGGGACATCCTCGACGAAGTGATCCGTGAGCACCCGGTTCTGCTGAACCGCGCGCCCACGCTGCACCGTCTGGGCATCCAGGCGTTCGAGCCGGTGCTGATCGAAGGTAAGGCGATCCAGCTTCATCCGCTGGTCTGCTCGGCCTTCAACGCCGACTTCGACGGCGACCAGATGGCCGTCCACGTGCCGCTTTCGCTGGAAGCCCAGCTCGAAGCGCGCGTGCTGATGATGTCGACCAACAACATCCTCTCGCCCGCCAACGGCAAGCCGATCATCGTGCCTTCGCAGGACATGGTGCTGGGGCTCTATTACCTGTCGATGGACCGCGATGGCGAACCGGGCGAAGGCATGATCTTGGCCGACATGGCCGAAGTGCATCAGGCGCTGCATGTCGGCGCGGTGACGCTGCACTCCAAGATCGTCAGCCGCGTTCCGCAGACGGGCGAAGATGGCGTGGAACGGATGGTTCGCTATGAAACCACCCCGGGCCGCATGCTCATCGGCGAATGCCTGCCCAAGAGCCACAAGGTGCCGTTCGACGTGGTCAACCGCCTGCTGACCAAGAAGGACGTGGGCGACGTGATCGACGAAGTCTATCGCCACACCGGCCAGAAGGACACGGTGCTGTTCGCCGACGCGATCATGGCGCTCGGCTTCCGCAACGCGTTCAAGGCGGGTATCTCGTTCGGCAAGGATGACATGATCATCCCCGACAGCAAGGTGGAACTGGTCGATCAGACCAAGGCGCTGGTTGCCGATTACGAGCAGCAGTATCAGGACGGTCTGATCACCCAGCAGGAAAAGTACAACAAGGTGATCGACGCCTGGAGCCGTTGCGGCGATCAGGTGGCCGCGGCCATGATGGACGAGATCAAGGCGACGCCGAAGGACCCGGAAACGGGCCGTCTGGCGCCGATCAACTCGATCTACATGATGAGCCACTCCGGCGCCCGTGGTAGCCCGGCGCAGATGAAGCAGCTTGCCGGGATGCGCGGCCTGATGGCCAAGCCGAGCGGCGAAATCATCGAAACGCCGATCATCTCGAACTTCAAGGAAGGCCTGACCGTTCTTGAATACTTCAACTCCACGCACGGCGCCCGCAAGGGTCTGGCCGACACCGCGCTCAAAACGGCGAACTCGGGTTATCTGACCCGCCGTCTGGTCGACGTGTCGCAGGACTGCGTCATCGTGGAAACGGACTGCAAGACGCAGAACGCGCTGGAAATGCGTGCGATCGTGCAGGGCGGTTCGACGATCGCCTCGCTCGGCGAACGTATCCTGGGCCGCACCACGGCCGAGGACCTCATCAACGCCAAGACCGGCGAAGTGATCGTGGAAGCGGGCACGCTGCTCGACGAAGCGATGGTCAAGGCGATCGAGGAAGCCGAAGTGCAGTCGGCCAAGATCCGCAGCCCGCTGGTCTGCGAAGCCGAACAGGGCGTTTGCGGCACCTGCTACGGCCGTGACCTCGCACGAGGTACGCCGGTGAACATCGGTGAGGCTGTCGGCGTGATCGCGGCGCAGTCGATCGGTGAACCGGGCACGCAGCTGACCATGCGGACCTTCCACATCGGCGGCGCGGCGCAGGTGAACGAAACCTCGCATCTCGAAGCGATTTCGGACGGCAAGATCGAATACCGCGACATGCCCACCATCAAGGACAAGCGCGGCCGCCTGCTGTCGCTCGCCCGCAACGGTGAAATGGCGGTGATCGATGCCGAAGGGCGCGAACGCGAAATCCACAAGGTGCCTTACGGGACCACGCTGATGTTCGCCGATGGCGCGCTGGTGAAGGCGGGCGACCGTCTGGCCGAGTGGGACCCGTTCTCGCTGCCGATCATCACCGAACAGTCGGGCGTGGTGAAGTTCCAGGATCTGGCCGAAGGCAAGACGATGGAAGAACGCGTCGACGAAGCGACGGGTATCGCCCAGCGCGTCGTCACCGAATACCGTTCGGCGGGCCGGGCCAAGAAGGAAGACCTGCGTCCGCGCCTCACGCTGCTCAACGAAGCGTCGGACGAGACGGAAGCCGCGCGCTACATGCTGGCGCCGGGTACGTCGCTCTCGGTCGAGGATGGTCAGCAGGTCGAAGCGGGCGACATTCTCGCCCGTGCGTCGCGCGAAGCGGCCAAGACCCGCGACATCACCGGCGGTCTGCCGCGCGTGGCCGAACTGTTCGAAGCCCGCAAGCCGAAGGACAATGCGATCATTGCCAAGGTTTCCGGCCGCGTCGAATTCGTTCGCGATTACAAGGCCAAGCGCAAGATCGCGATCATTCCGGAGGAAGGGGAACCGGTGGAATACCTGATCCCCAAATCGAAGGTGATCGACGTCCAGGAAGGCGACTATGTGAAGCGCGGCGACCAGCTCGTGGCCGGTTCGCCCGATCCGCATGACATTCTGGAAGTGCTCGGCGTGGAAGCGCTGGCCGAATACCTTGTGGCGGAAATCCAGGAAGTCTATCGCTTGCAGGGCGTGAAGATCAACGACAAGCACATCGAGGTGATCGTTCGCCAGATGCTGCAAAAGGTCGAGATCACGGCCAGCGGCGACACCACGCTGCTGCCGGGCGAACAGGTCGATCTGGAAGAAATGAACGAAATCAACGCCAAGCTGACCAAGGGCCAGCAACCGGCGCAGGGCAACCCGGTGCTGCTGGGCATCACCAAGGCGAGCCTGCAGACCCGTTCGTTCATTTCCGCCGCCTCCTTCCAGGAAACCACCCGCGTGCTCACGCAGGCGGCGGTCGAAGGGAAGAAGGATTCGCTGATCGGGCTGAAGGAAAACGTCATCGTCGGTCGCCTCATCCCCGCCGGGACCGGCGCGGCGATGAACCGTGTCCGCGTGGCCGCCTCCAGCCGCGATGCCGCGCTGCGCGCGCAGTATCGCAAGCTGCAGGAATCGCTCATCGCCCCGGAAACGGCGGCGGAAGAGCATGCGGCCGAACTGGCGCAGGGCCCGGAAGCGGCCATGGGTGACGATCCGCTGGCGACGGTCGAAGGGGAAACCCACGGCACCGACGCCGATGCGGGCGAATACCTCGTCAAGGATGAGGATGGCGGCAGCGAAGACTAAGCGCTGCTGACAGCCTCAGGCTCGAACAAGACCCCGCCGGACACGCATCCGGCGGGGTTTTTGCTGGGGCGGCGGCGCGCGTATTGCGCAGGTTGATGCAAAGGAACCCGAATGACCATCATGCAGGCGTTGATTGCTTTCCTGGGCGTTGCGGCGGTGGTGGTTGTCACGCCGGGGCTCGACGTGGCGATGGTGCTGCGGGCGTCGGCGGTGGGTGGCGCGCGTGGGGGCGCTCATGCCGCCGCTGGCATCACTTTGGGCTGCCTCATCTGGGGGGCTACTGTTTCGGTCGGGCTGGGGGCGCTGCTCGCGGCGTCGGAACTGGCATTCGGACTGGTGCGGTGGGCCGGGGCCGCTTATCTCACATGGATGGGCCTCAAACTGATCGCGCGCCCGCGCCAGACGTTCGAAGGCCTGCCCGCGGGGCTGGGGAGTCCGAATCCCGGCGAATGGCTGCGGCGTGGCCTGCTGACGAATCTGCTCAATCCGAAAATCGCCGTCTTCTTCATCAGTTTCCTGCCGCAATTCGTCCCCGCCGGGGCGAATGTCGCGCTGTTCTCGTTCCTTCTCGCGGCGATCTACGCCGCCATGGGGGCGCTGTGGTTCGCGGTGCTGATCGCCGCCACGCTTCCGCTGAGCCGCGCGCTGCGCCGCCCCGCCGTGATCAAGCTGATGGACCGCCTGACCGGCGGCGTATTCGTCGCGTTCGGGGCCAGGCTGGCCCTGTCGCGATAGCCCGACAGCCGCTTTCCGCGCGGCCGGTCAGATGTAGCGCATCACAATCAGTGCAAGCGCAGCAACCAGAAAGCTGACCGAGAACCAGAACATCGCGCCAACGCCATGGTCGTCGCGGTTCGGTTCCAGGTGGTTCTTGTCGAATGGCCTGTACATGGTCGTTCCTCCGTGGGAACTGCACCCGGTATCGCCTGCTCGTTTGGCGCAGATGCCTGGAGCATGGTGGCAGCGGGCCAAGTGTACGCCTGAATCGCGTTGCGCGCCAGCCGTCCGGGGCTTTGCGCCCGGCCCCGAACGGCTGGCCAGCGGTTTAGAGCAGCCCCGCCGTCTGCAACAGCAACCACACGCCGATAACGAGGAACAGCAGCGCGGTCACGATCCGCACGGTGGTGAGCGGGATGCGCTTGATCAACTCGTTGCCGAGGTACACGGCGGGGACATTGGCGATCATCATGCCCAGCGTCGATCCGCTCATCACCGCGAGCACGCTGTGGAACTGCGCGCCCAGCGCGATAGTGGCGATCTGCGTCTTGTCGCCCATTTCGACGAAGAAGAAGGCGATCAGCGTGGTGAGAAAGGCGCCGAAACGGGAAGGCCTGGCCTCATCCTCGTCGAACGTGTCGGGGATCAGCGTCCAGCCCGCCATGAGGATGAAGGACGCCGCCACGAGATAGCGGAACCATTGCCCTTCCAGCAGCGAGGCCGCCTGCACGCCCACCAGCGCGGCAAGGAAGTGATTGGCCAGCGTTGCCACCAGAATGCCCAGAACGATGGGCACAGGCCGCTTGAAGCGGGTGGCCAGCACAATGGCGAGAAGTTGCGTCTTGTCGCCGATCTCGGCCAGCGCGACGACCGCGGTGGAGGTAAGCAGGGCTTCCATGAAAATACTCCGGGCCGGGCGCGTAGCAAAACCATGACATCGCACCCCGCGCCCGGCAGGCGAGAGTGCAACGCCATTGGTCTCGCCCGAACGGTGTCCCGTTCCCCATGCGCCATGGCCTCTCGACCAAGTATGTTGACGCGCGGGCCCGCCGTGCGGCGGCTGGCTACTCCCCAGATGACTGGGGCCGCCGATATGGCATTCGGCGCGGCGTGACAAGCGTTTTGCCGCGCCCCCCGTGCGCCCTGGCCCTGTGCGCCGATTTCCCTTTCCCCCCGCCGCGCCGCGTCTTACAGCAAAGGCATGACCGACACGCTTTCGATCACGCTCGCGCAACTCAATCAATCCGTTGGCGATATCGGCGGCAACGCCGCGCAGATGCTGACCGTCAGGGCCGAAGCCGGGAAAGTCGATCTGGTCGCGTTCCCCGAAATGCACCTGATCGGCTATCCGGCTGAGGATCTGGTGCTCAAGCCCTCGCTGATCCAGCGGGCGCAGGCGGAACTGGAACGGCTGGCGGAAGCGACCAACGACGGCGGCCCGGGGATGCTGGTCGGCAGTGTGTTCGTGCGCGACGGGGCACTGCACAACGGCGTGGCCATGCTCGATGGCGGGCGGATCACGGCGGTGCGTTTCAAGCATGAATTGCCCAATTACGGCACGTTCGATGAAAAGCGCCTGTTCGCACCCGGCCCGCTGCCTGAGCCGGTGCTATTCCGGGGGACGATGCTGGGCCTGCCGATCTGCGAGGATATCTGGCACCCCGATGTCTGCCGGCATCTCGCCGAATTCGGCGCGGGGATGTTCGTCTGCATCAACGGCAGCCCTTATGAGATCGAGAAGGACGTGCTGCGGATGGAAGGCGTGGCCAAGCGCCGCGCCGCCGATACCGGCCTGCCGCTGGCCTATCTCAACCGCGTCGGCGGGCAGGACGAACTGGTGTTCGACGGTTCGAGCTTCGTCGTCAACGGCGATGGGCGGCTGGCATTGCAGATGGCCGACTGGACGGAGCAGATCACCCGCACCAACTGGACCCGCACCGCGCGCGGCTGGCACTGCGACCGGGGGGATATGGCGGAACTGACCGATCACCCGGAAGACATCTATTGCGCGATGGTCCTGTCGCTGCGCGATTATGTGAACAAGAACGGCTTTCCCGGCGTGGTGCTGGGCATGTCGGGCGGGATCGACAGCGCGATCTGCGCGGCGATCGCGGTGGATGCGCTGGGGCCTGACCGGGTGTGGTGCGTGATGCTGCCCAGCCGCTACACCAGCCGGGCCAGCCTCGAGGATGCGGAAGCCTGCGCCAAGGCGCTCGGCTGCCGCTATTCGACCATTCCGATCTCTCCCGCCGTGGTCGGGTTCGAGGCCATGCTGGCGGCCGAATTCGCCGGAACCACCCCCGATCTGACTGAGGAAAACCTCCAGTCGCGCATTCGCGGGGTCACGCTGATGGCGCTGTCCAACAAGTTCGGGCCGATGCTGCTGACCACCGGCAACAAGAGCGAGATGAGCGTCGGCTACGCCACGATCTATGGCGACATGGCGGGCGGCTACAACCCGCTCAAGGATGCTTACAAGATGACGGTGTTTGCGGTGTCCGAATGGCGCAACCGCCGCAAGCCGAGAATCGGGCTGGGGCCGGAAGGCGAAGTGATCCCGCGCAATATCATCGACAAGCCGCCCAGCGCCGAACTGCGCCCCGATCAGAAGGACGAGGATTCGCTGCCGCCCTATCCGGTGCTCGACAAGATCCTCCTCGGCCTTGTCGAACATGAGGAAAGCGTCGAGCAATTGGTGGCCGACGGTTTCGACCGCGACACCGTGGTGCGGATCGAACGCCTGCTCCATCTGGCCGAATACAAGCGCCGCCAGGCTCCGCCGGGGGTGAAGCTGGGATCGCGCAATTTCGGGCGTGACCGGCGCTATCCCATCACGCACAGATTCCGCAGCGGCTGAGGCGGGCAGGGCAACGCTTCGGCTCACATTCCACATGGTTCATTGCCGCGCAATTTTATGTGGGGCAGGATGGGCGCACGATTGCGTACCTGCCGGAGTGTTGTGATGCGGTATCTTGCCTGTCTGCTAGCGCCCGCCCTGATGCTGGGCGGCTGTTCGGTCCTGGTTCCGCGAACCGCGCCGCCGCCCGATGCGGCGGGATCGTGGAACACGGCAGGGCAAACGCCGCCGCCGAGTACAGTGCCCAACACCGGCGCGCCGAACATGGGCGGCAATACCGCGACCGGCGCCCCCATGGTGTTGCAGGGCGAATGGCGTGTCGGTTCGATCGATGGCAAAGTGATCGAATTGCCCCATGCCATCACGGTGACG
The DNA here is from genome assembly GCF_019803445.1 of Caenibius sp. WL. Lineage (NCBI taxonomy): Bacteria > Pseudomonadati > Pseudomonadota > Alphaproteobacteria > Sphingomonadales > Erythrobacteraceae > Caenibius > Caenibius sp. WL. The sequence goes on from NZ_CP081844.1 coordinate 1,357,882, forward strand.
ATCGATCCGGCGATGATCAACGTCCGTTCGGGCTGTGTCGCCATTGCCTGGAACTACACCGCCGCGGGTTCGACGATCACCACCCGCTATGCCCCGGTGATGAGCTGCATGCGCGGCTATTTCCCGCAGGAGCAGGCGCTGTTCAATGCGCTGTCGGGGCCGATGCAGGCCCACCGCACGTCCAGCGGCGGGCTGGAACTGACGGGCAACGGGCACCGGGTTCTGCTTTTCAGCCAATGACAGAACGCCTGCGGGCGGCTAGGGCGCGGGGATGACTGTCATCACCCGTTTCGCTCCTTCGCCCACCGGGCGGCTCCATGTCGGCAATATCCGCACCGCGCTGCATAACTGGATGCTGGCGAAGAAGCAGGGTGGGCGCTTCCTGCTGCGGATCGACGACACCGATGCCGAACGCAGCCGGGAAGACTATGTCGATGCGATCCGCGCCGATCTCGCCTGGCTGGGGCTCGACCCCGACGGGGAGGAGCGGCAGTCGCAGCGTTTCGCGCTTTACGAAGCGGCGTTCGCCCGGCTGGTGGAACAGGGGCGGATCTATCGCTGCTATGAAACGGCGCAGGAACTGGACCTGAAGCGCAAGGTTCTGCTGGGGCGCGGCCTGCCGCCGATCTATGACCGGGCGGCGCTGCGCCTGACCGAGGCGGACCACGCGGCCAAGGCCGCCGAAGGCATCGCCCCGCACTGGCGCTTCCAGCTCGATCATGGCGAGCAATTGGCTTGGGAAGACGGGATTCGCGGACCCCAGCATTTCGATCCGGCGCAACTGTCCGATCCGGTGGTTCGCCGCGCGGATGGAAGCTGGCTCTACATGCTGCCCAGCGTGATCGACGATATCGATATGGGCGTGACGGATGTCCTGCGCGGGGAAGACCATGTGTCGAACACGGCGGTGCAATTGCAGATGTTCACCGCATTGGGTGCACAGCCGCCGCGCTTCGCGCACGAGGCGCTGCTGGTGGGCAGCGAAGGCAAGCTGTCCAAGCGGCTGGGCGCGCTGGGCGCGGACGGTCTGCGCGAACAGGGGATCGAGCCCGAGGCGCTGGTGGCGCTGCTTGCCCGGCTCGGCACCTCGCAGCCGGTGGAACCGGTGTTGGACCGTGCCGTGCTGATTGCCGGGTTCGATCTGGGCACTTTCGGGCGGGCGCCCGCGCGGTTCGACGATGCGGAATTGCAGCGGGTCAATGCCGCAATCGTTCACCAGTTGCCGTTCGCGCAGGTGCAAGGCCGCCTGCCCGCCGGGATCGACGCCGCCGGATGGGATGCGATCCGGCCCAATCTGGCGCATGTGGGCGAAGCGGCGGATTGGTGGCGGGTCGTTACCGGACCGGTCGAACGGCCCGCTTTCGATGACGAGACCCGCGCTTATCTGGCGCAGGCCGCGCGCAGCCTGAACTGGAGCGATCAGCCCTGGCGCGATCTGACCGAAGCTTTGAAAACCGCCACCGGGCGCAAGGGCAAAGCGCTGTTCCTGCCGCTGCGGCTGGCGCTGACCGGCCGGGAACACGGCCCCGATATGGCCGCGCTGCTGCCGCTGATCGGTGAAGCCGAAGTGCGCGCGCGGCTGGAGCAGGCGGTGGGGTAAGTTGCGAGTGTAAAGCGCTTGCGCTTACTCCCGCCCGGCCTCCAACACTTGGGGCGAGCATTATCGCGCGTCCTTCGACAGGCTCAGGACGAACGGGGTGGTGGGCCTTGGAGGCCATGATCTCCTAGAGGTGACAAGCGGCCACCTCCGTTCGTCCTGAGCCTGTCGAAGGACGCGCGCGATACCTCTCAGTCTTCGGGGCGTTTCAGCTCGTCGCCGGTCAGGGTGACGATGTGCAGCAGATTGGTGGAACCGGGTGTGCCGAAGGGAACGCCGGCCAGCGCCACCAGCTTCGATCCGGCCATGCCGAACCGGTGGCGCAGCGCCATCCGTTTGCCCTTGGCGATCATCTCCTCGAAGCTGCCGATGTTGCGTGTGGTCACCGCATGGGCGCCCCACAGCAGCCCCAGCCGCCGGGCGGTGGTGGTGGACGGGGTCAGCACCAGCATCGGCACGCCGGGCCGCTCCCGCGCCACGCGCCGCGCGGTGGAGCCGGAGCCGGTGAACACCACGATCGCGGTAATCGGCATGTTTTCGGTGATCGTCATACAGGCATGGCTGAGCGCGTCGGCGGTGGTGGGATCGGGCAGCGTTTCGAGGAAATGGATACGCCCCTTGTAGGCCGGATCGCTTTCCACCTGCGTGGCGATGCGGTGCATGATGGTGACAGCTTCTTCCGGCCAGGCCCCGGCGGCGGTTTCGGCGGACAGCATCACCGCATCGGCCCCATCGTAAACCGCGTTGGCGACATCGGACACTTCGGCGCGGGTGGGGGCGGGGCTTTCGATCATCGATTCGAGCATCTGCGTCGCCACGATCACCGGCTTGCCCAGCGTGCGCGCGGCGTTGACGATGCGTTTTTGCAGCGGCGGCACGTCTTCCGGGTTCAGTTCCACCCCCAGATCGCCGCGCGCGACCATCACGCCATCGGCCAGTTCGAGGATGTCGCCCAGCCGCTGCACCGCCTGCGGCTTTTCGATCTTGGCGCACAGCGCGCCGTGGCCGCCCATCAGGCGCCGCGCTTCGGCCAGATCTTCCGCCCGCTGGACGAACGACAGGGCGATCCAGTCCGCGCCGTGGGCAACGGCGAACGCCAGGTCCCGGCGATCCTTGTCGGTCAGCGCTGGGATCGGTATTTCGGCATCGGGCACGTTCACGCCCTTGCGATCCGAAATCACCCCGCCGACTTCGGCCGAACAGAGGATGGCTGTGTCATCGGCACGGATCACGCGCAGGCGGATCTTGCCGTCGTTGATCAACAGCCGCTGCCCCTTGTGCATCAGGTCGAACAGTTCGGGATGCGGCAGATGGACGCGGGTATCGTCGCCCGGTTCGGGATTGCGGTCGAGCGTGAAATGGCTGCCGTGGCGGATCACCGCCTGCCCCCCGGCAAACGTGCCGACGCGCAGCTTGGGCCCCTGCAGATCGCAGAGCACCGTGATCGGGCGGTGGAATTCCTTTTCCAGCGCGCGGATCGCGGCGATGGTTTCGGCATGGGTGGCATGATCGCCATGGCTCATATTGACGCGGAAGGCGTCCGCCCCGGCCAGCAGCAGCCGCTTCAACATTTCGGGATCGCGGCTGGAAGGACCGACGGTAGCGAGAATCTTGACCTTGCGGCCACGCGGTTCGAGTTTTGCCATAGCGTTCGCTATGGCACAGCTTTGCGGCAAGACAAGGACAGAGGGCGCTTCGCATCGCGCGGCCGGAAAGAACGCGGAAAGAGAATAAGCTGCCAAGCCACCTTCACCCGCCGCCGCGTCGCCGCTATCAGCCGATGCCTGTGATTCTCATTTTCTGACCGGAGCATTTTCCCGATGGCCGAAACCACCGATGACCGCCTGCGCCTGCTGATCGAACGCGTCGAACGCCTGGAGGAAGAGAAGAAGGGCATTTCGGACGATATCCGCGATGTCTATGCCGAAGCCAAGGCGGTGGGCTATGATGTCAAGATCATGCGCCAGATCGTGCGCCTGCGCAAAATGAAGCCGGATGATCGGCGCGAAATGGAAATGGTCCTGGAAACCTACAAGGCCGCGCTCGGCCTGGGCTGACAGGCAGGAACGGGGCGGCCGCGTTGACAGGCGCCCCGCCGCAAAGGAGTTGAGCCGCCATGATCGTAACCACCACCGCGATTGTCGAAGGACGGCCGGTGCAGGACTATCTTGGTATCGTGACCGGCGAAGTGATCGTCGGCGCGAATATCGTGCGCGATCTTTTCGCGTCGATCACCGATCTCGTCGGCGGCCGCTCCGGCAAGTATGAAAACGTGCTGGCCCGGGCCCGGGAAGAGGCGCTGGGCGAAATGAAGGCGCGCGCGGCGCAACTGGGTGGCAATGCCGTCGTCGGGGTGGACCTCGATTACGAAGTGCTGGGCAAATCGGGCTCCATGCTGATGGTCAGCGCCAGCGGGACGGCCGTCCGCCTGTGATCACGGCGGTGCGACCAGCCGATCCCGCAAGGGATGCCGCGGATTGCGCCGCCATCTATGCGCCTTATGTCACCGATCACTGGGCCAGTTTCGAAATCGAAGCCCCCGATGCTGCCGAAATGGCCCGCCGCATGGCGCTGTACGGCCCCACGCACGGATGGCTGGTGGCGCAATGCGATGGGCAGGTGGTAGGCTATGCCTACGCCAGCCCGCACCGCGAACGCGCGGCCTATGCCGGTTCCTGCGATGTCGCGATCTACATCGCGCAGGCTTTCCATGGGCGCGGGATCGGGCGGGCGCTTTACGATGCGTTGCTGCAAGGGTTGCGAGAGCGCGGCTATCATGCCGCTTTTGCCGGGATCGCGCTGCCCAACCCGGGCAGCATCGCCCTGCACGAGGCGCTGGGCTTCACCCCGGTGGGCATTTATCGCGAAGTCGGCTGGAAACACCACGAATGGCGCGATGTCGGCTGGTGGCAATTGTTGCTCTGACCGATATGCCCGTTGTAAGGGCACCCCATCACACCATTTTCCAGAGATGAAGACGAGCCATGGCAGGCCATTCCAAATTCAAGAATATCATGCATCGCAAGGGCGCGCAGGACAAGAAGCGCTCGGCCATGTTTTCCAAGCTCAGCCGCGAAATCACGGTGGCGGCCAAGATGGGCGCGCCCGATCCGGACATGAATCCGCGCCTGCGCCTGGCGGTGAACAACGCCAAGGCGCAATCGATGCCGAAGGACAATATCCAGCGCGCGATCGACAAGGCTTCGAAAGGCGACGCGGAAAATTACGAGGAAATCCGCTATGAAGGCTACGGCCCCGGCGGCGTGGCGCTGATCGTCGAAGCGCTGACCGACAACCGCAACCGCACCGCCACCAATGTGCGCACCGCCTTCGCCAAGAACGGCGGCAATCTCGGCGCTTCGGGCGCGGTGAGCCATGGATTCGAGCGCAAGGGCCTGATCGAATACCCGGCGGGCGCGGGGGACGAGGAAAAAGTCCTCGAAGCCGCGATCGAAGCGGGCGCCGATGACGTGGAAAGCGCGGAAGACGGCCACAGCGTCTGGACCGATATGGAAGTGCTGCACGAAGTGGCGGGCGCTCTCGAAAAGGTTCTCGGCGAGGCGGAAAGCGTCAAGCTGGCGTGGAAACCCAATCTCACTGTCGAAGTGGCCGAAGGCGATGCGCAAACGCTGTTCAAGCTGATCGATGCGCTCGACGACGATGACGACGTGCAGACCGTGTGGGGCAATTACGACGTTTCCGACGAGGTCATGGCCAAGCTCGGTTAACCGCCGTTGTATAATTCCGGGACGTTAACCATTATGTCCCGGAGTTTTCAGGTTCTCTTTAGTTAACAAATCCTGTAAACCATTCCTCGGCTTAACCTAGGGATGGCTATGACTGACAGGTTGATCGGCGACATTGCGTATAGCGCGCAAGGCATGGATTCGGGCGTGGAAGCGCTCGATACCATGCCGCTCGGCTTCCCCGGCGGTGAACCCGCCGTGGCCGGTTCCGGCCGCGAATCGCGCATGGCATCGCGCCGCGAAGCATGGCGCGCGGCGGTCCGCTATGGCGGCGAAGATGCGGCCGACCGGCGGCGCGAACACCTGATCTATGCCGGAATCAAGCAGGGCGGGGCACTGGCTGCGGTGGCCTATGTCCTGTTCATGCCGACCGGCTGGGTGGAATGGAGCGGATTCGCCTTCTTCTATGTGCTGAACATTCTCGCCATGTCGATCGGCTATCACCGCTATTTCACGCACAAGGCGTTCGAAACCTCCACGCCGATGCGCTATATCCTCGGCGCGCTGGCCCAGTGCGGCGTCTACGGTTCGCTCAAGCGGTGGTGCGCGGATCACCGGCGGCATCACGCCTATGCGGATCGCGCGGGCGATATTCACAGCCCCTATGTCGATGATTACGGGCAGGGCATTTCCGGCCGCGCGGGGCTCAAGCACGCGCATCTCGCCTGGGCCTATGGCGATGCGATGACCAATCTCGATATCTACGGCAAAGGGATCGTCGGCGACCCGGTGATCGAATGGTGCCACCGGACACGCTGGCACTGGTTCGCGGTTTCGGCCGTCATCGCCCCCGCCGTCTGGGGCTTGGCATTCGGCGGACCGAAGGCGGTGCTCGGCACGGTGATGGTCGCGGGCTTCCTGCGGCTCGCGCTGGCGCTGCACGCCATCGCCGCCGTCAACAGCTTCGGCCACCGCTATGGCTACCAGAATTTCACCAGCGAGGATCAGGCGCGCAACAATCCGGTGCTCGGTTTCCTGACGCTGGGCGAAGGCTGGCACAACAACCATCACGCCCACCCGCGCGGCCATTCGACGCAGGTCCGCTGGTACGAAATCGACGTGAGCGGATGGATCATTTCCGGGCTCGAGAAGCTCGGGCTGGTCTGGGATGTGCAGCGGCCCAATATGCACGCGCGGCCGCACCACCGCTGATTTCGCCGGTAGCGCACGGGTCTTTCGGCGCCGGGACTTGTCTTGGGCAGGTCTGGCCCGCTAGGCCCGGAGGATGATCATCCTCGGCCTCGATCCTTCGCTCACCTGCACCGGCTGGGGCGTGATCCGCAGCGAAGGCTCGCGCCTGACGCATATCGCCAACGGCCAGATCGCGACCAACACCAAGGCCCCGATGCCGGAACGGCTGCTCCATCTCCTCGATGCCGTCTATGCGGTGATCGGGCAGTACGAGCCGGATCGCGCGGCGGTGGAGGAAGTGTTCGTCAACAAGAACCCGCAATCCACGCTCAAGCTCGCCCATGCGCGCGGGGCGGTGCTGGCTGCCTGCGGGCGCGCGTCGCTGCCGGTGATCGAACATTCCACCCGCAGCGTGAAGAAATCGGTGGTCGGCACCGGGGCGGCGGAAAAGACGCAGGTGCAGGCCATGCTGAAAGTGTTGCTGCCGGGAATCGCGGTCAGCGGCGCCGATGCCGCCGATGCGCTGGCGGTGGCCATTGCCGATGCGCATATGGGGGGGCGAATCTGATGTTTCTGGTGGTATTTCGCAACCGCAAGCGTGCGGATATGGATCAGGCGGCATACGAGGCCGATGCCGATCGGATGCTCGCTTTGGCGGGGCAGCAGCCCGGCTTCCTTTCCTTCAAAAGTTACCTTGCAGAAGATGGCGAAGTGATCGCTCTGTCCGAATGGACGGACGAGGCTTCGGCGCGCAATTGGGGCCAGCAAGCGGAACATCTTGTCGTGCAGGGCAAGGGCCGCAATGCTTATTACGCCAGCTACACGCTTTTCGCCTGCGCCAATCCGCGCATCCATCATTTCGAGTACGAGGACGCACAGTGACCATCACCCTTTACGGCATTCCCAACTGCGACACGGTGAAAAAGGCGCGCAAATGGCTGGATGCGCGGGGAATCGGCTACACTTTCCACGATTACAAGAAAGCCGGGGCGGACCCTGCGAAGCTGGAGGCATGGGTCGCGGCCAGGGGCTGGGAGGTGATCCTCAACCGCGCGGGCACCACGTTCCGCAAGTTGCCCGATGCCGACAAACAAGGGCTGGACGCGGCCCGCGCCGTGGCGCTGATGGCTGAGCATACCTCCACCATCAAGCGGCCGGTGGTGGAATATCCCGGCGGCCTGCTGGTCGGATTCAAGGAACCGGAATGGGCGGCGGCGCTGGAGGGGCTCGGTCGCTGATGCCGATTTGCGAACTTTCTCTGGTTCGATACTTACCGGCAACGGGTTGCGATGTGTGCTGTCGGAGTACTGCATCAATAATTTTCATAAAATTCACAAAGTATTCATTCTAAAAATATAACAATCGTACTATCGATAATTGAGTTGCAGTTCGGGAGAGTGTCATGAAAATGCGTTCGCTTGTCCTGTTGGCGGCCGCTTTGACAGCTGTCGCAGGCGCCGCCCCTTCGTTCGCGAAAGATAAGGAAGAGCCGAAAAAGTTCCCCTATCGGCCGCTTCCAGTTGAAGTGGTCTGCCTGTCCGGCACGCATCCCACCCAGACGCCGGACGGCCCCGCCTTCCCCTGCATCGCGGACGCCGAGCGTGTCGCACCCGCGACGCCGCCCGCGCCCGCAACCGCAACCACGGAACCGGCGCAAGCCCCGCCGAAGCGATAACGCGATCAGACAGGCTGCGCCGCACTGGCCCGGCCTGCGCCGGTGGCTGGCGCTCCGTTCCTCGCCATCGCTGCGCGAGGCATGTGACGATTGCCCGGCGGCGGCGCTTATGGCAAAGGGCATGGCGATGACCGACTCCGTTCGCCTTTCGCACCGATTTTATTGGCGCTTCCTCTAGGGAGCGGCAGCGTCATCATATGTGACCATTGCCGCCGTGTCGGTGTGCATGGTCATCTTTCATCCCCATCACGCGTCGCGGCGGCCTCAGGAGAGACCACCATGACCGATTTCCTCGCCACGATCCTCACCGCGCGATGTCGCATCGCCCCGCTGGAGGATGCCGATGCCGCTGCGCTGGCGGCGATCACCGATGGTTCGGTGACGCAGCGCATTTCCTTCCTGCCCGAACCGTTCACGCCCGCCGATGCGCGCGCGCTGATCGGCCGCCGGGGCATGGGCGACCGCTTCCACGGCATCTGGAGCCGGGAGACAGGCCGCCTGCTGGGCGTGATCGGCGTGCATCACGCGCGCCGCCGCGGGGAGATTGAGATCGGTTACTGGATGGCGGCCACGGCGCGCGGGCAGGGGCTGGCGCGGGAAGCCTTGCAGGCGCTGACCGCCCGGCTGAGTTTGCGCCATCCCGAATGCCGCATGGTTGCGGAATGCCATCCGGACAATGGGCCTTCGTGGGAATTGCTGCACCGTGTCGGCTTCACGCACACGGGGCAGGTCGGGCAGCGGCCCGGGCGCGTGCTGTTCGCCCGTGGGGCGCGGCATCAGGGGCGGATCGATGTGTGCTGACAGGCAGGCGCAATTGCCGGAACCATCGCGGTGGCGCCCGGTTCCTTCTTCAGAAGGAGCAACGGATATGCGTCAAACCCTGTTTACCGTGCTGTTGGCATCCACGTTCGGCCTGGCTGCCACCCCGGCGCTCGCCAGTGATCGCCCGCCGACCGAGGCGGAGCGCACGGCGATCGAAAAAGTGCTGCGTGAGCGAGGCTATGTCAGCTGGGAAGAGATCGAATTCGATGATGGCCGCTGGGAAGTGGACGATGCCCGCACCCGCAACGGGCTGGAATACGATCTCAAACTCGATCCCAGAACGCTGGCCATCGTCAAGCGCGTGCACGACGACTGATCGCGGGGCCGCAAACCCCACCAATCATGCGTGGCGCGCGGTGACGATATAGTTCAGCGCCAGATTGTCCGACAGATGCAGCCCCCTGGCGGGCGCAAAGGCGATGCCGCGCGGTTCGCCCATTGCCAGCCCGGCATGGGCCAGAAGATCGCGCAATTCGTCCGGGGTGATGAAATCGTCCCAGTGATGCGTGCCCTTGGGGATCGCGCCGACCCCTTCGGCCAGCCCGATCATCAGCAGGCGCGATTGTGGGGTGCGGTTGGGGCAGGACAGGATCATCAGCCCGCCCGGCGCCAGATGGCGGACGAGTTCGGCGATGAAAGCCGCCTTGTCGGCCACATGCTCGATCACTTCCATCGCGGTGACCAGATCGAACGTGCCGAGGCCGAGCGTGGACAGTTCCCCGGCGCAATAGGTGATCGGCAGACCTGCCCCCGCCGCATGGGCGCGCGCGGCGGCGATGTTTTCCGCTGCCGCATCCACCCCGGTCACCGCGCCGCCCAGCCGGGCCAGCGGTTCCGCCAGCAGGCCCGCGCCGCACCCGACATCGAGCGCGGTCCTGCCCGCCAGTGGCTTCAGCGCGCGGGTGTCGCTGCCCCAATGCGCGTCGATCGCTTCGCGCACGAAGCCCAGCCGCACCGGATTGAGCTTGTGCAGCATGGCGGACGAGCCCTTCGGGTCCCACCATTCGGCAGCCAGCTTGCCGAAGTGGGCCGCCTCTTCCGGGCGGATGGTCGCAGGGGCGGATGGGGCGGGGTGTGCCCCGGGAGTTGCATTCGTCATGCCACATCCCTAACAGCGCCGGAGATTTGATTCCAGCAGGCCAGACCTCAACCAACAGGAGCGCAAGCTTGGCTCGCATAGTGATGAAATTTGGCGGTACTTCGATGGCGGGGACGGAACGCATCCGCCGTGTGGCCAATATCGTGCGCCGCCAGCAGGCCGCCGGGCATGAAGTGGCCGTGGTGGTATCGGCCATGGCCGGGGAAACCGACCGTCTGGTGAACTTCTGCCGCGAAGCGAACGCGCTGTACGACCCGGCGGAATACGACGTGGTCGTGGCGGCGGGCGAACAGGTCACTTCGGGGCTGCTGGCGCTGACCCTGCAGGCGATGGGCTGCAAGGCGCGCAGCTGGCTGGGCTGGCAATTGCCGATCAGGACCAACGACGCCCATGCCAAGGCGCGGATCGAGGATTTCGATGCCGATGCGCTGATCGCCTCGATGCAGGCGGGCGAAATCGCGGTGATCCCGGGCTTTCAGGGCTTGGCGCCGGATGGCCGGGTGACGACGCTGGGCCGGGGCGGTTCCGACACGTCGGCGGTGGCGGTCGCGGCGGCGGTCAAGGCCGACCGGTGCGATATCTACACCGATGTCGATGGCGTCTATACCACCGATCCGCGCATCGTGGCCAAGGCGCGCAAGCTGCCCAATGTCACTTACGAAGAAATGCTGGAGCTGGCTTCGGTCGGCTCGAAAGTCCTGCAGACCCGTTCGGTCAGCCTCGCCATGAAGGAAGGCGTCCGGGTGCAGGTGTTGTCATCCTTCATCGACGACGATGCCCCGCTGGCGGATGAACTGCCCGGCACGATGATCGTCAGCGACGAAGAACTGGAAGGACTCGATATGGAACGCCAGCAGATCACCGGTATCGCCGCCGACAAGAACGAGGCGAAGATCACTCTTACCCGCGTTGCCGACCGGCCGGGCGCGGTTGCGGCGATTTTCGGCCCGCTGGCCGCCGCCAACATCAATGTCGACATGATCATCCAGAACGTCGCCAAGGACAAGGGTGAGACGGACGTGACGTTCACCGTGCCGCAGGCCGATCTCGAACGGTCGCAGGCGCTGCTCGAAGGGCAGAAGGACGCCATCGGCTTCTATCGCATGATCACCGACAGCAAGGTTTCGAAAATCAGCGTCGTGGGCGTGGGTATGCGCAGCCATGCGGGCGTCGCCGCCACCATGTTCAAGACGCTGGCCGATCGCGGAATCAATATCCAGGCGATCTCCACCAGCGAAATCAAGGTTTCGGTGCTGATCGACGCGGACGAAACCGAACTGGCCGTGCGCGTGCTGCACACCGCCTATGGTCTCGACGCCGCCGACGCGGCCTGAGGACACGGGGCACAGTTTTCTTCTCCCGTCATTCCCGCGCAGGCGGGAATGACGAAGGTTGGTGACGAGGGTGCGTGCAGGGTTTTAAAGCTTAGGCGATTGTATCTTTTACAAATACTCCACCCGTTCAGCCTGAGCCTGTCGAAGGCTGCATGCAACAGCAGCCCCCCTGCTCAGGAAAGCTCCTTGGCCACACTTTCGGCGCATGGCCTTCGACAGGCTCAGGCCGAACGGAAATTGGGCCGGGGCAATTCGTATTTGCAAAAGATACAATCGCCTAAGCTTAAGCCTGCACCGCAGGCGCGCCGACCCGCTGCGCGATATCGTCCAGAATGTCGGCCAGTTCGGCGGTATGTGTGACATTGGGCATATGCCCGGTGTCGAGAGTGTAGGTTTCCACCGGCCCGGCGACCGCGATCATCGCGCGCTGCGTGGCGATGGGCAGGATCTTGTCCTGCAACGTTTCGATATAGAACCGGGGAAGGGCCCCATAGCGCGCTGGGCTGAGATGCAGCGGTGCGGCCAGCGCGGTTGACGGTTCGGGCGCGATATGTGCGCGCGACCACGCCCGCTCTTCCCCGGTGTAGCCTTCGTGGAACCAGGCATCGGGATCGGGCGGCAGCAGCCAGCGCCGATCCTCGCTGAAGCCGATGGGAAACGGCACGCGGCCGTCATCCGCATGGCCCGATCGGGCAAGCAGATCGGCCATCGTCGCCATCGCCGTGCCATCGGGCAGCATGACCGCCGTCAGATAGACCACGCCTGCCACCTGCTGCGCCGCCTGTTCGGCCACCTGGCTGGCCACCAGCCCGCCGCGGCTGTGCCCGACCACGATCACCGGATCGCCCTGCGCCGCGATAGCATCGGCAACGTCGCCGGCCCAGCGTTCCAGCGTGCACTGTTCGGGCGGGGTGGGATCGCCCGCGCAGCCCGCCAGATTGGGCACGATGGCGCTGTGGCCGCGCGCCGCCAGTTCGGGCAGCAATCGGTCCCAGCACCACGCGCCGTGGAACATTCCGTGGATCAGCACGAATTTCGCCAATGTCTCTCTCCCTTCAATACTGTGCAGCCGGTTCTTGCCGCTGGTTCATGGCCGCTCCCGGCATATGGGCGATGCTGCGGTGGGCAGCAGTTCCGGCGCGATCGGCTGAGTTTCGGCCGCGCGCCGCTCCGCGAATTTCCAGCCCTGGGGCGTGTGGACGATCGTGTCTTCATACACGGCGAAGCCGACATAGGGGGTGCTGCCCGTGGCCGCGCCTGCGGTGTCTTTCATATAGACCAGCTGCGAACGGGCCCGCACCGTATCCACGGCCACTTTGACCAGCGCCGGGGCGGAAGGCAGGTGCAGAGTCCGGTCCGTCTTCCCGTCGATCATCGCGGCCAGCGCGCTTTGCCCGCGCACCGGCTGGCCGCGAACGATCAACTGCCCTTCGGCGGTGAACGTGGCCGCGAAGGCGGCCCCGTTGCCCGCATCGGCATAGAGCGCATAGCGCGCCATCAGATCGGCAATTTCCGCCCGGTCTTCCAGCGAGAGGCAGAGCGGCGCGGCAGCGGGCTTCGCTGCGGCGGGCGTGGCCGCGAGCGGCAGAGTGAGCGCCAGCAGCAGAGCGGCGAGGCGGTGCTTCATCTTTCGGGTTCCCCAATCGTTGCGAAGGGATGGTGCCGCAGCGCGCGCCGTGGCGCAATCGTGATGCGCGTCGTCTTCGCTGCGGGGCAGGGCGTGCCGCGCCACCTTGACCGCGCCCATGCCTGCGCCCACTAGCGGGCAGCATTACGATGGAGAGGACATGGTTGAAATTCCCGAAATGGGCAAAGCGCAGATGGCAGGGCAGGCGGAAGGGCCTTCGGCCGGTCATATCCGCGATGTGTTCGAACGCTATGTCGCCCTGTTCAGCGCGGGCGATGCCGATGCGGTGGCCGCGCTCTATGCCGAAGACGCGGTGCTGCGCGATCCGGTGACATCGCCGCCGGTGCAGGGCCGCGCCGCCATCCGCGCGTGGTATCAGGCCGCGTTCGACGCGATGGCGGAAGGCATGCGGCTGGAACTCGAAGGATCGGTGCGGATCGCCGGGCCTCTGGGGGCCGCTGCGATGATGGTCCATGCGGTGAACAATGGTGTGCCGTTCCGCGTGGAAACGCTGGATGTGATGCGTTTCAATCCCGATGGGCTGATCGCGGCGATGGACGCCTATTTCGGCGAATCGAACTATCTTTCGGCATAACGAGATGGCCCCCGTCCGGTGTGGGCGGGGGCCATCCGGGGCCGATCAGCGGGTGCGCGGGGTTTCGATCGCGCGGGCCTGCACTTCCCCTTCGGTCGGGGCAGGCAGGCCGAGCGCCGCCGCCACGCCCGCGCCATAGGCCGGGTCGCAGCGGGTGCAGTTGCCGATGTGCCGGAGCTTGATGAAGTCCGGGGCATCGCCCATCGCCGCCGCTGTGTTGGCGAACAGCGCCTGCTGCTGTTCCGGGCTCATCTGCTGGAACAGCTTGCGCGGCTGGGTGAAGTAATCGTCGTCATCCTCGCGGAAGTTCCAGTGATCGGCATTGCCGTTGATTTTCAGCGGCGGTTCGCGGAATTCGGGCTGTTCCTCCCACTGGCCGAAGCTGTTCGGCTCGTAATGCGGGCGGCTGCCGTAATTCCCGTCGACCCGGCCGGCCCCGTCGCGCTGGTTGCTCATCACCGGGCAACGGGCGGCGTTCACCGGAATCTGATGGAAATTCACCCCCAGGCGATAGCGCTGCGCATCGGTGTAGTTGAACAGCCGCGCCTGCAGCATGCGGTCGGGCGAGAAGCCGATCCCCGGCGGAACCGTGGACGGGGCAAACGCGCTCTGTTCCACATCGGCGAAGAAATTCTCCGGATTGCGGTTCAGTTCGAATTCGCCCACTTCGATCAGCGGGTAATCGGCCTTGTACCACACCTTGGTGAGATCGAACGGATGGAAGCGATAGGTTTCCGCATCCGCTTCGGGCATGACCTGAATGTACATTTTCCATTTCGGGAAATCGCCCCGTTCGATGGCGTCGTAGAGGTCGCGCTGGTGCGATTCCCGGTCTCCGCCGACCAGGGCCGCGGCTTCCGCATCGGTCAGGTTTTCAATGCCCTGCTGGGTCTTGAAGTGGAATTTCACCCAGAACCGTTCCCCGGCTTCGTTCCAGAAGCTGTAGGTGTGGCTGCCGAAGCCGTGCATGTGGCGGTAGCTTTTCGGAATGCCCCGGTCGGACATCACGATCGTCACCTGATGGAAAGCTTCGGGCAGCAGCGTCCAGAAATCCCAGTTGTTGGTGGCGCTGCGCAGGTTGGTGCGCGGATCGCGCTTCACCGCCTTGTTGAGATCGGGGAATTTGCGCGGATCGCGCAGGAAGAACACGGGGGTGTTGTTGCCCACCATGTCCCAGTTGCCTTCCTCGGTATAGAATTTCAGCGCGAAGCCGCGAATGTCGCGTTCGGCATCCGCCGCGCCGCGTTCCCCGGCCACGGTGGTGAAACGGGCGAACATTTCGGTCTTCTTGCCGACTTCGGAAAAGATTTTCGCGCGGGTGTAGCGGGTGATGTCGTTCGTCACCGTGAACGTGCCGAACGCGCCCGATCCCTTGGCGTGCATGCGCCGTTCGGGGATCACTTCGCGCACGAAATTGGCCAGCTTCTCGTTCAGCCACACATCCTGGGCGAGCAAGGGGCCGCGCGGCCCGGCGGTGAGGCTGTCCTGATTGTCCGGCACCGGGGCGCCGAAAGCGGTGGTCAGATGCGAAACGGGGCATTTGCCTGCGTCGGGATGCGATCGGTCCATTGTCTCTCTCCTCGTGAATGGTGACGGTACATTTTTCTATCCGGATATCCATAATCGACTAAACAAATTAAAATCGTAAGTCTAATCGACGAGGTGATTTAACTTGCGCTGTTGCTGCCATTTCTCCCGGTTGTTGCGGCTTGTCGGCTGGCAGACAGCGCTTTAAGGCGCGTGCCGACCGATTTCATGACCACCGGAGCCAGAATGAGCGCCTTTCCCAAGACAACCCACCTCATGGCGCGCGGCGCCGCATTCCTCGGCAGCGAACATGCCATTCTCTGCGGGGCGATGAGCTGGGTGTCGGAACGCAATCTGGTGGCGGCGATCTCCAACGCCGGGGGCTTCGGCGTGATCGCCTGCGGGGCGATGACGCCCGAACTGCTCGATGCCGAAATCGCCGGGACCAAGGCGCTGACGGGCAAGCCGTTCGGCGTCAATCTCATCACCATGCACCCGCAATTGTTCGATCTGATCGAAGTCTGCGCGAAGCACGGGGTCGGCCATGTGGTGCTGGCCGGCGGCATTCCGCCCAAAGGCAGCGTGGAAGCGATCAAGGCGTTCGGGGCCAAAGTGATCGTGTTCGCGCCCACGCTGGCGCTGGCGAAGAAACTGCTGCGCTCGGGCGGCGATGCGCTGGTGATCGAAGGGATGGAAGCGGGCGGCCATATCGGCCCGGTCGCCACCAGCGTGCTGGCGCAGGAATTCCTGCCCGCGCTGGCGGAGGAGCATCTGGTGTTCGTCGCCGGGGGGATCGGCCGGGGCGAGGCGATCGCGGGCTATCTCGAAATGGGCGCGGCCGGGGTCCAGCTCGGCACGCGGTTCGCCTGCGCCACCGAAAGCATCGCCCATCCGGCATTCAAGCAGGCGTTTTTCCGCGCCAACGCGCGCGACGCGGTGGCCAGCGTGCAAGTCGATCCGCGCCTGCCGGTGATCCCGGTGCGCGCGCTCAAGAACAAGGGCACCGAGGAATTCACCGCCAAGCAGCGCGAAGTGGCGCAATTGCTGGACGACGGCCAGGTGGAAATGGGCGAGGCGCAGCTGCGGATCGAACATTACTGGGCCGGCGCGCTGCGCCGCGCGGTGATCGATGGCGATGTGGAGAACGGCTCGCTGATGGCGGGCCAGTCGGTCGGCATGGTCAGCAAGGAAGAGCCGGTGGCCGACATCATCGCCGAACTGCTGGCTGAAAGCGAAACCGCGCTTTCGCGGCGGTGATTTCGGCGGGGGCCTTCCGCCCCGCGTGTCCTTCGACAGACTCAAGATGAGCGGGGTGGGGGGATAGCCGGTATTCGGGATGGAGCGGAGGTAACATCCCTCCATATCCGTTCGTCCTGAGCCTGTCGAAGGACGCGCACCCCCCAGCCCCAGGGGCACGGTCCGTCAAACTTTCCTACACGCGCCAAATCTGGCTTAACCTGCGGCATGAGACGCCGCATCGCTCCTTGTGCCGCCGCAGCCAGCAATCCCCGGGATGAAGCGGGGCGGGCAGGCGGTAACAGGATACCGCTGCGAAAAGTCACACCCATCGCCCGGCCCGCAGCAGGCGCCTGGAGAGGGGCGGGCCTGCACGCGCGGGGTGGGAAGGGGCATCATCCTCGGAAAACCGGGCTTTTCCCCTATCCGAAAGGGTGGAAGGCAGGCCCTGCCGGATGGCGGGCGGCGCATCGTCGGGCGAGAAACCGGGCGCACTTTCGGGCCGTTCTGTGTCAACCGGGCCAGTCCTGCGGGCGAAGGGCCGATTTCGGTTCCCGGCAGGGACTTGCCGGGTTACGATGTCTTGTCCGGCAGTGGAAAGAGAGAGGCAGATGGGCAGTTTTCTGATCGCGCTTGTGGTTCTGGTGGTGATTTTCCTGCTGATGGGCGTTCGTGTCGTCCGCCAGGGGTATGTCTATACGATCGAACGGCTGGGCAAATTCACGCTCGCCGCCGAACCGGGGCTGCATCTCATCATCCCGTTCATCGACCGCGTGGGCCAGAAAGTGAACATGATGGAGCAGGTGCTGGATATTCCGGGGCAGGAAATCATCACCCGCGACAACGCCATGGTCGGTGTGGATGCGGTGGTGTTCTTCCAGGTGCTGGATGCGGGCAAGGCGGCTTACGAGGTGTCGAACCTCTACAATGCGATCATGCAGCTCACCACCACCAACCTGCGCACGGTGATGGGCTCGATGGATCTGGACGAGACTCTGTCCAAGCGGGACGAGATCAACGCCCGTCTGCTCTCGGTGGTCGATCATGCCACGTCGCCGTGGGGGGTGAAAATCACCCGCGTCGAAATCAAGGATATCCGCCCGCCGGCGGACATTTCCAACGCCATGGCCCGGCAGATGAAGGCGGAGCGTGAAAAGCGCGCGCAGATTCTGGAAGCGGAAGGCCTGCGGGCGGCGGAAATCCTGCGCGCCGAAGGCGACAAGCAATCGCAGATTCTCTCTGCCGAAGGCCGCCGCGAAGCCGCTTTCCGCGACGCCGAGGCGCGTGAGCGCGAAGCCGAGGCCGAAGCGCGCGCAACGCAGATGGTCAGCGCCGCCATCGCCGAATCGGGCAGCCAGGCGATCAATTACTTCGTGGCGCAGAAATACACCGAGGCGGTTTCGCAATTCGCGACCTCGCCCAATGCCAAGACCATCCTGTTCCCGGTGGAAGCGTCCAATCTCATCGGCACGCTGGGCGGTATCGGCGAACTGGTGAAGGATGCGCTGGGCGATGGGAATGGCGGGGGTGGCGGCAATGCTGGCGGCGGCGGCAGGGGCCGGAGCGCCGATACCCCGCGTCCGCCGGTCATGCCGCGGCCCAGCGTGCCGCCTTCGGCGGGCGGGCAGTGATGGAGGCGCTGAACAATCTGGACGCACACTGGGTCTGGCTGGCGATCGGCCTGATCCTCGCCTCCGCCGAAATGGCGCTGCCGGGGTTGTTCCTGATCTGGCTGGCCGGGGCGGCGCTGATTACCGGGATTGCCGCCTGGCTGCTGCCGATCGGCCTGCCGGTGCAGATCGTGCTGTTTGCCGTGCTGGCGATCGTGGCGGTGTTTACCGGCCGCACGTATCTGCGCGCCAATCCGGTGGCGGAGGCCGATCCCAAGATGAATCGGCGGGGTGCGCGGCTGACGGGGGAAACGGCGGTGGTGACGCAGGCTATCGTCGGTGGCAGCGGCCGCATCCATCATGGCGACAGCGAATGGATCGCCCGTGGGCCGGACACCGCGCCGGGCACGCGCGTGCGCATCGTCGGCAGCGATGGGGCGGTGCTGCTGGTGGAACCGCTCGGCAGCGGTGAGACCGACGGAGCCTGAGAGAAGGGCCCGAGGTTTCCCTCAGGCCACCGTCTTGGGGGCCGCGCCGAAGCGGCCGAGCTTGCGATAGCGGACCATCCAGCGGTCGAGGAACAGCGACAGCGGGCGGGGCGTGATGCCCAGCGCTTCGATCCCCGGTTCCTGCCCCGAAGGCACGCTGCCGGCCCGCAGCAGCTTCAACTGGTCGCGGCTGATCGGGATGCCGGGTAGCGCGGCCAGCACGCCGGCAAGGCCGTCGGACAGTTCGATGAATGTCCGCTCACGCTCCTGCGCGGCGGCGATCCGGCGGTTGAGCGTGGCCACCTCAATCGCTTCGGGCCCGGCGATCTCGTAAGTCTTGCCGCCATGCGCGGCGGGATCGGCCAATGCCTGCGCCACGGCCTGCGCCGCGTCGTCGATGAACAGCGGCTGGAGCTTCGCATGCGGGGCGAAAATCGGGATCACCGGCAGGCTGGCGATCAGCCCGGCGAACTTGTTGATGAACTGGTCGTCGTCCCCCGCCAGAATCGCCGGGCGCAGAATCGTCGCCGTGGGGAAGGCCGCGCGCACCGCCGCTTCGCCGGCGGCTTTCGTCCGGGCGTAGGCGACAGGCGATTCGGCATCGGCGCCCAGCGCCGATATATGGACGAAAGCGCTCGCCCCGGCGTTCCGCGCAGCCAGCGCGCATGCTTCGGCGCCGCGCACGTGCACCGCGTCGAGATCGCCAGTGAACGCGCCCACCAGATAGACCACGGCATCCGCCCCGGCCACGACCGGGGCGATGGTGTGCGGCTTGGTAACGTCGCAGCCGACGAACTGGATCTGGCCGAGATTGGCCAGCGGGCGCAGATTGAAGCCGCGTTTGGGATGGCGCGAAGCCACGCGCAACCGCGCGCCGCGCGCCAGCAGTTCCTGCGCGACATGCGTGCCCAGCATGCCGCTGCCGCCCAGCAGCAGCACCAATTTGCCATCCAGCGGATCGGAATGTGCCATAGTATGCAGGTCCAACCTGTGTAAAAGAATGCCGTTCTGCGGCTCGCCATGCCGCAAGGCGGGGCACATCGCAAGGGAGCGCGCAATTTGTTTCGCCTTCCTGCAAGAGAGGCGTTGACAGCCCCCGGGGCGTTGGCTAGTGGCGCCCACCTACCCGCTGCACAGCGCCTTTTTCGAAGCCTGTGCGGTCCGTGCCCAGATGGCGGAATTGGTAGACGCACCGTCTTCAGGTGGCGGCGCTCGCAAGGGCGTGGAGGTTCGAGTCCTCTTCTGGGCACCATTTTTTCCTTCTGGAAGAATCCGGAAGGTTTTCAACGAAATCGCCAAGAGCACGCCGGGTTTCACGCCGTGGGCCTGCGGTTTTCTCTCGATCAGCACCATGGCAACGGCTCCCCCCAAAGGGCGTAACTTCCCGCGCGCTCAGGCATGGCTTGATTCATTGCGCCAATCGCGGCTGAATGCGGGCAGAGAAAACAGAATGATGGGGAGCATGAGGTGGCAGGAGAGGCGAATATGAAGGGGCGGCCGCTGGTGGTGGCGGTTTCGATCAATGGCGAGCGTTCGAAAAGCGCCAACCCCCATGTTCCCATCGGGCCCGATGAAATCGTGGCAACGGCGCTGTCCTGCTACGATGCCGGGGCCTCGATCATTCACTGCCACAATGCGAGCACCGCGCTGAAGGGGCAGGCGGCGGCTGACGATTATCTGGCGGCGTGGCGGCGCATCCGGGCGGAGCGGCCCGGCGCGCTGTGGTATCCGACGCTGACCCGCGACGGCTGCGACGATCTCGACCATGTTCGGATCATCGATGAGGCGATCGGGCTGGAGTTCGCCTGCTGCGATCCGGGCTCGGTCGGCTTTTCCGCTCTCGATGCGGAAGGCATTCCGATGGGCGGTTACTACACCAACAGTTACGAGCAGATCCGGGCCAATTTCGCGCAGCTCGCCGCATGGAAGCTGGGGCCGCAGATAGCGATCTACGAGCCCGGCTATCTGCGCACGGTGCTGGCCTATCATGCGGCGGGCACACTGCCGCAAGGGGCGGTGGTCAACCTCTATTTCGGCGGACCTTACGGCTTGTCCACCCAGGCCAGCCCCAGTTTCGGCCTGCCGCCCACGCGCCATGCACTGCTGGCCTATCTCGATATGCTGGAGGGGACGGACCTGCCGTGGACCGTTTCCGTCTGGGGCGGCGATCTGTTCAGGACGGAGCTGCCCGAAATGGCCATCGAACGGGGCGGCCATCTCCAGATCGGTCTCGAAAGCCATTTCGATCCAGTGGACAAGCCGACCAACGAGGACCAGATTCGGGCCGCGCTCCGGCTGGCCGAGCAGGCGGGCAGGCCGGTGGCGGACCGTGAAGCGACGCTGGCTGTGTGGCGGTCGCCTAAGGCTTAAGACCCAAGCGCCATGGCGGTCTCCCTTGCGGAGGCCGGGCGAGGCGGGCACAACATCGGGCATATCGGATTGGGAGTGACACGCATGATCAAGGCCACCGCGGATAACGTCGATTGGTACGCCGAACATATTCGCACTTATCTGGAAACCGATGGGCGCGAAGGGCACTACGTGGATTTCAGCGGGCTGGGCGGCAAAGGGCCGACGCAGACGCTGCTGCTCAAGACGGTGGGGCGCAAATCGGGCAAGGTTTCGATCGTGCCGCTGATCTACGGCAAGTTCGGTGAGGATTACGCGATCATCGCTTCGAAAGGCGGTGCGCCCAGCCATCCGGGCTGGTTCCTCAACATGGAGGCGGCGGACGAGGTGGCCTTCCAGGTGGCGGAGGATCATTTCACCGGAAGCTGGCGCGTGGCCGAAGGGGAGGAACGCGCGCGGATCTGGGCCGGAATGGTCGATATCTATCCGCCCTATACGGATTATGAAGCCGCCACCAGCAGGCGCATCCCGGTGGTGGTGCTGACGCCGACCGGCAGGACGGCGACGCTCTGATGCTCTTGCGCGGCGCGCCGGGGCACCCTGGAGGCCTCCGGTGCGATAGTGGGGGCAGTGCCGCGCTTGTTTTTGCTGGCGCGGGGAACCGGGCGGCGTTTCTTGCGTAGGGATGCCTGATGCTTTCGTCCACAATCAGCGCGTTGCAATATCTGGGGGCCTTCCTGTCGACTGTGGCGGCGCTTATCGTATCCCTCAATCTCGGCAGACGGTGGACGGGCTTCGGCTTTGTCCTGTTCGTGTTCGGCAGCATTGTCCTGATTGCATGGGGATTCCTGCAACCGGACAGTGCGGGGATCGGCTGGCAGAATATCGCCCTGCTTATCATCAACTGTGTGGGGGTTTACCGCTATCTTATCCTGAAGAAACCGGTGGCCGACGGGTGAAGCAGGGAGGAGTAGGGCGATGCGCGTTCTGCCTGCGTTTGCCGCACGGGGATATCCTCTGGGCAGAACGGCTGGCCGGACACAAATGGCACGCGGTTCGATGAGAGCGGAAGCAAAGGCATAGCGGGGTTCGGGGCGCATGACAGACGGGCCGGTAGCTGAAACACCTGAGGGCACGGTGCAGCCGATCGTCGCGGAAGGGCGGAACTGCTGGCGGATCGAACGGGCCGAGCGCGCCAGCGTGGTGGTGGATGCGGCGGATTATTACCACCTGATCCATGAAGCGATGGACAAGGCGCGCCAGCGTATCCTCATACTCGGCTGGGATTTCGACACGCGAATCTGTCTCGAACAGAAAAACGGGAAACGGTCCGAAACGCTGGGACACTTCTTCCTCCGGCTGGCGAAAAGCAATCCCGCGCGTGAAATCGACATTCTCAAATGGAATTTCGGCGCGCTGAAGCAGTTCCTCCATCCCAGAGCGGTCTGGTTCCTCCTGCGCTGGTCGCGCACCAGGGCGATCGATTTCCGGCTGGACAGCGCCCATCCGCCGGGATGCAGCCATCACCAGAAAATCGTGGTGATCGACGAGCAATTCGCGGTGTGCGGCGGGATCGATATTTCCACCGGGCGCTGGGACACGCCGCAACACCGGGATAACGAGCCGGGCCGCCGCCTGCCCGGCGGCAAGCCGTATATGCCCTGGCACGATGCGACGATGCTGCTGACGGGCGATGTGGCCGGGGCCTTGGCCGATCTCGGGCGGGACCGCTGGCATGTGGCGACCAACGGCCAGCTTCTGCCCCTGCCGCAGGCGAGCGAACGGCTGTGGCCCGACGATCTGCCCGCCCAGTTCGAGAACGTCCAAGTGGCGATTGCGCGCACGCGGGCACCGTATCGCGATGTGGAGGAAGTGCGCGAGATCGAAGCGCTCTATCTAGACATGATCGCCGCCGCCCGCCGCTTCATCTATTTCGAAAATCAGTATTTCACCTCGGCCAAAGTGGCGGCGGCCATCGCCAATCGGATGGAGGAGGCCGATCCGCCCGAGATCGTGATGGTCATGCCGCGCCAGGCCGATGGCTGGCTGGAGCAGATGGCGATGGACGCGGCGCGGGTGCAACTGGCCAGGGCCATCGCCAAAGTGGACCGGCTGAACCGCTTCCGCATCTATGTGCCGGTCACCGATGGCGGCACGGATATCTACGTTCACGCCAAAGTGTCGATTGTCGATGATCGGCTGCTGCGGGTGGGATCGTCCAATCTCAACAACCGTTCGCTCGGGCTCGACAGCGAATGCGATGTGGTGATCGATGCCGGGCTGGCGGGCAACCGCGATACGCCGCAGGAAATCGCCCGTATTCGCAACCGTCTGCTGGCCGAACATCTGGGCGTGGAGCAAGAGGCCTTCGCCGCCGCTTTCGCGGAACGCGGCTCTCTCGTCGCCACGATCGAAGCGCTGCGGAGCGGAGGCAAGACGCTGGACCTGCTCGATCTGGTCAAACCCGGCCCCTTCGACGCGTTCATTGCCGAGAACGAACTGCTCGACCCCGAACATGCCGAGGGGTTTCTCGATCCGCTGGCGGCACGCGGGCTGCGCAAGCAGTGGAAAAGGATTCGCTCCTGGCGCGGCCGGGCGCGGGGGAAGGGCGGTCGCCGTCAGCCGGTGGGCTGATCGAGCTGCTGCCCCCGCGTTTCGGGGATCAGGAACAGCACCAATGGGATCGCCAGCCATGCCACCGCGGCCAGCGCGGTGGCGGCGGGGCCGATACCGCCCAGTTGCGCGCCGAGATTGCCCATCACCGCCGGGGCGATCACCACGCCCCAGCGGCCGATCAGATTGTTGCACCAGCCATTCGCCGCGCCGCGCAATTCGGTGGGGAACAGTTCGCTGTTCAACGTGTAGGCGACTGTCCAGACGCCCAGCATCGTCTGCAGCCCGACGAATGACGCGGTGATCGCGTGCCATCCGGTGGAGGCATAACAACTCACCGTCAGCAGGCCGAGCAGTCCGGCAAACAGGCTCACCGTCCAGCGCCGCCCTATGGCATCGGACAGCAGGCCCGCCCCCATATATCCGACAAAGGCCCCGACCAGACCGAGCGGAGCGATCGCGGCGAGGTCACTGGCCGGCCAGTGACGTTCCTTGACCACGTAGAGCGTGAAGAACAGCCCGCCGACCGAACTGGCGAAGTTGACGATGAACCACAGCGCGCTCATCGCGAAGAAGCGCATACGCAGGTGCGGGGCCAGCAACAGCCGCAATTCCGCGAGAGCCGATGGCCGCGCCAGCCCGCGTCCGCGCACGGCCAGCCAGATCGGCGTTTCGCGCAGGCGCCACAGCAGCAGCGGCATCATCAACAGGGGCGCCGCGCCGATCACGAACAGCATCCGCCAGCCGAGCGGGCTTTCCAGCGCAGGGCCGATGGCGAGGAACGGCAGGGCCGCGCCGAAGCTGCCCATCGCGCCGAGCATGCCGTTTGCCCGGCCGCGCAAGTGCGCGGGCAGGGATTCGCTGACGATGAGATAGGCCAGCGCCACCTGCCCCACGAGCAGCGCCCGGGTGACGAACTGGATCGCGGTGTAGGACGCGATGTTCCACGTCAGCACGGTCGCCAGCGAACCGAGCGAAAAACCCGCCGCCGCCAGCAGCAGGAGCGGGCGGCGGCCGAAACGGTCGGCCAGGCGCAGCAGCATCCAGGCCGCCATCGATCCCAGCGCGATCACGGCCAGCGCATCGCCCAGCCGCTCGGTCGGCGTGCTGAATTCCTTGCTCAGGTACGGCAGGACCACGCTGGTGGCGCTGATGTCGAACCCTTCGAACATCACCACCACCGCCAGCATGGCCAGCGTGATGAACTGTTCGCGCGTGAGTTTTTCGCCCGTTCCGGCGGCTATGGCGGCGGGGCCTGTTGCCGGGATCATGCGGCGGTGTGCTGCGATGGGGCGAGGGGCGATGCAGAGGTGCGGCCCTGCGAAGCGGCGGTGGCTTTCATGCTGGCGATCATTGGGCGATGCGCGCGCCCGGTCAAGCGCGGAGGCTGTCCAGCGGTACGACGCGGCAACGCGGGATGGGGTGATGTTTCGTGCTGATCCAGCGCAGCAGCGCAGTGCCGCTGGCGTGGCCGGTGGTATCGATCCAGTTGTAGGGGGCGCCGGGATCGCTGGGTGCGACAACGATGCGCAGCAGGCCATCATCCCCGATCCGGGCGCGATGCTTGGTCAGCCAGGCGTGAGGGATGAACGTGTAATCGGCCGATTCCATCCACCAGTTCTGCAAGACGAAATTCCAGAACCGGCATTCGGGCACTTCGGTTTCGATCAACCAGGCTTCGCCGGGCTGTAACCGCCAGTAGCCGTGCAGATAATGGATATTGGGATCGCCGCCCACGTTCTGAAAAATGGTCTGGTCCCATGGCAGCAGTTCGTTGGGCCGGGCCATGAACATTTCGCTCCATCCCGCGAAGGCCCGGGCGGTTTGAGTCACGAAGGCGGCGGCCGCCGTCAACGAACGGTCCATCATCGCGGGATCGGCGGGGGCGGGGCGAGCCGGGCGGTCGAGGCATTCGATCGTCAACCGGGCCGGGCTTTCCGCCCCCCCGCGATCCAGAAACGTCTGCCGCACCAGCAGCATCGAACTGTCGGCCTGCATCGGCAGCCAGTTGCCCTGCGCCGGCTTCTGCTGGCTGACCGTGATCGCGAAGCTGCCATCGGGTGCGATGTCCATCGCCGCGTCCTCCAGCTCTCCGGTGGAAGCCATGCCCCCGTCGATGGCGAAGCGGTTGGCCTTGGTCCCGAAGCTGAGGTAGGACACCGTCCCGCGCTGCCCGTGCAGGACATAGGTCCGGTCCGCCCTAATGGTGGCGTTGAGATAGAGATTGTCGGGATTGTCCCCGCCGATTTTCAGCGTGTCGCTGGTCAGGCGGTAGAAGCGGGGAAAATCCGCATCGCCTCCTTCGATGATCGACAGGAACGCGGCCCGGGTCAGCCGGGTGAGATACCGCAGCCCTTCCGCCTGATCGAGTGGGGCTTTGGGTGCGGATGCGCGCTCCAGCACTGCCCCGGCTTCGGCCAGCCGGTTGCAGAACGCGCTCCATTCCTTCGCCAGTCCGTTTGTCATCACCGCTCACCTTCCCTGTGGAGGGACGATCCCAATCTCGATGGAAGGGGATCACACGCCCGGTGGCGGTGCAAGTGGGCGGCCTGCTTTTATGGCACGATGCGGAAACCCTGACCGCATCGTGCCATAAGGAGGTGGGCAAATCGCGCCGGTTCAGCCCGCCGCGATGAATTTGAGATTGGTGAACGCCTCCAGCCCTTCGATTCCGCCTTCGTGGCCATGGCCGCTGTGCTTGATCCCGCCGAAAGGGGTTTCCGGGGTGGAGATGGCCAGCGAATTGACGCCCACCATGCCCGCTTCGATGGCTTCGGAAATGGCATGGCCCGTCCGCGCGGACGAGGTGAACGCGTAGGAGGCGAGGCCGAGTTGGAGCGAATTGGCGCGTTCCACCACTTCATCGAAGCTTTTGAACGGAACGATGGGGGCAATCGGGCCGAAAGGTTCCTCGGTCATCACGCGGGCGGTGTCGGGCACGTCGCGGATCACGGTCGGCTGGAAGAAGAAGCCCTGGTTGCCGATCTTCTCACCGCCGGTCACCACTGTGCCCCCCGCCTCGCGGGCATCGCGCACGAAGCCTTCGATGGCTTCCACCCGGCGCGCGCTGGCCAGCGGGCCCATCTGGCTGTCGGGTTCAATTCCCGGGCCGACCTTGATCGCGGCAGTCAGTTCGGCAAAGCGCGACACGAACCGTTCATAGGAATCCTGCTGGACATAGAACCGCGTGGGGGCGACGCAGACCTGCCCGGCGTTGCGGAACTTGCCTGCCACCAGGGTTTGCGCGGCCTGATCGATATCGGCATCGTCGAACACGATCACCGGCGAATGGCCACCCAGTTCCATCGTGGTCCGCTTCAGCGTTTCCGCCGCTTGTCTGATCAGCAGCTTGCCGACGGGGACCGATCCGGTGAAGGATACCTTGCGCACCGCTTCGGCGCGCATCAGGTATTCCGACACGAACGCGGGCTGGCCGTAAACCACGTTCAGCACGCCCGCCGGAACGCCTGCGTCGACGAAGCATCGGGCCAGTTCGGCGCAGGTGGCAGGGGTTTCTTCGGACGGTTTGATAATGATCGAACAGCCTGCCGCAATCGCCCCCGCCATTTTGCGGATCGGCGTCACCGCCGGGAAATTCCATGGGGAGAACGCGGCGACCACGCCGACCGGTTCGTGCGTGACCAACTGGCGCACGTCCGGATTGCGGCTGGGGACGATGCGGCCATAGCTGCGCTTGCACTCTTCCCCATACCATTCGACGATATCGGCGGCGTAAGTCAGTTCGACACGGCTTTCGGCAACCGGCTTGCCCTGTTCGAGAGTCAGGATCGGGGCGATCTGCTCGATCCGTTCGCGCACGAGATCGGCCGCCTTGCGCATGATCCGCGCGCGTTCGAGCGGAATGGTCTTGCGCCAGGTCTTGAAGGCCGCTTCGGCGGCGGCCAGCGCTTCGTCCAGAACGGCTTCGGTTGCGAACGGACAATCGCCCAGCGAAGCACCCGTTGCCGGGTTGAGAATGGGTTCGCCATGGCCGTTGCCATCGCGCCAAACGCCGTTGATCAGGAACTGGACTGAAGGGTACATGCTGGCCTCTCCGGGCAGAAAATGGTTCGATGCGGGAACATGGCCTTGTCTGGCCGCTTTGATCGCTCCCCGCCGGTTTCGTAAGGGGCATAGCCGGGTGGGTAAAGGCTTTCGTGTACCCGAGTGCATAGTTCGCGGTAGGCCGGCAGGCGCTGTTCTCGCGAGACGATGCGTGCTAAGCGTCTTCTTCTTGTTAAGGATTTCGCGCTAGGCAGACTGAACCGATAACAGGTTGTGGTTGGAATGAACGCCGGGCGTACACCGCTGAATAGATTGACGGACTGGTTGCTTGGCTCACGGGTCAGGATGCCGCTTGACGTTTCCGATGCGTTGCGGGGCGGCCTGTTCGCTTCGACGCCCATTTTCCTGGGCGGGGTGTTCAACACCATCGCGGTGGCGGGCATCGCCGCCTGGCGGTATCCCACGGCGCCGTTCATTGGCTGGCTGCTGTTCGAAATCTGCCTGGGGATCGTCCGGCTGGGCACTTTGATGATCGGCCGCCGGGCTATCGCCGCCGGGCGCACGCCGCCATTCAGTCTGCTGTTTGCGTTCCTGTCCTGCCTCTGGGCGGGCTCGATCGGCTATGGCGCGTTCATCTGCGTGATGATCGGCGACTGGGTGATGACCACAATCGTCTGCCTTTCGGCTTCGGCGATGGTCTGCGGCATCTGCCTGCGCAATTTCGGCACGCCGCGCCTGGCGGCGCTGATGGTCTGCCTGGCGCTGACGCCCTGCGCGCTGGCGGGATGGCTGGCCGCCGAGCCGGTGATGAAAGTGATCAGCATCCAGTTGCCGATCTACATGGCGGTAATTTTCGCGGCCACCTTCGCGCTGCACAAGATGCTGATTTCGCGCATGATCGCGCTGACCGACCTGAAACTCAGCGAATCCTTCAACCGCACCATTCTCCAGTTCAGCCCGGACTATACCCTGTTGCTCAACCGCGAATGCGAAGTGGTGTTCAGCAACAGCCCCTATTCGCCGCTGGCCTCGTCGTGGCCAGCGCCGCAGGACGATTGGCTGGAGCGGTGGCGCCCGGAACACCGCGCGATGGGGAAAAAAGTGCTGGCGCGGGTCCGCACCGGCCAGACAGGCAGCTTTACCCTGTGCGACAAAGACGCCGATGGCCGGTCGCACTGGTTCGAAGTGATCGCCAACATGATCGCCGACGGATCGGGGCGCACCGTGGTGGTGGCGCGCGATATCACCCATCAGAAGCTGTCAGAAGAAAAGGCCTTGTGGATGGCGCATCACGATGCGCTGACCGGCCTGCCCAATCGCCCGCTGCTGCAGGAACGGCTCGACAGCGTGCTCGAACGGGCGGACAAGGAGATGGTCGGCGCGCTGCTGTTGCTCGATGTCGACAATTTCAAAATCATCAACGACACGATGGGCCACGACGCGGGCGATGCCTTGCTGACCACGTTTGCAGCCCGGCTCAAGGCGGCACTGGCTGAGAGCGATCTCATCGCCCGGACGGGCGGCGATGAATTCGCCATCATTCTGCCGGTCGACAGCGAGGATCAGGTGGATGCGAAAGTTCGCCGGATTTTTTCGCAATTGCGCCGGCCGTTCAATTACGAAGGCCGCCTGCTGGAATGCAGCGCCAGTGTCGGCGCCAGCTTCATTCCCCGTGACGGGACCACCCGTGCGGAAATCTTCAAGGCGGCCGATATCGCGCTCTACGCGGCGAAGGCCGCCGGTCGCGCGCAGATCAAAGTGTTCGAACCGGCCATGATGGTGGAAGTCGAACGGCATCAGGGCATGATCGCCGCCGCGCGGCAGGCCTTGCAGATGGACAGTATCGAACCCTATTACCAGCCCAAGATATCGCTGGGCACCGGGCAGGTGAACGGTTTCGAGGCGCTGCTGCGCTGGCGCAATGCCGATGGCGAAATCTGTGCGCCCCGGGCGCTCGGCGCGGCGTTCGAAGATCCCCGGATCGGCCATGTGCTGGGCCAGCGGATGCTGGAAAAGGTGCTCGATGATGTCAGCGCCTGGATCGCGGCGGATGTGCCTTTCGGCCATGTGGCGATCAATGTCGCGGCGGTCGATTTCCGCAGCGGCGCTTTCGCGGAAAATCTGCTGAGTCAGTTGAAAGCGAAGGGAGTGCCCACTTCCGCGATCCAGATCGAAGTGACCGAAACCGCGTTCCTCGGCCGAGGTTCCGAGCATGTCGAGGAAGCGCTGGAACTGCTGAGCGAGAACGGCATTCGCATCGCGCTGGACGATTTCGGCACCGGCTATGCCTCGCTCTCGCATCTTAACCAGTATCCGGTCGACCTGCTCAAGATCGACCGCTCCTTTATCGATCAGATCGGCAGCAATGCCGATACCGCCGCAATCTGTTCGGCCGTGATCAATCTGGGGCATTGCCTGGGCATGGAAGTGGTCGCCGAAGGGATCGAAACGCGCGATCAGGAAGCGCACCTGATCGGCGTCGGCTGCGATACCGGGCAAGGCTACCTTTATTCCAGCGCGCTGGCCGCTGCCGATGTGCCCGCGCTGGTGCACGATCAGCCATTCATGCCGGGCCCGGCCGAACGTTCGGCCACGCAGGTCGCCTAGAGCCGCCGGAACACGCCTCTAGTGGCCGATACTCTTCGGCTCCGCAGGCCGCATCACGCTTGCCATAGCGTTGAACTGCGCCAGGATGGCATCCATCACCGCCCGCACGCGCGGCATGTGGCGCATATCGGCATGGACCCCCAGCCAGACATCGCGCACCAGATCGGGCGTGTCGGTGTTGAGATAGACCAGATTGGCTTCCTCATCAGCCCGGAACCGGGGCAGGGCGGCGATGCCGGCCCCGCTTGCCGCCGCGCTCAGCATGACTTCGCGGCTGTTGGAACGAAAGCTTGCCTGCGCTTCGGGATAGCGTTCGCGCAGCCACTTGGCTTCGGGCAGGTGTTCCTGATCATCGAGAACGGTGATCAGCCGCGCCTGGCGGCCTTCCTGCCGGGCCGCCCAGTCGGCGGTGGCGTAGATGCCCAGCGCAAGCGAACCGGCCTTGCGGGCAATGATCTCGTGCCCTTCGAACCGGCTCATACGCAAGGCGATATCCGCCTCTCGCTTCGAGAGGCTGAGCGTTCGCATATCGGGCACCAGCTCCACGACGATCCCCGGATGCACGCATTGCAGGCGGGCCAGTGCCGGGGCCACGATACGGTCGGCCAGCGTGTCCACCGTGGTCAACCGGACAAGCCCCGCCAGCGCCACATCGCGGCCGACGATAGTCCGCTCCGCGGCCAGTGCTTCGGCTTCGATCCGTTCGGCATTGGCCAGCACGCTTTCGCCCAGCGCGGTCAGGGCATAGCGGTTGGGCAGGCGCTGCAACAGGCGCGCGCCCATGCGCCGTTCCATCGCCGCCAGCCTCCGGCCCATGGTCGGCTGCGTGACCCCGAGCGCGCGGGCGGCGGCGGACAAGGTGCCGCCGCGAGCGATGGCGAGGAAAGTCTGCAAATCATCCCATTGCATTGGTCAATCATGCGATAACGCATGGCGGATAGTCAATATCGTGCATTTCAATGCAATCCTGCATGGGTATGTTGTCACTCAATCCCGTTGTTTCCATGCTTTGAAGGACATTCGCGATGAGCAAGATTCTCGTTCTGTATTATTCGAGCTACGGCCACATCGAAACCATGGCCGAAGCGATTGCCGAAGGGGCCCGTGCCGCCGGGGCGGAAGTCGATATCCGTCGCGTTGCCGAAACCGTGCCCGAAGAAGTGGCGCGCGCCAGCCATTACAAGCTCGATCAGCAGGCCCCCATTGCGACGGTGGCCGAACTGGAACAGTATGACGGCATCATCGTCGGCACCGGCACGCGCTTTGGGCGGATGTCCTCGCAGATGGCCGCATTCCTCGATCAGGCGGGCGGATTGTGGGCGCGCGGCGCGCTCAACGGCAAAGTGGGTGCGGCGTTCACGTCCACCGCCACCCAGCACGGCGGGCAGGAAACCACGCTGTTTTCGATCATCACCAATCTGCTGCATTTCGGCATGACGGTCGTCGGCCTCGACTATGGCTTTGCCGGGCAGATGCGCAACGATGAGATTGTCGGCGGCGCGCCCTATGGTGCGACCACGATCGCCAATGGCGACGGCAGCCGCCAGCCGAGCGAAACCGAGCTGGAAAGCGGCCGTTACCTCGGCCGCCGGGTGGCCGAAACGGCGCAGAAGCTGTTCGGCTAAACCAGTGAAAACGGGGCTGGCGACCGGGCAACAGCGAGCCGGCCACCAGCCCCGTTCCTGTCTTCGCTTATTTAAGCTGCCGCTTTTCCAGTTTGCGCGCCAGTGTGCGACGGTGCATGCCCAGGCGGCGCGCGGCTTCGGAAATGTTGAAATCCGTTTCCACCAGCGTCTGGTGGATATGTTCCCATTCCAGCGTCTTGATCGACGATTGCCGCCCGTCGACCGGGGCATCGGGATTGCCGTCGGATCTGGCGAAGGCGGCTTCGATATCGTCGGTGTTGGACGGCTTGGCGAGATAGTGCGACGCGCCCAGCTTGATCGCCTCCACCGCCGTGGCGATGCTGGCAAAGCCGGTCAGCACGACGATTTTCATATCCTCGTCATGCGCGCGCAGCGTCTGCACGCAGGCAAGACCCGATGCGCCGCCGAGCTTGAGATCGACCACGGCATAACCGGGCGAATGATCGGCCAGAAGCGCAAGCAGCGCCTCGTGGCTGTCGGCGGAAAGAACGGCATAGCCGCGCCGTTCGAACGAACGGGAAAGCGTGCGGGCAAAAGCCGCATCGTCTTCCACGATCACCAGTTGGCGTTCGCCGTTCATCGCTTGGACGCTCCTTCATAGGCGAGAGTGGCAAGCGGCAGATGCAGCCGCACGGTGGCGCCGCCGGGGCGGTTTTCGGCTTCGGCCTTGCCGCCCATCTGCCGCAGCACGTTGACCAGCAGGAACAGCCCGAGCCCGCGCCCGGCCTGCCCCTTGGTCGAACGATAGGGTTGCCCGAAACGTTCCAGCATTTCCGGCGCGAAGCCGGGGCCGTGATCGGACACTTCGAGAATCAGCGTCTCGTCCTTGCGGGCGGCGTGGATGCCGATCCATTCGGGGGAGACTTCGGCGGCGTTGTCGATCACATTGCCGATCACCTGCCGCAGCGCGGGATCGGCCACGATGGGAATGTCCGCGCCGAAACGGTCATCGTAATCCAGCGTCACATTGCGCCAGGCCGTGCGGCAATCGCCGACGATGCCATCGAGAAAGGCGCGCATCGTGGTCACTTCCGGGGCGACGCCGCGCGCTTCGCCCGCCGACATCAGAATACCGCTGACGATCGTCTTGCACCGCTGCACCGCGGCATCCATGTCGGCCAGATCCTCCTGCAATTCGGTGTCGCGGGCCAGTTGCGGCAGGTGCCGCCAGTCGCCGATCAGCACCGAAAGCGAAGAGAGCGGCGTGCCCAGTTCGTGTGCCGCGCCCGAAGCGAGCAGGCCCATGCGCACGATATGGTCTTCTTCCGCGGCCCGCTGGCGCGCGGCGGCGAGCGCGGCATCGCTGGTGCGCAGATTGCGGTTCACCCGGGTGAGGAACACCACCAGCAGCACCGCGATCAGCAGGAAGCAGACGAGGCTGCCCTTGAGATACAGCGCCAGCGGATCGGAGCGGTAGGGTTCGGGCAGAGCCAGCGGCACCGGCTCGACGGTCAGCACGCCCATGGCGCACAACGCGGCGGCGAGAATGCACCACGAGGAAATCGGCTTGAGCAGGATCGCCCCCAGCGCCACCTGCAGCAGGAACAGCGAAGCGAAAGGATTGGCGAGCCCGCCCGAAAAGTGCAGTTGCCAGGTCAGCACCGCCACATCGACGAGGAGGACGCTGGTCAGTTCGGCATTGGTCACCGCCGCGCGGTGGCGCATCAGCGGCAGGCCCGCGATGTTGATCGCCGCGACCAGGGCGATTGCCGCCAGCATCGGTTCGAGCGGCAGCGGAATGCCCATGAAATTGTGCACCAGCTCGATCGTCAGCAACTGGCCGCCGACCGCCAGCCAGCGCAGCAGCATCAGCAGGCGGAGATTGCGCCCCCCGGCATCGGTTTCCAGCAATGTGGCAAGATGGCTTTCGGGCGCGGGCATGGGGCAGGGCTTACCTGTCGGAGGCGGGGTGGCGGAGGATGTACCACGCGCTCCAGCAGGCGAGCAACGCCAGCGCAAACCAGGTCAGGGCATAGACCAGGTGATTGTCGGAAAACGCCACCACCGTGAGGCCGCCGACCGGATAGCCGCCGGGATTGGCCGCCTTGTCCGCATCGATGAAGTAGGGCGCCGTATGGGGGAGATCGCGCGCGGCGGCGATGGCCGCCACATCGCGCGAATACCATTTGCCCGCCGCCGGATCGTTGGCGCGCAGGAAGCCGCCGCCCGGCTCCGTCGCGCGCAGCAGGCCGGTGACAGTGACGGGCCCGGCCCCGTTGCCCGCCGCGCGACTGGCGGGATCGCGCTTGTCCGGCGGGACGAAGCCGCGATTGACAAGCACGGTGAAGCGCGGGGTTTCCAGCGGAGTCAGAACCCAGAAACCGCCGCCATGATCGGTCACGGCCTGAACCAGCGTTTCGCGGTCGTGGCGGAAATGGCCGGTTGCGGCCACCCGGCGATAGGCATCGCCCTCTGCGGTGATTCGGGGCCATGCGGCGGGGCCGGGGGCGGGGATGGGTTGGCCGTGCGATCGTTCCGCAACGGCGGCGATCAGGGCATGCTTCCATTCGCGCCGTTCGAGCTGCCACACTCCCAGTGCGGCAAGCCCGATGGCCAGAAGCAGCGCCGCCCCGGCGATGACCGCGCGCAGGCGCGGCGATCGCGGGCGGCGCGCCTGCGTCATGGCAACTGGCTCACGTCATGCGGCATGGGCATCATGTTGGTGTTCAAATGATGCATGACCCACAGGGACCCTGCGAGCATGATGACGACCACGATGATCGTGAAGACCAGCGAGGTCATCGTCCAACCGTCGTCGCTTTTCGGGCTCATGTGCAGGAAGTACACCATGTGGACGACGATCTGAACCGCCGCGAAAGCCACGATGATCGCCGCGGTCATCCCGGCTTCGAGCGGGCGGGCCATCACCAGCCAGAAGGGGATGGCGGTGAGGATGACCGAGAGGACGAAGCCGGTCACATAGTCGCGCATCGAACCGTGCGGCAGGCCGTCGTCGTGATGGGCCCCATGATGAACATCGTGGCCGTGGTTGGAGTGATGGGGGTCCTGGCTCATCACAGCGCTCCCATGAGATAGACAAAGGTGAAGACGCCGATCCAGATGACGTCGAGGAAGTGCCAGAACAGGCTGAGGCACATCAGGCGGCGCTTGTTGGCCTGGATCAGGCCGTGGCGGCTGGTCTGCACCAGCAGCGTGACGAGCCAGATCGAACCGAACGTCACGTGCAGGCCGTGCGTGCCGACCAGCGTGAAGAACGAGGACAGGAACGCGCTGCGCTGCGGCGTGGCGCCGATGTGGATCAGGTGATGGAACTCGTAAAGTTCGATCCCCAGGAACGCGAGGCCGAACAGCAGCGTGACGACCAGCCACATCTGCATCTGGCGCAGCTTGTTCTGCATCATCGCCAGCATGGCGAAGCCGTAAGTGATCGAGGAGAACAGCAGCATGGCCGTGTTCAGCGCGATCAGATTGAGATCGAACAGGTCCTTCGGGCTGGGCCCGGCGGCATAGTTGCCGCCGAGCACCGCGTAGCAGGCGAACAGGATCGCGAAGATGAGACAGTCGCTCATCAGGTAGATCCAGAAGCCCAGCATCGTGCTGTGGCCTTCGGGGTGGGCGTGTTCGTCCAGATCGTAGAACGCGACCGGACCGCCCGAAGTGGTGAGAGTTGCTGTGCTCATGTCATCAGGCTCCGGCGGCCAGCTGGCGGGTGCGCGCTTCCTCGGTCGCGGCCACGGTGGCGGCCGGGATGTGGAAATCGCGCTTGTAGTTGAACGTATGGGCGATGGCGCCGCCGATCAGCGCGACGAAGCTGAGGCCCGCAAGCCACCAGATATGCCACACCAGAGCGAAGCCGCAGACCAGGCTGATACCGGCCAGGATGATCCCCGCGCCTGTGTTGCTGGGCATGTGGATGTCGCGGAAACCGGCCAGCGGGCGCTGCGCACCGCGTTCCTTCATGTCGTGCCACGCATCGATATCGTGGATCACCGGCGTAAAGGCGAAGTTGTACTCCGGCGGGGGCGAGCTGGTCGCCCATTCCAGCGTGCGGCCGCCCCACGGGTCGCCCGTCTCGTCGCGCAGTTCGTCACGCTTCCAGATGCTGACAGCGAACTGGATCAGCATGGCGGCGATGCCCACGGCGATCAGCGCGGCGCCGATCCCGGCGATCGCGAACCAGATTTGCAGGCTCGGATCGTCGAACACCCGCATGCGGCGCGTCACACCCATCAGGCCGAGGATGTAGAGCGGCATGAAGGCCAGCCAGAAGCCGATCACCCAGCACCAGAAGCTGATCTTGCCCCAGAACTCGTTCAGCTTGTAGCCGAAGGCCTTGGGCCACCAGTAGTTGATCGCCGCGAACACGCCGAACACGACGCCGCCGATGATCACGTTGTGGAAGTGGGCGATAAGGAACAGCGAGTTGTGGAGCACGAAGTCCGCCGGCGGCACGGCCAGCAGCACGCCCGTCATCCCGCCGATCACGAAAGTCAGCATGAAGGCGACGGTCCACATCATCGGCAGATCGTAGCGGATGCGGCCACGGTACATCGTGAACAGCCAGTTGAAGAGCTTGGCGCCCGTCGGGATCGAGATCACCATGGTGGTGATGCCGAAGAAGCTGTTGACGCTGGCGCCGGAACCCATCGTGAAGAAGTGGTGCAGCCACACGAGATAGCTGAGGATGGTGATGCAGACGGTGGCGTAAACCATCGAGGTGTAGCCGAACAGCTTCTTGCCCGAGAATGTCGAGGTGACTTCGGAGAACACGCCGAACAGCGGCAGGATCAGGATATAGACTTCCGGGTGGCCCCAGATCCAGATCAGGTTCACGTACATCATCGGGCTGCCGCCGAAGTCGTTCGTGAAGAAGTTGGTGTCGACGTAGCGATCGAGGCTGAGCAGGGCGAGCACCGCGGTCAGCACCGGGAACGAGGCGACGATCAGGATGTTGGCGCAGAGCGAAGTCCAGGTGAAGACGGGCATCTTCATCAGGTTCATGCCCGGCGCGCGCAGCTTCAGGATCGTCACGATCAGGTTGATGCCGGATAAGGTTGTCCCGACCCCGGCTATCTGGAGCGCCCAGATATAATAATCGACCCCGACATTCGGGCTGTAAGCGATGCCCGAAAGCGGCGGGTAGGCCAGCCAGCCGGTCTGCGCGAATTCCCCGATGAACAGCGAAATCATGACCAGCACGGCGCCCGCGGTCGTCATCCAGAAGCTGAAGTTGTTGAGGAACGGGAACGACACGTCGCGCGCGCCGATCTGCAGCGGCACGATGTAGTTCATCAGGCCGGTGATGAACGGCATCGCCACGAAGAAGATCATGATCACGCCGTGGGCGGTGAAGATCTGGTCGTAGTGATGGGCGTTCAGATAGCCTTCGGACCCGTTGAACGCGAGGACCTGTTGCAGGCGCATCATGATCGCGTCGGCAAAGCCGCGCAGGAACATGACGAGACCCAGGATCATGTACATGATCCCGATCTTCTTGTGATCGACCGTGGTGAACCACTCTTTCCAGAGATAGCCCCACAGGCGGAACTTGGTCAGCAGGGCGAGCAGGGCGATACCGCCCAGGGCCACCGCCGCGAACGTGGCGATCAGGATCGGCTCGTGCAGCGGGATCGCCTCGAAGGAGAGGCGGCCGAGAAGCGGGCCGGTTTCAGGTACGGGATGCGGAGTCATAAGGGTCTCGGGCGCAATCAGGATGCAGGGCGCGACACAGGGCCGCGATTTTCAAACAGGGCCAGCGTTTCGGCCTTGCCCGGCTGGCCGGGGCGGGTCAGCCCCGCGCCAGTCAACGGCTGGGGGTTCACCGGGGCCGGGCCGGCCTTGAGATTCGGTGCGGTGGGCGTGATGCAGACCGCGGCGACGTAGCGCTTGCCCGCATCGCCCGCCGAAGGCAGGGGAAGCTGGGGGCCGGTGCCGCGCGCGGCGTGCTTGTCGTAAGCGATCTGATGGACATTGTGGATGCCCGCGATGCCCATGCCGCCGCGCGCGTCGATCGCCATCATGTCGTGCATGCACATCTTGCCGGGCTCGACGCACATGTTCACGATCATATCGAACAGATTGGGTTCGACGCTGGCGAAGTGGCGGGCGGGTTCCTTCTCGCTCGGGCGTTCGAGCTGGAGATAGGCCGCGCGGTCAAGCGAACCGCTGCCGCTCTTGGCTTCTGCCACCCACTTTGCGAAACCGGCATCGTCCAGGCTCTTCACCGCGAAGCGCATGTTGGAGAAGCCCGCGCCGCTGTAATTGGCGGAAAAGCCGGTGAATTCGCCGGTCTGGTCCATGATGCCGTGCAGTTTGGTTTCCATGCCCGGCATGGCGTAGATCTGCCCGGCCATGGCGGGGATGTAGAACGAATTCATCACCGAGGACGCCGAAATGCGGAAGCGCACCTGGCGGTGGGTCGGCACGGCCAGTTCGTTCACTGTGGCGATGCCCTCTTCGGGATAGATGAACAGCCATTTCCAGTCGAGCGCGACGACATTGAC
The DNA here is from genome assembly GCF_019803445.1 of Caenibius sp. WL. NCBI lineage: Bacteria > Pseudomonadati > Pseudomonadota > Alphaproteobacteria > Sphingomonadales > Erythrobacteraceae > Caenibius > Caenibius sp. WL. The sequence goes on from NZ_CP081844.1 coordinate 1,396,053, forward strand.
ATCGAGCGGCCTGGTTTCGGCCACCGCGGCGGTCTGCTGCTTGTTCTCGGCCAGCGGGCGATAGGGATCGAGCAGGTGCGTGGCGACCCAGGTGATCGCGCCCAGGCAGATGATGATCAGCAGCGGCGCCGCCCAGATGACGAGTTCGAGCTGGGTCGAGTGATCCCAGTCCGGCTTGTACGTCGCTTCCTTGTTGTTCGCGCGGTAGCGCCAGGCGAAGAAAACGGTCAGCGCCATCACCGGCACGATGATCAACAGCATCAGCACGGTGGAAATGACGATGAGATCGCCCTGCTGGCGCGCGATGTCCCCGGCGGGGTCAAGCACGACCAGGTCGCAACCGGCGACCAAGGGCAGCAGGGCAAGCAGGGGCAACGGCCTGAGCCGTGCGGCGAGTCGAGGAAGTGGCGTCGGCATGCCGCGCGCCTAGGCAAGGTATGCTGCACCGCACATAGGACATTTTGTCCAATCCCTTGATGGCTCCCGATGCCGCAGGGGGACTTTCATGTTGCGGGCGCGAAGCCCTCGCCTTAAGATTCGTGCCGTGAAAGCGGCCCATTGCTACAGGATGTGTCCATGAGCGCCGACACTGTGCCAACCGTTCAGGCCGAACGCGATGCCCGTGCCCTCAATGCCGAAGGGCATCGTATCGCGCCCGGTGAAATCGCCATCGGCGTGATTATTGGCCGTACTTCGGAATTTTTCGACTTCTTCGTTTATGCCATTGCTTCGGTTCTGGTTTTTCCGAAACTGTTCTTCCCCTTCGTCGATCCGCTGACGGGGACTCTCTATTCCTTCGGCCTGTTCGCGCTGGCGTTCTTCGCCCGCCCGGTGGGGACTGCGATCTTCACCGCGGTCGATCGGGCGTATGGCCGGGGCGCGAAGCTGACGATCGCCCTATTCCTGCTCGGCGGTTCGACCGCCGCGATCGCGTTCCTGCCCGGTTACGATTCGATCGGCATTGCCGCCGTGGTCCTGCTGGCGCTGTTCCGCATGGGGCAGGGCGTGGCGCTGGGCGGTTCGTGGGACGGCCTGGCTTCGCTGCTGGCGATCAACGCGCCCGAGGGCAAGCGCGGCTGGTATGCGATGGTGCCGCAGCTCGGCGCGCCGCTCGGCCTGATCGTGGCCAGCCTGCTGTTCATGTTCCTCGTGTCCGCGCTCTCGGCGGAAGATTTCCTCGGCTGGGGCTGGCGCTATCCGTTCTTCGTGGCGTTCGCGATCAACGTGGTGGCGCTGTTCGCGCGCCTGCGCATCGTGGTGACGCCCGAATACGCCCGCCTGTTCGACCGCATTTCGCTCAAGCCGGGTTCGGTGCTGGATACGGTCCGTTCGGAATGGCGCGTCATCGCCGCCGGCGCCTTCGCGCCGCTCGCCAGCTTTGCCATGTTCCACATGGTGACGGTGTTCCCGCTGTCCTGGGTGTTCCTGTTCACCGAGGAAATGCCCGCGCGCTTCCTCGGCATCGAAGCCATTGCGGCGGCTTTCGGCGTGCTCGCGATCATCGCATCGGGCTATCTGGCCGACCGCGTCGGCCGCCGCACGGTGCTCGGCGTGACGGCCGCCGGGATCGCCGCGTTCAGCGGCTTCGCCCCGCAGCTTCTCGATGGCGGCGAACTGGGCGAACTGGTGTTCATGATTTCCGGCTTCCTCTTGCTGGGCCTGTCGTTCGGCCAGTCGTCGGGCGCGCTGTCTTCCAGCTTCCTGCGCCACAACCGCTACACCGGCTCGGCGCTGACCTCCGATCTGGCATGGCTGTTCGGCGCGGGCTTCGCGCCGCTGGTGGCTCTCTGGCTGTCGAGCGCGTTCGGCCTGCTGGCCGCCGGCGCCTATCTCCTGTCGGGCGCGGTGGTGACGTTGGTCGCCCTGTGGCTGAACGCCGAACTCGGCCGTTCGATCGACTGATCCGGGCTGGGGAGGCGGCATGCCTCCCCGCCTTCCGGCCCTGAAAAGGGCGGGTATGGGCTCTGCCGCATACCCATTTCCCCGGTTGCCCTGGTCTTTCGCCCGCATCGGGAATGACGTCCCGGCTCACTCCCGCTAGGTAAGGGGGCGAATCACCGTCCGGGACACCGCATGACTTTTGACCAATGGGCGATCATTGTCATTCTGCTGGCAATGCTCGTCGCCTATGCGACAGAGCGGTTCCGGGTGGAACTGGTCGCCATGGTCGGGCTGGCCGCGGGCCATCTTGTCGGCGTGGTGCCGGTCCAGAATATCTTCGCGGGCTTTTCCAACCCGGCGGTCATTACCGTCGCCGAAGTCCTGCTGATCGTGTCCGCGCTTTCCGCCACCCGGGTGATCGACGATTTCGCGCGGCGGATCGCGGTGCATACCACCAGCGAGCCCGCTGTGTTGACGATGCTGTGCTGCACCGGGGCGTTCATTTCCATTTTCATGAACAATATCGGTGCGCTGGCGCTGATGTTCCCGGTGACTTTGTCGGTCTGTTCGCGGCTGGATATCCCGCCGGGGCGGGTGCTGATGGCGCTGTCCTTCGCCACGCTGCTGGGCGGGATGTGTTCGCTTACCGGCACGCCCGCCAATCTCGTGGTCAACCAATGGAAGATCGCGGAGAGCGGAGCGGGCTTCGGATATTTCGAACTGGGGCTGGTGGGCGGCCCCGTGGCGCTGGCGGGGCTGGCGTGGATCATTTTTGCCGCCCCCCGCGTGTTTCGCCATATCGTTTCGCACGAGGCGCCGTTCGAAGCCGGGCCAGCCGATTTTCTGGCCGAAATGCATATTCCCGCCCATTCAGCGCTGGCCGGGCTGCATCTCCCCCAAGCGGAGGAGCGGTACGAAATCGCGATCCATGGCGTGCTGCGCCATGGTGCGCATGTCTTCGCCAGACGCGGCGATATCGTCCTCGCCCCCGGCGATACCGTGCTGCTGGAAGGGACGCTGGGCCATCTGCAGGATCTGGTCGAAGGCGGGCAGCTTGAAGGGCTGCATCCCGACGAAAGCGCCGGGGTGGAGCGGATGGAAATCGTGGTGATGCCCGACAGTCTGCTGCAGGGCACGCGCATCAGCGATGTTATGGCGTTCATCGAACGCAATGTGCAGGTGGTCGGGATCGCCAGCCGCCGGCGCCGGATCGAAGGCCGTTTCGAGGATCTCCAGATCGGCGTGGGCGATGTGCTGGTGCTGGCGGGCGAACGCAGCGCCCTGCGCGAAGCGGCGGCCGATTGCGGCCTGCTGCCGCTGTCTGCCCGCCGGGTGCCGCGCCGGACGCGGGCCGCCTGGCCGAGCGTGGCGGTCTTCGCGCTGGGCGTTGTGCTGTCGGCGTTCGATGTCGTGCCGACCGAGCTGGCTTTCGGCGCGGTGGTGATCGCGATGGTCATGCTCGGCAGCCTGAATCTGCGCGGCGCGTTGCAGGACATGAACTGGAGCATCGTCATCCTCCTGGCCTGCATGATCCCGCTGGGGCTGGCGGTGGAGGACACGGGCACCGCGCGGGTGATCGCCAATGCGTTGGCGGATTATCTGCCATCGACCCAGCCGGTGGTGGTGGCGACGATGGTCCTGCTGCTGGCGGTGGCGATCACGCCGTTTATCGACAACGTGTCCACCGCCGTGGTGCTGAGCCCGATTGCGGCGGGCGTTTCGGCCCGCACCGGGATGCCGCTGGAACCCCTGCTGATCGCGGTTGCCATCGGGGCTTCGCTTGATTTCCTCACCCCGTTTGGCCATCACAACAACGCGGTGGTGATGGGTGCGGCGGGTTATCGGTTCCGCGATTTTCCCCGGCTTGGCGCACCGCTGCTGGCCATATCGGTGTGTGTCGCCATCGCCTGTTTCGCGGTGATCTGACCGTTCCCGCGGCAAAGCGGGCAGGGCGGACTTGCAACAATTTGTTGCCTGCCGTAAAAGTCTACTTTGTGAATAGGAAATCGGCGTAGCCAGATATGATCTCGAACAAGGCCAAATATGCGTTCCGGGCGCTGCTTGCGATTGCGTCCGCGCCGGAGGGGGAATCCTTGACCAGCGCCGAAATCGCGCGCCGCCATTCCATTCCGCACAAGTTCCTCGAACAGATTCTGCTCGATCTCAAGAAAGCCGGCATTCTTGACAGCCGCCGGGGAAAAAGCGGCGGATATGTGATGCTTAGGCCGTCCGACACGATCAGTTTCGGGGAAGTCCTGCGTCTGTTCGAAGGCCCGCTGGCCCCGCTGCCGTGCCTGTCCCGCAATTCCTACCGCCGGTGCGAGGATTGCGAGAGCGAAGCGCGTTGCGACATTCGCCGCGAATTCGGCCGGGCCTACGACGCAAGCCGGCAGGTGCTCGATTCGCGGACCATTGCCGATGCCCTGCGTGATGGTGGGCGCGATGGCGCGGCAACCCCGGAAATCCGCTATGACGAACGCATGACGGGGTGATCGCGGGCAGGGAATGCAAATAGGCGCTTGCTAATCCCTACTACATAGATAGAGATAATGGGGTGTGTTGAACGCGCCCTGATTCGTCGCCTCGCAAAGGCCGGACCCGGGCAGTCGGGAGAATGGCGGAATGCGTGGATTTCGAACCGTCCGGGCCTGGGGGCTGGCAACTTTGGCCGCGGTGGGCATCGCCGGGCTGGCGGCCTGTTCGCCGGCTGGAAACAAGGCTGACACCAAGGACCGGGTCGAACTGCTCAACGTGTCCTATGATCCGACACGGGAACTCTACGAAGCGATCAACCCCAGGTTCGCCGCCGAATGGAAGGCGAAGACCGGGCAGGATGTCGCGATCAAGATGAGCCACGGCGGATCGGGCAAGCAGGCGCGGGCGGTGATTGACGGGCTGGATGCCGATGTCGTCACGCTGGCGCTGGCCTATGATATCGACGAGATCGCCGAGCGCGGGCAGCTTCTGCCCAAGACCTGGCAATCGCAGCTCACCGCCAACAGCGCGCCCTATACCTCGACCATCGTGTTCCTGGTGCGCCATGGCAATCCCAAAGGGATCAAGGACTGGGGCGATCTGGTGAAGCCGGGTGTCGCAGTCATCACCCCCAATCCGAAGACCAGCGGCGGCGCGCGGTGGAATTTCCTCGCCGCCTGGGCTTTTGCGCACAAGGCTTACGGGTCCGATGCGGCGGCGGAAGACTATGTCCGCAAGCTGTTCGCCAATGTCCCGGTGCTCGACAGCGGCGCGCGCGGATCGACCACCACCTTCGTCGAACGCGGTATCGGCGATGTGCTGCTGGCGTGGGAGAACGAGGCGTTCCTCGCTCAGAAGGAATTGGGCAAGGGCAAGTTCGATATCGTCGTCCCGTCGATCTCGATCCTGGCGGAACCGCCGGTGGCCGTGGTCAGCAAGAATGCGGAACGCCACGGCACGCAGAAAGTGGCCGAAGCCTATCTCAAGTATCTCTACACGCCCGAAGCGCAGGATGTGATCGCCCGCAATTACTACCGCCCGATCGATCCCACGGTCGCCGCGAAGTATGCGGATGTCTTCCCCAAGCTCGAACTCGTCACCGTGGATAAGGATTTCGGCGGCTGGCAGGCTGCGCAGAAGCGGTTCTTCAACGAAGGCGGCGTGTTCGACACGATCTTTGCCGCGACCAAGCGATAAGCACCATGGATATCGCATTGAGCAGTCCACTGCAGGTGCCCGACGCCACTCGCCATCCGGCCCCGTCGCGAACCCCGCGCCGGAAAAGCCGCTCCGTCATTCCGGGTTTCGGTCTGACGATGGGCCTGACGCTCGCTTGGCTCTCGCTCGTCGTCCTGATCCCGCTGAGCACGGTGTTCATCCGTTCGGCCGGGATGGGGGTGAGCGATTTTCTCGCCGCCGGTTTTTCCGATCGCGCTCTGGCCGCTTACCGGATCAGCTTCGGCACGGCATTCCTCGCCGCCGTGGTCAACGGCGTGTTCGGCCTGCTGACGGCTTGGGTGCTGGTGCGCTACAGCTTTCCGGGCAAGCGCATCGTCAACGCGCTGGTCGATCTGCCGTTCGCGCTGCCCACGGCGGTGGCCGGGATTGCGCTGACCGCGATCTATGCGGGCAACGGCTGGGTGGGGCAGTTCCTCGAACCGCTGGGGATCAAGATCGCCTACACCCCGCTCGGGATCGTGATGGCGCTGGTTTTTATCGGCCTGCCGTTCGTGGTCCGCTCGGTCGAACCGGTGCTGGACGATTTCGGCGCCGAACTGGAAGAAGCGGCGCTCTCGCTCGGCGCGCGGCCGTGGCAGGTCTTCGCCCGGGTGGTCCTGCCCGCGATCCTGCCCGCGCTGCTCACGGGATTCGCGCTCTCCTTCGCCCGCGGGGTGGGGGAATACGGTTCGGTGATCTTCATCGCGGGCAACATGCCCTATAAGTCCGAAATCGCGCCGCTGCTGATCGTCACCCAGTTGGAACAGTACGATTATGCCGCGGCCACCGCGATTGCCACGGTCATGCTGGTGGCGTCGTTCGCCATTCTGCTGGGTATCAACTGCATCCAGGCGTGGAGCCGGAGGAGGCTGGCGGCATGAACGGTGTTCTCGCTTTGTCGGGCAGGCTGCAGGCGCGCCATCTGCTGATTGGGCTGATGCTGGCCTTTATCGGGCTGTTCCTCGTGCTGCCGCTGGTGTCGGTGTTCGCCGAAGGGCTGTCCAAAGGCTTTGCCGCCTACGGCGCCGCGCTGGTGCAACCCGATGCGCAATCGGCGATCAAGCTGACCTTGCTGGTCGCGGCGATCAGCGTGCCGGTGAATGTCGTGTTCGGCGTGATGGCCGCCTGGGCCATCGCCAAGTTCGATTTTCCGGGCAAGAGCCTGCTGATCACGTTCATCGACCTGCCGTTTTCGGTGTCGCCGGTGGTGGCGGGGCTGATCTATGTGTTGATGTTCGGGATGCAGGGCTGGCTGGGGCCGTGGCTGCGCGAATACGATATCCAGATCATTTTCGCCGTGCCCGGCATCGTGCTGGCGACGATTTTCGTGACTTTCCCTTTCGTTGCCCGCGAACTGATCCCGCTGATGGCGGAACAGGGGCGCGATGACGAGGAAGCGGCGCTGTCGCTGGGGGCCAGCGGTTTCCAGACGTTCCTGCGCGTGACTTTGCCCAATATCCGCTGGGGCCTGCTGTACGGCGTGCTGCTGTGCAACGCCCGGGCCATGGGGGAATTCGGCGCGGTCTCGGTCGTTTCCGGGCACCTGCGCGGGCTGACCAACACCATGCCGCTGCATGTCGAGATTCTCTACAACGAATACAATTTCGTCGCCGCCTTTGCCGTCGCCTCCCTGCTGGCCTTGCTGGCGCTGGTGACGCTGGTTCTCAAATCGATTGTCGAATGGCGGTTCGACTACCAACGCGGGAGTGTGGGACATTGATCAGACTCGATAGCATTTCGAAGCGCTATGGGGCCTACCAGGCGCTCGATAACATCAATCTCGATGTGCGCGACGGCGAATTTCTGGCGCTGCTCGGCCCGTCGGGGTCCGGCAAGACGACGCTGCTGCGGATCGTCGCGGGGCTGGCTTTTCCCGATCACGGTTCCGTGCTGTTCAACGGCGAGGACGTGACCGATCTCAAAGTCGCGGAACGCAAGGTCGGCTTCGTGTTCCAGCACTATGCGCTGTTCAAGCATATGACCGTGGCGGACAATATCGGCTTCGGCCTGTCGGTGCGCAAACGCCGTGAGCGCCCGTCGAAAGCGGCGATCCGTGCGCGGGCGGAGGAATTGCTCGATCTGGTGCAGTTGCGCGGGCTGGGCGATCGCTATCCGGCCCAGCTTTCGGGCGGGCAGCGCCAGCGCGTGGCGCTGGCGCGGGCGCTGGCGGTGGAACCGCAACTGCTGCTGCTGGACGAACCGTTCGGCGCGCTCGATGCGCAGGTGCGCAAGGAACTGCGCCGCTGGCTGCGCCACCTGCACGACCAGATGGGGCTGACTTCGATCTTCGTCACCCATGACCAGGAAGAAGCGCTCGAACTGGCGGACCGGGTGGTGGTGATGGATCACGGGGTGATCGAACAGATCGGCACACCCGAAGAAGTCTATATGGCGCCGCGCAGTTCGTTCGTTTCGAATTTCGTGGGCGAAACCAACAGCCTGCCGGTGTCGGTGCGCGACGGGCAGGCCCATTTCTTCGACCGCCACATCGCCATCGAGGCGGAGCGGATGCCCGATGGTCCCGCGCGGCTCGATTTCCGCCCGCACGATGTGACCGTGGGCGACGAACAGCCCGGTTGCCTGCCGCTGCTGGTGACAGGCGTCTATCGCCGGGGCGGCGATTGGCGGGTGGAAGGCGAAGTGACCGGGGTCGACCGGACGATCGAAGTCAATCTCGATGCCCGGATGCCCGCGCCCGAAGTGGGCAAGCGGCTGGCGATCAAGGTCCAGCGGGCAAAACTGTTTCAGCTATCGGAGGTGAAGCCATGACGAACGACCGGCCTGCCGGCAGCATCAAGCCGGAGAAATTCCAGCATGTCGAGCAAAGCCTCGCCAATATCCGCGAAGCCTTGCTGGGCCTGCGTTTCGGATCGATCGCGATCACGATCCACGAAGATCGTATCGTCCAGATCGATGTGACCGAGAAGAAGCGCCTGCAATCCGGCTGACCGGCAAAGGCGATCCATAACCAACCTTTCCAAGATGCTGACCGGACGGCCGGAGGCATCGTGATCTCAATCATGGGGACTTACGATGTTATTCCGTGCCACTCTTCTGGCGGGGGCGGCGGGCGCCGTTCTGGCCGCGACACCCGCCCAGGCGGCCGAGGCCGAGGCTACCGCCGCCGCCGATGCGCAGCCGACCGCCGCCGGGACCGGGGCGGGCGACCGTCAGGATGAAATCCTCGTCACCGCCCGGCGCAGGCAGGAAACCGCGCAGGACATTCCGCTCGCCATTTCGGTGATCGGGGGCGAGCATATCGACAACACCGGCAGCTTCAATGTCGGGCGGTTGCAGCAACTGACGCCGACGCTGCAGTATTATTCTTCCAACCCGCGCAACACGGCGGTGAACATCCGTGGGATCGGTGCGCCATTCGGCCTCACCAACGATGGCATCGAACAGGGCGTGGGGATCTATGTCGACGATGTCTATTACTCGCGCATCGCCTCGGCCACGTTCGATTTCCTCGACGTGGCGCAGATCGAAGTGCTGCGCGGGCCGCAAGGCACGCTCTACGGCAAGAACACCACCGCCGGGGCGATCAACATCACCACCAACCAGCCGACGTTCGATTTCGAAGGCAAGGCGGAAATCAGCGTCGGCAATCTGAATTTCAAGCAGGCCAAGGCGGCCGTGTCGGGCCCGCTGTCCGAAACGCTGGCCGCGCGCATCGCCGTGTCGGCGACCAGCCGTCGCGGCACGATCTACAATGTCACCACCGACAAGTGGATTCAGAGCCAGGACAATCTCGGCCTGCGCGGCCAATTGCTGTGGCAGCCGACGGAGACGCTCAGCGTCACGCTGTCGGGCGACTACAGCACGCAGGATGCGGTCTGTTGCGGTTCGGTCTATGTCCGCACCGGCACGACGCAACGCCCGCTGAACCGCCAGTTCGCCGCGCTCGCCGCCGCGCAGGGCTATGCCCCCGTCAGTCTCAAGCCGTTCGACCGGCTGACCGATCTCGATGCCAATCTCAACGCAGGCAACAAGATCGGCGGGGCCGCGCTGCGGGTCAAATGGGATGTGGGGCCGGGCACGCTGACTTCGATCACCGCGTGGCGGTTCTGGAACTGGAAGCCGGAAAATGACCGCGATTTCACCGGCCTGCCGATCGTCACCAAATCGCAGAACCCGTCGACGCAGGATCAGTACACGCAGGAACTGCGCTACAACTATTCGGGCAAGGCGATCGATTTCGTGGTGGGCGCTTTCGCGTTCTATCAGAAGATCAAGACGCAGGGCACCGAACAGCACGGCCCCGCGTCGAGCCGCTGGACGCTGAATCCCAGCAGCGCGCTGGCCAACGATCCCACCGTGCTCGATGGGCTGGTGGCTTACAACGACCAGTCGCTCAGCAACACCAGCCTTGCCCTGTTCGGGCAGTTGAGCTGGAAAGTGACCGACAGGTTCACCGTCCAGCCCGGCGTGCGGCTGAATTACGACAAGAAGAAGGGCTATTATAACCGCGCGGTGTTCGATGGGCAGGGCAACCCGGTGCTGTTCAACGATCCCGTGACCGGCCGCCCGCTGACCGATCCGGTGATCGATGCGCGCGTCATCGCCCAGCGCGGCGTGTTCGCTCCGCAACTGGTGCGGCCAACGTTCAGCGACTGGAATTTCAGCTACGATCTGACGCTGAGCTATCAGGTCACGCCCGCCGTCCTGCTGTACGCCACTTATGCCAAGACGTTCAAATCGGGCGGAATCAACCAGAACGGCGTGCCGGCGGACAACAACGGCAATCCCATTCTGGCCGCGGGCACGGTGAAGCCGGAATCGGTCGACCATTACGAAGCGGGGATCAAGGCCCAGTTCCTCGACCGCAAGGCGATTCTCAACCTCTCGGTCTTCCGCACGGATATCAAGAATTACCAGGCCAACGTGAACAACGGCCAATATGGCGTGCTGCGCGGTTATCTCGCCAATGCGGGGGCCGTGCGCACGCAAGGGGTCGAAGCCGATTTCTCCATCCGGCCGAGCGAACGCTTCAATCTCTACGCCAACGGGGCCTATACCGACGCCACTTATCGCAAATTCGTCGATGCGCCTTGTGCGCCGGAACTGTCGGGCGGCGCCAGCAGCCCGGCCAATTGCGACATTTCGGGTGAGCGCCTGCCCGGCGTGTCGAAATGGTCGTTCTCCTTCGGGGCGGAAGGTAATGTCCCGGCCACGCTGTTCGGCAAGGAAGGGCAGGTCTATCTGGGGTATGACGGCAGCTATCGCTCCAATTTCTCCTCCAATCCGTCGCCTTCGGACTACACCTGGATCGACGGCTATTCGCTGTCGAACTTCCGGGTCGGTTTCCGCACCGACAGCGGGTTCGATATCTTCGGCTGGGTGCGCAATGCGTTCGATCAGAACTATTTCGAACAGTTGATGGTCGGGCCGGGCAACACCGGGCTGATTGTCGGCCTGCCAGGCGATCCGCGCACCTGGGGCGCGACGGTGAAAGTCGCCTTCTGACGGGCAAGGGCCAGCCTTGCGTGGAGGCTGGCCCTCGTCCACTTTATCCGCTTCTTCATGGAAGGCGTTTAAACGCTCGATTTTTACGGCGAAATCGTTCAAGGCGAGCGATATGGGCGTTTCGTCTTGGGGATTTGGGCCGGTCACGCGTATCGGCAGGCTGGGCAAAAGGGGGTTACTCTGCGCACTGGCGCTGCTGCTCGCGCCGTGGCTGATCGGCGCTGCGCCCGGTGTGAACCAGATTGCCTATCCGGCTGGGCCGGGCCGCGCGGACGAAGCGACCGAGCGGCTGGTCCGTTCGATTTTCGAATACACCCGCTGGCCTTCGCGAAGCGATCCGGTGCGGATTTGTGTCGTCGGCCCGGCCCATTATGCCGGGCGGCTGGGCAGCAACGGGCTGCTTGACGGGCGGCGGATCGATGTTCGCGCGGTGGACAGCGATGCCTATGCCGTGCTGCCCGCCTGCGATGCGCTTTATCTGGGCGATATCGGGGTGGAGAAGGTGCGGCGCTGGGCGGCCGGGGCGCGGGGCAAGCCGGTAGTGACGATTGCCGAAGACGATCCGCCATGCACCGGCGAAGCGATGTTCTGCCTCATCCACAGGCGGAATACGCTGTCGTTCCAGCTCAATGTCGATGCGGTGGCGCGTTCCTCGGTGCGGATCGATCCGCGCGTGTTCCGCCTGTCGAGGGAGCAATAGGCCATGTCCGAACGGCCCACCGCTCCGACTCTGCGCCAGACGCTTTCGCGCGTACACCGTTCGCTGGTGCTGTTCGCCGTCCTGCTGGTAAGCACAACCATGCTGATCAGCGGGGCGCTGATGATCCGCGATTATGTCTCGCGCAATCTCCAGCTTGTCGCCCGCACGGTCAGCTACACGGTCGAACCGGCCATCGTGTTCGGCGATACCGAAGCGGTGCGTGAAGGGCTGGCGTCCGTGACCGGCGGCGGTTCGGTGGGCCGGATCGAAGTGGTCGATCCCAAGGGGCGCGTGCTCGCTTCGTGGAAACGCGAAGGGGCGGGGGTACGCTCTCATATCGAAGAATGGGGCAGCCGCGTTTTCTGGCCGCAACCGGTGGTGGAAGCGGTGAAGATCGAAGGCGTCGCCATCGCCGAGGTTCGCGTGTTCGGCAGCGCGGCGGGGATCGGGGGCTTTCTGCAAGTGGGCCTGTTCGCCGCGTTGTGCAGCCTCGGGATCGCGCTGGTCGCCACCAATCTTCTGGCGCGGCGGTTGCAGCGCGGGGTCATCACCCCGTTGCAGCATGTCGCCGATGTCGCCCGCTCGGTCCGCCAGGAACGTGCGTTCCATCGCCGCGTGCCCGCGCCGGGGCTGGCCGAAGTGGATGTCTTCGTGCAGGATTTCAACGGCCTGCTGGTCGAACTGCAAGGCTGGTATGCCGGGATGGAGGAAGAAAATCAGGCGCTTGCGCTGCAAGTGGCGCGCGATGCGCTGACCGGGCTGGGCAACCGCCCCGCATTCGAAAAGCAGCTCGACGCGGCGATCCTTCACGCAACGGACACCGGCAACCGCTTCGCGGTGCTCTATATCGATGTCGACCGCTTCAAGCGCGTCAACGACAGTTACGGCCACGATGCCGGGGATACCGCGCTGCGGATCATCGCGGAGCGGCTGAAGCTTTCGGTGCGCAGCGCCGACAAGGTCTTTCGGCTGGGCGGGGACGAATTCGCGATCCTTCTCGCTTCGCCGACCACGGAAGCGGAAATCGATACGATCGTGACCCGGATCGAGGACAGCATGGCCGACACCATTTTCCTGCCCGAGGGCGAGCACATTGCCATCACGCTGAGCGTGGGCTATGCGGCCTATCCCGACGATGGCACCGCCCCCGGGGATCTGGTGCGCAAGGCCGACAAGGCCATGTATCGTGACAAATTGCGGAGATGTGACGATGGCGTTGGCCGTCCGTAGCCGGTTTCCTGGGGCTTCCCGATTTCTTGCCGTGCCGTTGCTGCTTCTGGCCGCAGCCTGCCAGACGGTCCCCGCGGCGCCGCCGAAGGGGCCCTATTCGCCCGAACAGGTCGCCGTGCTGAAGCAATATGCGTTTCAGGAAGTGGGCGACGATTGGGCGCTGGGGATGGATGGCAAACTGCTGTTCCCCTCCGATGACAGCCATCTGGGCGAAGATCAGGCGCAGGGCCTCGGGCAGATGGCGCGCAGCCTGCTGACGGTGGGCATCCACGGCGCGCGGGTGGAAGGGCATACCGATTCCACCGGCACCGCCCGCTACAATCAGGACCTGTCCACGCGGCGGGCGGAGGCGGTGAAGCAGGCGCTGGTTTCCGGAGGCATGGCCGATGCGCGCATCGAAGTGATCGGCAAGGGGGCCACCCAGCCTATCGAAAGCAACCGCACGGCGGCGGGCCGCAGCGAAAACCGCCGGGTGGTGATCATCATCACCCCGGACAACGCGCTGCCCTACTGATTCCCTCCGAAAGGCGGTCGGCGGCGGGATCGCTCCGCTATCTGGCGGCGCGATCGCTCGGCAGCAGCATTTCGCCGCTTTCGATCTGCACTTTCAGCCGTTCCCGGTCGCGGGCGCGGTACATGTCCTCCGCCCGGTCGATCTCTTCCTCGCTCACGCCCAGATCCTCCAGCGCCACGCGGGCCATTTTCACGGCGGATTCCAGCACTTCGCGGACCATGCGCTTGACCGGGGCATCGTGCAGGCGGATCACGGTGCGCCGGTCGAACGCGCGGACATAGAGCGCGGTGTCGGGGAACGCCTCGTGCACGCTCTGGAGCATTTCGGCGGTCAGTTGCCGCCCATCGACGCAGAACAGGATCAGTTCGGCATCGGCCGCGCCGGCCTGGCGCAGAAGGTCGAGCCGGGTGCCGTCGCCGAAATAGACCTTGTCGCCGAATTTGCTGGCGACATCGATGATTTCGATATCGTTGTCGATCAGCGTCACCGGAATGTCGCTGGCGATAAGCATCCGTGCGACCGTCTGCCCGAACCGGCCGTAGCCGACGACGATTGCATTGGCCCCTTCCTCCAGCGGGCCTTCGCGCGTTTCGTTGCGGGTGGCGGCAGCGGGGGCTTCGCGGAAACGGCGGGTGGCCATCATCAGGAACGGCGTGGTGGCCATCGACAGCGTGACGATGGCGCCGAACAGGCTCGCCGCTTCGGGATCGATCAGGTGGGCGTTGCTGGCCTGCGCGAACAGCACGAAACCGAATTCGCCGCCCTGGCTGAGCAGGAGGCCGAGCGCCAGCGCGCTGCGCCAGTTCATCCGGAACAGCAGGCCGATGCCCATGATGATGACAGTCTTGGACGCGATCAGCGCGGCGGCCATTCCGATCACGAACAGCGGCCGTTCGGCGATGGCATTGAGATCGAGCATCATCCCCACCGCCAGGAAGAACAGGCCGAGCAGGATCGAACGGAACGGTTCGACATCGGCTTCGAGTTCGTGGCGATAGGGGGAATCGGCCAGCATCACGCCCGCCACGAACGCACCCAGCGCGGTGGAAAGGCCGAGCATTTCCATCACCATCGCCGCCCCCGTGACCGTGAACAGCGAGGCGACGACGAACATTTCCCGTTCCCCGAGATTGCCGATCAGGCGGAACAGCGGGCGGATCAGGAAACGGCCGGCGGCGATCAGCCCGGCAATCGCGACCACGGTGTAAAGCGCCAGCAGCCAGCCGGAAGGGCCGTGGGCATCGGCCGGATTGCGGCTGAGCGCGGCGATGATCGTGATCATCGGGATCAGCGAGAGATCCTGGAACAGCAGGATGGCAAAGGCGCGTTCGCCGAATGGCGTGTGCAGGCGGCCCGCCGATTGCAGCATGGGCAGCACCTGTGCCGTGGACGACAGCGCCAACGGCAGGCCGAGCGCCAGCGCCGCGGCGGGCGAAAAATGGGCGAGGGCGATAATCGCGGTGATGGCCATGCCGCAGGCGACGACCTGGAACAGGCCGAGCCCGAAGATATCCTGCTTCATCCGCCACAGGCGCGCGGGATTGAGTTCGAGCCCGACGACGAACAGCAGGAACGTGATGCCCAGTTCGGCAAAATCGATCTTGCCCTGCGCATCGCCCACCAGCCCGAGCATCTGCGGGCCGACCACTGCGCCTGCGAGCAGATAGCCGAGAGTGGCCCCGAGGCCGAGGCGGCGGAACAGCAGCACGCTGGCCAGCGCGAAGCCCATCAGCACCACGCCTTCGTAGAGAAGCGACACCTGGTTGGGTTCGTCCATCGCGCTTGTCAGACCTTTTCCGTGGCCGGGCCACTTTCATGATGCGAAAAGGCGCGCCCTGTTCCGTAAAGGCCTGAATGCCGCGAGGAAACGCCGGTAAGCGCTTCTATCCCCATCGCGCGACACTTGCCAAGGGGTGTGTGCGGCGCCGGGCTGCGGTCCGGATCAGAACGCTGTCACACCATGTTTTGCGGGCGCACCAAGCGGTCGAATGTCGCTTCGTCGACATGGCCGAGCGCGAGCGCCGCCTGCCGCAGAGTCAGGCCGTTCCGGTGGGCATGGACGGCGATTTTCGCCGCCTTGTCATAGCCGATTTCGGGCGCCAGCGCCGTGACCAGCATCAGCGAGCGGTCGAGCAGTTCGGCGATGCGTTCGCGGTTGGGTTCCAGCCCTTCGACGCAGCGGGTGCTGAAACTGTCCATCCCGGTGGTGAGCAGCGCGATGGACCGGGCCACGGCCGCGCCGATCATCGGCTTGAACACGTTCAGTTCGAAATGCCCTTGCATGCCGCCGATCGTCACCGCCTGATGATTGCCGATCACTTGCGCCGCGACCATCGTCAACATTTCGCACTGGGTCGGATTGACTTTGCCCGGCATGATCGAACTGCCCGGCTCGTTCGCGGGCAGTTCGAGTTCGCCGAGGCCCGAGCGGGGCCCACTGCCCAGCAGGCGGATGTCGTTGGCGATCTTGTTGAGCGCGGCGGCCAGCGTCGCCAGCGTGGCCGACAGGTTGACCAGCGGATCGTTGGAAGCCAGCGCTTCGAACTTGTTGGGCGCGCTGCGAAACGGCAACCCGGTCAGATCGGCGATGGCGGCGGCCATGGCCGGCCCGAAATTCTCGGGCGCGTTGAGCCCGGTGCCGACCGCTGTGCCCCCCTGCGCCAATGCCATGATATCGCTCTGCAAGGCCGTTTCGATCCGCGCGCGGCACGCGGCCAGTTGCGCGGCATAGCCGGAAAATTCCTGCCCCAGCGTGACCGGGGTGGCATCCTGCAAATGGGTGCGGCCGATTTTCACGATCCCGGCCCACTCGTTCGCCTTGCGGTCCAGCGCGCCATAGAGGTGGGTGAGCGCGGGCAGCAGCCGCCCATCGACCGCCACGCCCGCCGCGATGTGCAGCGCGGTGGGGAAACTGTCGTTCGACGACTGATGCATGTTGACATGGTCGTTGGGGTGGACCGGGCTTTTCCCGCCGCGCCGCCCGGTAAGAATTTCGTTGGCCCGCCCGGCGATCACTTCGTTGCAGTTCATGTTGGTCTGCGTGCCGCTGCCGGTCTGCCAGATGACCAGCGGGAACTGGTCGTCATGCTGCCCTTCGGCGACTTCGGCGGCGGCGGTTTCGATAGCGTCGGCAAGATCGTGCGGCAGGCCATACCGCCGATTGATCCGCGCGGCGGCGCGTTTCACCACGGCCAGCGCGCGCACGATTTCGATCGGCATGCGTTCGCGTTCGCCGAACGGGAAATTGGCGATACTGCGCTGGGTCTGCGCCCCCCAATAGGCCGCGGCCGGAACGGCGACCTCGCCCAGCGTGTCGCTTTCGGTGCGATATTCGGTCATGGAACGTCTCCTGCGTGAGCGGCGGGCGAGGGATGCGCGCGTAGGCCGAGGATGGGGCAAGGCATAGGCGCTGCGCAACTGCTGTCAAAACGTGGCGGGCCGAAGGGCGTTCCTGCGGCTGTGGGCAAGGGACTGGCAACTGTGCTAGGCGCGCCCTCTGCCCCTCTGCACAAAGATATCCGGACTCTTTCTCTTATGGCTGCACGTTCTGTTTCGCTGATTTCCCGCACTCTGGTTCCGCTGGCCCTGCTGGCCCCCGTTATGCCGCTGGCGGCCGAGAGCGCGCCCGCCGGGGAAAGCCGGGAGATGATTGTCGTCACCGGGCGCGGGCTGGCCGACGTGCCGTCCGAACCGGCTTACGATACGGTCACGCTGGATCGCGAACGCATCGTCACCGGGGCATCCGGCCGGGTGGAGGACGTGCTGGCCAATGTGGCGGGCTTCCAGCAGTTCCGCCGTTCCGACAGCCGTTCGTCCAACCCTTCGGCGCAAGGGGTCACGTTGCGGTCGCTGGGCGGCAACGCCACCAGCCGGGCGCTGGTCATGCTCGACGGCGTGCCGATGAGCGACCCGTTCTTCGGCTATGTCCCGCTTTCGGCGCTGGCGCCCGACCGGTTGCAGCGGATCGCGGTGACGCGCGGCGGCGGGTCCGGCCCGTTCGGGGCCGGGGCGCTGGCGGGCGCCATCGAAATGGAAAGCGCCGATGCGGCGACGCTGGGGCTGTTGAGCGGCAGCGCCATGGTCAACCAGCGCGGTGAAACGGAACTGAGCGGCAATCTCGCCCCGCAGTTCCGCAACGGCGGGTTTGCGGTCATTTCCGGCCGGTGGGATCGCGGACAGGGTTTCCACACCACCCCCGGCGATGAGCGCGTGCCCGCCACCGCCCGGGCGCGATACGATAGCTGGTCGGCCAGCGCGCGCGCGGTGGTGCCGCTGTCGGGCGATATCGAATTGCAGGCGCGCGGCATGGCGTTCGACGATCACCGCACGTTGCGCTTCAAGGGGGCGGACAGTTCCAGCAGCGGGCAGGACGCCAGTCTGCGCCTTGTCGGGCGGGGCGATTGGCAGTTCGATGCGCTGGCGTTCGCCCAATGGCGCGATTTTTCCAATATCGTCGTCAGTTCGACCCGCTATGTCCCGGTGCTCGATCAGCGCAAGACCCCGTCCACCGGCATCGGCGGCAAATTCGAACTGCGCCCGCCGGTGGGGGGCGATCATGTCCTGCGGCTGGGCGTCGATTTCCGCCAGTCCAAAGGCACGATGTACGAGGACGCTTACAACGCGATGACCGGCAAGATCACCGCGCGCCGCAAGGCGGGCGGGCGCAACAGCGATCTGGGCTTCTATATCGAAGATGCCTGGACGCTGGGCAATCTCGTGCTGACGGGCGGCTTGCGCGCGGATCGCAGCAGCATTCGCGGCGGCTATTTCGTCGAACGCAACCCTGCCGGTGCGGTGGTGCGCGAAAGCCGGTTCGACGACCGCGCCGATTGGGGCGTGACCTGGCGCGCGGGCGGGGTCTATCACGTCAGCCCGAACCTTGCGCTGCGCGCCATGGGCTACAGCGGGATCCGCTTGCCGACGCTGAACGAACTCTATCGCCCCTTCACCGTTTTCCCGGTGACGACGCAGGCCAACGCCGATCTGCGCAACGAGAAGCTGACCGGCTTCGAAGTGGGAATGGATGCCACGCTGGCCCCCGGCGTGGCGTTCACGCTTACCGCGTTCGACAACCGGGTGAAGCACGCCATCGCCAATGTCTCGATCGGCGAGAATCTGCGCCAGCGGCAGAATCTGCCGGCGATCGATGCGCGGGGTATCGAACTGGGGGCATCGCTGGGGCAGGGGCCGCTGCGGTTTGATGGCAGCCTGGCGTGGACGGATGCGGAAATGGTCGGCCGGGGCGCATCGGCGGAACTGGACGGCAGGCGTCCGGCGCAATCGCCGCGCTGGGCGATGAGTGGGACGCTGAGCTATCGCCCGCAGCCGGGCTGGCATTTTGCCGCGACTTTGCGCCATATCGGCAAAGTCTATGAAAGCGATCTCGAAACCGATGTCCTGCGCGCGGCGACCACGCTCGACGCGTTCGCCGAAGTGCCGCTGGCTGGCGGCTTTTCGGCGGTACTGCGGGGCGAGAACCTGTTCGACGAAACCGTGATTACCCGCAATTCGGGCGGCTCGGTCGATCTCGGCACCCCGCGCACGCTGTGGATCGGGGTGCGGCTGGCGCGGTAGGGGTGGACTGAACAGAAATCAGGCGGCTGAAATATCCGGTCGGCAACGCCGGCCGCAAGGCCGACCGGCCGACCGGCCGCCCGCAGCGCCGCAAGGCGCGAGGATAGCCAAGTGCCCGGACGGGCACGCCGGCGCTTGAGGCCAAACAGGCGGCATTCCCGCCCGCGCGGGAATGCCGAGGGCAGCCTCAGGCCGCCTTCGTCTCCTCGACCGCCGGAGCGCTTTGCGCCCCGCGCACCAGGCGGCCGGGCAGAGCGCCGGTCGCTTCCCCGCCGCGATAGGTGATCGCGCCGCTGACCATAGTCAGATCGTAGCCGCGCGCGTGCTGGACCAGCCGCCGCCCGCCTGCCGGGAGATCGTAAACGATGGTCGGCGCGGGCAGTTCGAGCCGTTCGGGATCGATCACGTTGACATCGGCCTTGTAGCCCACGCGCAGCAGGCCGCGATCTTCCAGCCCCACCGCGCGCGCCGGTTCGTGCGACAGTTGTCGCACGGCCCAGGCGAGCGGCAGGCGGCCTTCGCCGCGATCGCGCACCCAGTGGGTGAGCACGAACGTGGGGAAGCTGGAATCGCAGATCAGGCTGTAATGCGCCCCGCCATCGCCCAGCGCGATGATCGTGTTGGGATCGGAAATCATCAGCCGGGCCATGTCGAGATTGCCGTCGACATAATTGGACGACGGCATCATCAGCAGGCCGCGCCCATCCCGTTCGAGCAGGGCATCGAGCGCGAGTTCGGCGGGATTGCGCCCTTCGCGTTCGGCCCGCGCGCCGAGGCGGGTTTCGGCGGGCGGTTCGTAATTCGGCGGATCGCCCATCGGATAGAGATCGCCGACATCGGTGGCGAGCATCTGGTAGAGCGGGTTGTCGGTCACCGGCTGTTCGGCCAGCAGCCGGGCGCGCAGCGCCGGATCGCGCAAGGCGGCGACCTTTTCGGCCAGCGGCAGATCGGCCAGCGGCTGGAAGCTGGGGTGGAAGCGGAACGGATGGAACGACAGTTCCAGCCCGAACAGCATCCCGATCGGCCGGGGGAAGACCTGCGCCCGGATCGGGATCGCCGCGTCGCGGTTGTAATCGCGCAGCATCGCCAGCATGGTTTCGGGCAGATCGCGCTGGAATTTCTTCTGCAGCAGGCTGAACGACAGCGGGCGGCCCGATGCGGCGACGATATCCTTGAACAGCGCCATGTCGGCCTGCGGATCGTCACCGTAATGCGCGTTGGGGATCATCTGGAACACGCCGGTTCCGGCATCGGCCAGCCCTTGCGCCAGCGCCAGCAGTTCCGCCCGGTCGGCATCCACCGAAGGGGCCAGTTCGCCCGCCACCGTGCGGTGGCCATGGTTGCGCGACGTGGTGACGCCCAGCGCGCCCGCCGCCACGGCATCGCCGACGATGGCGCGCATCTGCTGCAATTCGTCCGCTGTGGCCGCTTCGCGCGCCGCGCCGCGTTCGCCCATGACATAGACGCGCACCGGCGAATGGGGAATCTGCGCGGCGAAATCGACATCGGCCTGCCGCCCGGCAAGCACATCGAGATAGTCGGGAAAGCTTTCCCAGTTCCACGGCAGGCCTTCGGTCATCACCACTTCGGGGATGTCCTCCACCCCTTCCATCACTTCCACCAGCATATCGCGCTGGTGCGGACGGCAGGGCGCGAAACCGACGCCGCAATTGCCCATGACCACGGTCGTCACCCCGTGATCGGAGGAGGGGCGCATGCGGTTTTCCCAGGTGATCTGGCCATCGTAATGGGTGTGGATATCGACGAAGCCGGGCGTCACCAGCTTGCCGGTGGCGTCGATGATTTCGTCCGCCTCGCCCTCGATCCGGCCGATGGCGGCGATGCGCCTGTCCTTGATCGCAAGGTCTGCGGCGAAGGGTTCCTGCCCGCTGCCATCGACGATCATGCCGCCGCGAATGAGTGTGTCAAAGCGCATAATGCGCAATCCTCTCAAAATTCTTTCTGTTTGCGTAGGGTATGGTAATCATTTGATCTGCACAATGGCTTTTTAGCACAGTTTCCCCCGCATGGCTCCTCGAAAATTCATACTTGCGGGTCTGCCCGATTCAGAATACAGAACATGCATTCTGTAATTGTATCCGGAGTTCGCAGCGCCATGGCAGGCCGTCCCGTCTCTTATGATCGCGATGCGGTTGTCGATGGCGCGATGGTCGAATTCTGGGCGCGCGGCTTCATGACCAGCGATGTCGAGCAATTGACGCAGGCCGCCGGGCTCAACCGCCACAGCCTCTACAAGCGCTTCGGCGGCAAGCGCGGCCTCTTTCTCGAAGCCTTGCGCCGCTATGTCGACGAAGTGGCCGCCGCATACGTGGCCATGCTGGAAAGCGGGACGAGGCTAGACGATCTGCTGGCCTATTTCGAACGGATCAGCGGCGCCCAGGGGCAGGCCGACGATCCCGCGCCGCAGGGGTTCGATCATCGGGGCTGTTTCCTCGTCAACACCGCGATTGAACTGGGACGCACCGATCCCGATGTCGCCGCGCTGCTCGATGCCTATTACGCCCGGATAGAGGAAGGCTTCGCCGGGCTGATCCGGCGCGGGCAGGAGGCGGGCACGATCCGGGGCGATCTCGATCCGCAGATCACGGCCCGCTGGCTGCGCGTCACCGGGCAGGGGCTCAGCGTGTCCTCCCGTATCGGGGCGATGCCGCAGGATCTGGCGCAGATGATGCGGCTCACGCTTGCCCCCATGACCACGCAATAACCGTATAACTACCTGAACGATAAGGAGATCAAGGATGCCCGAACCCCTGACCAGTCTCACGCTAGACGAGGCGCTTGCCCGCGCCGGGCCGGCGGCGGACAGTTTCGCCCGCCTGTCGGACAGCATATGGCAACAGGAACAGCTGCCCGAAGGGTTGCTGGAACTGTGCCGTCTGACATTCGCCCGCCTGCATCGGGACGAGGCGGAAATGGCCGCGGTCAATCCGCTCGCCGGAAAGCGCGCCGATGCCGACGCGGCGCGCCGTCTCGTGCTGGAAGACAAGGCGCATGACAGCGACGCGTTGAACGAAGGCGAAAAGGCCGTGCTGCTGTTCGCCGAATACTATTGGATGGATGCCTCCTCGATCCCCGATGAGGCGGCCGACAAGGTCAAGGCGCATTACGGTGATCCCGGCCTCGTGCTGCTGATCGAAGGATTGGGCCTGATCGATGGCCGCATCCGCACCGCCCGCTGCCTGCGCGGATTGCAGGCCCATCGCGCCAACCAGGGGGAGATCGCCCATGTCCAGTAAACCGCGCGTCACCGGCCCCGGCACCGACACGGGCAATGTCATCCGCGACAGCATGATGGGCCACGTGCCCGGCACCGTTTCGGAAATCATCGCGCTGAACGGCCATGTCTGGCGCGACAGTCTCGTGCCGCCGTCGCTGCTGGAAATCCTGCGCCTGCGCAATGCCCGCACGGTCAACTGCGTGTTCTGCAAATCGGTGCGCTACGATGTCGCCCGTGCCGACGGGCTGACCGAGGACCGGGCAGAAATGGTCGGTGACGATTACGAAACCAGCGCGCTTTCCTCGCGCGAGAAGGCGGCGATTGCGCTGGCCGATGGCTATCTCGGCTTCCCGGCGGGCGTGGACGAAGACACCGCGGCACGGGTCGCGGCGGAATTCAACGACGATGAAATCGCCTCGATGATGGTCGCGCTGATGACGTACAACTTCACCTCTCGCGGGGCTGTCAGCAACGGCGGCATGCCCGAAGATCCGCTGCCGATCATGGAAGTGTCGGTGGCCATCGCGGCGGGATAAGCCGCGCTGCTTCACTCTTTGTCGTCATGCTGAACTTGTTTCAGCATCCATCCCTCCGGATCGAAAACCGTGCGTGGAGCAAGATGGATGCTGAACAAGTTGGCGATTCTCCCGCCGGAGCAAGGACCTTTCGTCATTCCCGCGAAGGCGGGAATCCAGCTGCAAGGGCGAAACTGGATTCCCGCCTTCGCGGGAATGACGAGGGAAATATTTCTACAGGAGATAATCGCCAACTATTCGGGGTGACGATTGGGGGCGTGGCGCATCCGGGCGTTACGCCTTTCCTACACGCGCGAAATATGGCTTATCCTGCGCGATGACACCGCGCAGAAAACCCGCTTTCCGGTATCCATTCCGCCACTGCGCCTCCGCCGGTGTGCGCCGCTGTAACGGTATCAGGATACCGGCGCGAAAAGTCACACACTATGCATGGTTTTGGTTTGTGGGAAAACTGCATACGATTAAAAATACAGTTTTATTTCAGCGTATTGGACTGAATTTCTCACCCGTTTCGCTTTGCCGCACAACGCCACCCTCGCGCACTTTCGGGCCATTCTGCGTCAACCCGGTCATGGCGAACGCTCGTGCTGCGCTTTGCCCACCGTACCGCCTTGATTGTCCGCCGTCGCTGACGCATCCTGCTGGCAGGCTCGGGCAAGCGGATAGGGTATAATCGCCTGGGTTAGAGAGGGAGGGGGCATGCTGAAACAGACCATACCGACGCCGGAGGAAGTGATCGCACGGGCCGAGGCGCTGGTGCCGTTCCTGCGTGAACAGGCCGCGCGGCACCGGGACGACCGGCGGATCACCCCCGAAACCATCGCCAGAGTGAAAGACGCCGGGCTGTTCCGCGTGATCCAGCCGCGCCGCTATGGCGGCTATGAAATGAGCCCGGAAGTCTTCGGCGAAGTGCTGCTCACGCTCGGGCGCGGCGATGCCAGCATGGGGTTCGTCTATGGCGTGATCGGGGTCCACGCGTTCCACATGGGCTTTTACGACGAACGCGCGGCGCAGGATGTCTGGGGCATGGACGACAGCGTGCTGGTCGGCTCGCCCTATGCCCCCAACGGCACGGCGGTGCGGGTGGAAGGCGGCTATCGCTTTTCGGGCCGCTGGCCGTTCTCCAGCGGGTGCGACAATTGCGAATGGAATTTCCTCGGCGGCACGATCGAAGGGGAAGAGGGGCCCCTGCAACAGCGGATGCACGCCTTCCTGATCCCGCGCGCCGATGCGCGGGTGGTCGATACCTGGAACGTGGTCGGCCTCCAGGGTTCGGGCAGCAAGGATATCGAAGTCGTCGATGCTTTCGTGCCCGACTACCGGGTGCAGCGGTTCCCGATCTTCCATGCGGCGGCCCATCCGGGCACCGCGCTCAACACCGGGCCGCTGTTCCGTGCGCCGTTCCTGCCGTTGTTCGTGCGCTCGGTCTCCAGCGCCGCGCTGGGGGCGCTGGAAACGATGATCGAGCATTTCTGCGGCTACACCGCCGACCGGCTCAATGTCCTGAGCGAACGCGTGGCGCGCGATCCGCGGGTGCAGGAAGCGCTCGGCCGGGCGAAAGCCGGGGCGGAGGAGATGAAGACCGTGATGCGGCACGATCTCGCCCAGATGCGCCAGATCGGCGAGGAAGGCCGCGTGATCGGCATGGACGAGATGACTCTGCTGATGCTCAAGAGCACCAATGTGCCGCACCGCTGCCAGGATATCGCGCTCGACCTGCTGCGCGCCGCCGGGGCCAACGGCATCCGGATCGACAAGCCGCTGGCCGATATCTACACCGATATTCTGGTGATCGGCCAGCACGCTTCGAACACGCCGGGGCCGCAAGCCGTGAATCTCGGCAAGATGATGCTGGGGGTGCAGGACTGACCGCAAGGGCGGGGCGCGGTGCCGCCGGCCCGCCGGCAGCACGGATAGGATGCCATGCTCGATTGGGATGATTTGCGGTTTTATCTCGTCGCGGCGCAGGCCGGGACGGGAACCGCGGCGGCGGAAAAGCTGCGTGTCAGCCGGACCACGGTAACCCGGCGGGTCGAAGCGTTGGAGCGTGCGCTGGGCGTGTCGCTGTTCGAAACCACGGCAGCCGGGACCGGGAGCACGGAAGCGGGGCGGCTGGTGCTGGCCTGCGCCCGCGATCTGGATAGCCGTATCGCCGCCTTGCGCGCCGCGCTCTCGCTGGCCGATGCGCATCCCGATGTGGTGCGGATCGCTCTGCCGGCGGAACTGGGGCTGGAGGCGCTGACGCTTTATCAAACACTTGCGGGAGACATCGCCGCCACTATCCGGCTGGAATTCGTGCAGAGTCCCCTCCCTGCCGCCGCCTTGCAGGAACGCAGCGCGGTGATCGGGTTGTGTGTCGGCGATACATTGCCCGCGCATCTGCGAGGACGGAGCATCGGGACGCTGCGCATGGCGCCCTATGCCGTGCATGGCGCCAATCCCGCGCGTCTGCCGTGGATCGGATTGGGTAAGGATCTGGTCGAAAGCGGGCCCGCGCGCTGGATGACGGCGCATGTGCCCGCTGAAAGGATCGCCCTGCGGGTCAACACCGGGGCCGAAGTGCGCGAAGCGGTACGGCGGGGGCTGGGGATCGGG
This sequence comes from Caenibius sp. WL, assembly GCF_019803445.1. Classification (NCBI taxonomy): domain Bacteria; kingdom Pseudomonadati; phylum Pseudomonadota; class Alphaproteobacteria; order Sphingomonadales; family Erythrobacteraceae; genus Caenibius; species Caenibius sp. WL. The sequence continues at coordinate 1,421,480 of NZ_CP081844.1, forward strand.
TATTTGTGGGATGATGGCAGTGATGGGCCGTTGGGATGCCGCAGGGCGGAACAGGCCGGGCCGGTGATCGCGGACAAGCTGTGGCTGGCAATGCATGAGGATGTACCGCCCTCGCCTGCTGTCCGGGCAGTGCTGGCGCGGTTGGAAGACATTCTGGGCCGAAGCCTGGCGGCCTAGAAATATCCGAAAAGGGGCGGCCATTGCAGACCGCCCCGATCCGTTCTCAACTCCGCTTATCAAGCACTTGCTTGAAGAAGATGATATCCTTCTGCGGCGAAAGCATCGATCCGATGCAAATCTGCCGTTTAAAAGCCGCATCCATGTTGCAGATCTTGTCCTCGGTCGTGCCGTCGGGCCAGATCAGCTTGGACAGGATCACGCCGCCGGCCATCGGTGTCATCGATCCCTTCAGCCCCATGTTGCCGGGCAGGTCGCGCAGCACGCCGTCGATTTTGGCCTGATAGCCGAATTCCTCCACCGTCCCGTCAGCCAGTTCGCTGCGATAGGTGAAATCGATCGAACCGGGCGCCGAAGGCCGGACGATGGACGTGAACGGGGCGAAGCTCTTGCCCTGCGGCGCGATCGATTCCGCGATGTTGAGCGTCCATGTGCCGACGCGCGGATCGGTCTTGCCATCCTGCGCCGCCGCCGCGCCGCCCATGCCCAGCATCAGCAGGCATGCCGCCAGCCCGGTGTTGCCCCATTTCGCCATTCTGCCTCTCCTTCATGATGATGAACAGGTGATCAGGGTAGAGCGGGAAAGGCTTCCGTCAACGCACGTTCCCGCGCCCCCCGGTGCAAATTTGGGCAGGCCGCCGCACGGTTTGGGAGTTTCCGCGACATCGCAGCATTGGCAGGATAGGAGGCAATCCTCTCATGCTGACGGAGCCATACTTGTTCAGCCGTTCTTTTCTTGCCGTCGCTGCGCTGTCTCTCTCCGTTGCCGCCGCGCCTGCGCACGCGGATACGGCCTGCAGGTTTGCGAGCGAACCGCGAGTGCTGATGGAGGAAGGCGGTCCCAACGCGGACGGGAGCAAGCTGCTGCAGCTATGGGATGTGCCTGACCACCCGGTTCTCTGGTCGGCAACAGCGCCGGAAAGCGGGGGCTATCGCCGCTTCAGGGACGAACTGGCCGAACGAAAGATCGAAACCGGTCCGGTGCGCCTGTTGGAACGCAGCCCGACCCCGAACAATCGGATCGTGATCCGCCATGCCGATGACTGGATCGGGCCAGCCAATTGCCTCGAAATGCTGATGTTCGGGCATCAGCATGGACGGCTCAACACTTTCGAGAACCCCAGCGAGTTTGCGAGCATCATCCTGCGATCCCCCGACAGGGAGCGTCTCCGCGTTTATTACTATACGATCAACCATGATGGCATCGGACGGATGGACCCCATCGTGGAACCGGCGCTTGCGGACAGGCAGGCTGGATGGGAAGTGTTGATTGCGTTGCACAGCCACGTCTTCCATCCGGGCCAGCCCAAGATCGACGGCATTCTGGCCCCGAGCGGGCCCGACGCCGATTTCCATGCCCGGTTCCATGCCCAGTCTGGCGTGCGAGAGGCGCGGATCACCAATGGCGTCCACACGGTCAGAATGCCGGCATCGAGCTTCGACGGGTTCCAGCGCGCAGCCGATGGGAACGAGGTCGGCAGTTCATCCGGCTAGGATGCCCAAGCGGCCATGCGCAGGTCGCAGGGCTCCGGCTGTCTTTCCCGAATATCCGGGCTAACCCTGCCGCCGCACGGTGTGTGCGGCGGCAGAGCGGTCAGAACCAGGCGCGGATGCCGGCCACGAGCAGGACACGGCTGGCATCGTCCCCTGCCGCGCGGGTCAGGCGGGCGGTCCTGCCGAGATCGCGCTGCCATTCGATCCCGATATAGGGGGCGAATTCCCGCCTGATCTCGTACCTTAACCGGGCGCCGGTCTGTAGCGACGTCACTCCCGCGCCGAGCCCGAGTTCGGGAATGGCCTGCGCCGAAAAGTTCGCTTCCACGCGTGGTTGGAGGATCAGGCGCTGGGTGATGCGCTGGTCGTATTCGGCTTCGATCCGCCCGGTCAGTTCGCCCTTGGTGGAAAGGAACATCGCGCCGTCCACCTCGAAAAAGTAGGGGGCGAGACCCTGCACACCGAGCACGGCATGCGTCCGATCCGGACCGCCGGGGCGCAAATCCTGCCGCACGCCGGCCTGCAGGTCGAACCACGGGCCGATCGCGCGGCTCCACAGGCCCTGCACTTCGGCGCTGACCGGCTGGCCGAACGCGGCGTGGCCTTCGCTTTTCAGCCACAGTTTGTCACGGTCGCCGCCGTAGCTGAGATCGGCTTCCCATAGCCAGCCGTCCGGCCCCTTGCCGGTCTGCGCTTCCAGCCGGTCGATCCGCACGGTCCCCCATGTCATCCGTCCCATTTCCCGCGGCAGCGCGGCGCGCGATGCGGCCATCGCGCCTGCGGGGAAGACCGTGTCGGCCGCATGGACCGGGCCCGAACGCGCCTCGGGTGGAGGGGGGGCTTGCGGGATTTGCGGGTCGGCCCCCCCATGCATCGCGTGCCCGGCATGGGGATTGCTGGCCGGTGTCGCGGGCGCAGCGGGCATAGCGTGCCCTTGGTGGCCAGCCTGGTCCGCAGGCGCGGGAGGGGCTGCCGTGTGGCCGCCATGGCCCGCGTGATCCATGGTCTGATGGTTTTGCCCGTGATCCCCGCCATGATTGTCATGCTGCGCCCAGGCGGGAGCAGCGGTGCAAGCGAGCGCGGCAGCTGCGGTGAAAAGTGCGGTTTTCATGCGGTCTCTCCCCCCAGCGGGCGCACGGTCACGACATTGAACATACCCGCGTGCATATGCATCAGAAGGTGGCAGTGGAATGCCCAGTCGCCCGGCGCATCCGCCGTCAGATCGAAGCGGACGAAGCCGCCCGGCAGGACATTGACAGTGTGCTTGCGCGGCTGGCGAATGCCCTTGCCGTTCACCAGTTCGAAGAAGAACCCGTGGAGGTGGATGGGATGCGTCATCATCGTGTCGTTGACGAGCTTGAAGCGCACCCGTTCGTTCCGGGCGAGACGGATCGGTTCGGTCTGTTCGGCAAAAGTCTTACCATCGAACGACCACATGTAGCGTTCCATGCTGCCGGTCAGATGGATTTCGATCTCACGCGTTGACGTGCGGGTGTCGGCAGGCGGGGCCAGTGTTTCGAGATCGCCGTAGGTCAGCACCCGGTGGCCCACATTCTCCAGCCCCAGACCCCGGTCGTTGGTGCGGTCGAGCGGCATCGGCGCGATCATTTCGACCCCGTGATTGAGATCGACCCCCGGCGCGGCGGAACCATCGCGCATCGTGTGCTTCATCCCATGGCCCATGCCTTCGTGTCCTGCCATGCCGGCCATCGCCGCCTCATCCATGCCCATGTCGCGCATGGTCAATGTCGGGCGTTCGCGCAGGGCGGGGACCGGCGCCATCATGCCCTGGCGCGGGGCCAGTGTCGCGCGGGCATAGCCCGAACGATCGATGGTTTCGGCAAACAGCGTGTAGGGCTGGTTGCCGGGGGCAACCACCACGTCATAGGTTTCGGCCACACCGATCTGAAATTCATCGGTTTCCACCGGGCGCACGTCCTGCCCGTCGGCATTGACCACCTGCAGCGGCAGGCCGGGGATGCGCACATTGAAAATCGTCATCGCCGAAGCGTTGATGATCCGCAGCCGCACCCGCTCGCCCGGCGTGAACAGGCCGGTCCAGTTGGCATCCGGCCCTTGTCCGTTGACGAGGTAGGTATAGGCCGCGCCGGTCACGTCGGAAATGTCGGTGGGCGACATGCGCATCCGGCCCCAGCGTAGCCGCTCCGCCGCGCCGGGCCCTTTGCCCGCGAGCAGCGAGGCGAGCGTTTCCTGGTCGCGCTGGAAGTAATCCGGCTGCTGCTTCAGTTTGGTCATGATCGTGTGCGGATGCATGAAGCTCCAGTCCGACAGCACGATCACATGTTCCCGGTCATAGGCGACGGGATCGCGATGCGCCGGATCGATCACCAGCGGGCCATAGAGGCCGATCGCTTCCTGCAGGCCGGAATGGCTGTGATACCAGTATGTGCCCGCCTGCCGCACGGGAAATTCGTAAGTGAACGTCTCATGCGGGCGGATACCGGGGAAGCTGACGCCGGGCACGCCATCCATCTGGAACGGCAGGAGAATGCCGTGCCAGTGGATCGAGCTGTCTTCCTCCAGATGGTTGGTGACGGCAATCTGTACATTCCGCCCTTCACGCAGACGGATCAGCGGGGCGGGCAAGGTGCCGTTGACTGTCACCGCGTGGCCGGTGCGGCCGCCCACGGTGAACGGGGTGCGGGCGATGGCGAGTTCGATGCGTTCGCCGGTCAGAACGTCGCACCCCGGTGTGGGCCCCTGTGCGGGCAGAGTGGCATGGTGATCGTGCGCGGTTTGGGCGCGGGCCCAGCCGGGCAGCAGCAGCGCGCTGCCGCCGAGCGCGAAAGCGCTCTGGACCAGACGGCGTCGGTCGAGTGTGGTCTTGTGCATAGGTGTCCTCATTCCGGCGCGGGACCGGATGTGTCAGGCGGGCAAGCATCGCGCGCGAAAGCGCGGCTCGCTGGAAAACGAACGGAGTGGAAAGAGCTTTATGCCCGGCGTGGCGGCGGCGGATCGACCCCGGTATGAGTGGACACCAATATGCGGTGGGAAGAAGGATAGGTCGAATAGGGTACAGGGGTATAGGCCGGACCCATCTCCGGCGCATCCGGCAGGAAGCCGCCATGCGCCGCCAGGCACACAGCAAGGCAGTTTTCCTGATGTGCGTCATGCGGCGCGGGCTTGGCAGGCGCGCTGCCGCGGCAATCGTCGGCCATTGCGGCATGAGCCGGTGCGGGCGCTGCCTCTGCGCCCGCCAGTGTGGGGGCGAACGCCAGCATCACCGCCGAAAGGAATGCCAGCAGGGTGGCCATGCGGGGCATGCGATTACCGCCCCACCTTGCCGAACAGATCAATCAATTCGTTGAATTTTTCCCGTTGCGCCACCGCATCGCCGCCTTGCAGCGCGTCCTCGATGCAATGGCTGGCATGGATCGCCAGTACTTTGGACTTGGCCGCGCGCAGGGCCGCTTCCATCGCGGACATCTGCTGAAGCACATCGATGCAGTAACGTTCTTCCTCCATCATGCGGACGATTCCACGCGCCTGTCCTTCGATACGCTTCATACGCGCGATTTCCTTGGCGAATTTCTGGTGCATCGAGGCGACGGTTCCCTGGCGGAGCAAACGGTTCGTTCCATATACCCCCACTGGGTATCTTGCGCAAATGAAAAATACCCGGTAGGGGTATGTCATTCATTGTTGCACAAGCGATTGGAGTCGTCATGGCCGCCCAGCATTCAGAATCTCATTGCTGCCACAATCACGGGCACAATCACGATCATGGTGGCGGTCATGCAGGGGGCACGGTCATCGATCCGGTATGCGGGATGACGGTGGACCCGGAAAAATCGCCGCATCACACGATGCACGATGGGCAGGATTTCCATTTCTGTTCAGCGCGCTGCCGGGAAAAGTTCATCGCCGATCCGCAGCGCTATCTCGAACCGGAAAAATACGCGGCCGAACAGCCCAAGGATGCGATTTACACTTGCCCGATGCACCCGGAAATCCGCCAGGCGGGGCCGGGCACCTGCCCGTTGTGCGGCATGGCGCTGGAGCCGGAGGAAGTCTCCCTCGATCAGGGGCCGGACCCGGAATATATCGACATGCGCCGCCGTTTCGGGATCAGCGCGCTGTTTACCGTGCCCCTGTTCCTTTATGCCATGGGCGAAATGCTCCCCGGCCAGCCGCTCGCGCGGGTAATCTCGGCCGAATGGGGTCAATGGCTGCAATTGGCCCTGGCGACACCGGTGGTGCTGTGGGGCGCGTGGCCGTTCTTCGTCCGCGCGGTGCAGTCGCTCAAGGGCTGGCATCCCAACATGTTCACGCTGATCGGGTTGGGCGTGGCGATCGCCTATGGCTTCAGCGTGGTGGCGACATTCGCGCCCGGCCTTTTCCCGGCGGCGTTCCACGATCATCATGGGCGGGTGGCCGTCTATTTCGAAGCGGCGGCGGTGATCACCACGCTTGTTCTGCTCGGGCAGGTGCTGGAACTGAAAGCGCGCGGGCATACTTCGGGCGCCTTGCGCGCGCTGCTGGAACTGGCGCCGCCCGTCGCCCTGCGCATTGGCGCGGACGGCGCGGAGCAGGAAGTGCCGTTGGACGATGTGCGCCGGGGGGACCGGCTGCTGGTGCGGCCCGGTGCGAAAGTGCCGGTGGACGGCACGGTCGCCAGCGGCGCTAGCCACATCGATGAATCGATGATTTCGGGCGAACCCTTGCCGGTGAGCAAGGCCGTGGGCGACCGGGTGACGGGCGGCACGGTCAACCAGACCGGCAGTTTCACGATGGTGGCGGAACAGGTCGGCGGGGAAACGCTGCTGGCCAAGATCGTCCAGATGGTCGCCACCGCGCAGCGCAGCCGCGCGCCGGTGCAGCGCTTGGCCGATCTGGTGGCGAGCTGGTTCGTGCCCGCGGTGATCGTGATCGCAGTGGCGGCGTTCGCCGTCTGGGCGGTCTGGGGCCCGCAGCCCGCGCTCGCCTATGCCCTCGTCAATGCGATTGCGGTGCTGATCATTGCCTGCCCCTGCGCACTGGGGCTGGCCACGCCGATGTCGATCATGGTCGGCATGGGCAAGGGGGCGCAGAATGGCATTCTGATCCGCGATGCCGAAGCGCTCGAAACCTTCGAGAAAGTCGATACCGTGGTGGTCGACAAGACCGGCACGCTGACCGAAGGCAAGCCCGCGCTGGTGGACGTCACACCGCCGTCGGGGATGGAAGAAAACGCCCTGCTGGCGCTGGCTGCTGCTGTCGAACGGACGAGCGAGCACCCGCTGGCCGCCGCCATCGTGGCCGGTGCGCGCGAACGCGGGATTGCACTGGCCGGGGCGGAGGATTTCCAATCCATCACGGGCGAGGGGGCGGTGGCCCATGTCGGCGGGCAACGTGTCGCTATCGGCAACGACAAGCTGATGCGGCGCGAAGGGGCGTTCGATCCGCAGTGGGCGGACAGGGCCGGACAGGCGCGGGCCGAAGGGCAGACGGTGATGTTCGCCGCTGTCGATGGCAAAGCGGCCGGGCTGCTGGCCGTGGCGGACCCGATCAAGGCCAGCAGCGCCGATGCGGTGGCCCGCCTGCACAAGGCCGGTATCCGCGTGGTCATGCTGACCGGCGATGCCGAAGCGACCGCGCGGGCGGTGGCCGCCAGGCTGGGGATTGATGAAGTGCACGCCAATGTCTCGCCCGAGGACAAACACCGCGTGATCGGCGAATTGAAAGCGGCGGGCCATGTGGTTGCCATGGCGGGTGACGGGATCAACGATGCCCCGGCGCTGGCCGCGGCCGATGTGGGCGTGGCGATGGGCACCGGCACGGATATCGCCATGGAAAGCGCGCGGGTGACGCTGGTCAGCGGCGATCTGGCGGGCCTGGCCAAGGCGCAGCGGCTGTCGCGCCTGACCATGCGCAACATCCGGCAGAATCTGCTGTTCGCGTTTGGCTACAACGCGCTGGGTGTGCCGGTGGCGGCAGGGGTGCTCTATCCGGCGTTCGGGCTGCTGCTGAGCCCGATGCTGGCGGCGGCGGCGATGAGCCTGTCGTCCGTTTCAGTGATCGGCAATGCGCTGCGTTTGCGCCGTACCGCGCTTTGATCGTGAAGCCCCGGGGCGATCCGTTTCGCGGTGAAGCGGATCGCCTGTGAAAGCGAATGGCGGGTAGGGGGTCAGGCGGCGGTTTGCGGCTGGGTGACGCTGATGATGCGCAGCCAGCGTTCTTTCCCGTCGCGGTCGGGCCAGAGGATCGATTGCCCTGCGCGCAGGCCGATCAGGCCCGCGCCGATCGGGGTGAGAATGGAAATCTTCCCGGCCGAAATGTCGGCATCTCTGGGATAGACGATTTCGACGGTGCGATCGGCCCCGCTGGCTTCGTCAACGAATTCGACCGTGGCGTTCATCGTCACCACGTCGACGGGGATTTTCGCTTTGGTATAGGTCTTGGCGCGGCCGATTTCGTCAAGCAGCAGTTCGGCCACTTGCGGCAGCCGGTCCTCCACGCTCATCGCCAGGCTGGTGATGGCGTCGGCTTCGTCTTCGATCATGTGAATGGGGGGGCGCTTGACGGCGCGGGCCCTGGTCATGGTGATAGTCGCTTTCCGGTGGGATGATAGGGGCCGGTGAAATGCAAGGCCGGTGGGATGCGGGCGCACAGCCGCACGCGATGGCGGCGTCAGCGAAAATGGAGTTCGCCCCGAGTTCGGGGCGTGCGCACCGGAACCCGGGGCTAGATGCCCGCGAGAAGCTGCCCTCCGTGAAGGCGAAACCGGAAAAGACCTATGCGAATCTGCATGAAACGAAGGATGCCGCGCATCACCGGCCAAGTCAAACGCTGACACACCGAACGGGACAGGCGGGTTGAGCGGTCTCTGCGGCGGGAACCGAAAAATCCCCGGCAGGGGCGTTTCCTTCCCTTCGACTTCGCGCTAGCGTCGCCGCGAATTGCCGGCGAAGGGGCCGGCGGGACATTTTCGGGGAGTGTGTGCGTAATGGCTCGTAATGTGGTGGTGACCGGCGGTTTCGGGGCGCTGGGCCGGGTTGTGGCGGAAACTTTCGCCCGTCAGGGGGATACGGTGGTGCGGGTCGATTTCGCCGCGCAGGCCCCTGCCGGCAACGAAGGCGGGCTGGATATTCCCGGCGTCGATCTGACCGATGCGGCCGCGTGCGAAAATCTGGTTGCGCAAATCACCGGCAAGCTCGGCGGGATCGATGTGCTGGTCAACGTTGCGGGCGGTTTCACCTGGGAAACGCTGGCCGACGGTAGCCTTGAAAGCTGGCAGAGGATGTTCGCCATGAACGTGCTCACCGCCGCCACGATCACCAAGGCCGCGCTCGAACCGCTCAAGGCCAGCGCGGCGGGCCGGATCGTCAACATCGGCGCGGGCGCCGCGATCAAGGCCGACATGGGCATGGGCGCCTATGCCGCGTCCAAGGCAGGCGTTCATCGCCTGACCGAAGCGCTGGCGACGGAACTGGCCGGCACCGGAGTGACGGTGAACGCCATCCTGCCCAGCATCATCGACACGCCGACCAATCGCGCCGACATGCCCGATGCCGATTACAGCGCATGGGTGAAGCCGCAAGCCATCGCCGATGCGATCGCCTTCCTCGCTTCCGATCAGGCGCGCGCGATCACCGGGGCGCTGATTCCCGCAACCCGGGGCAGCGAGGCCTGAGCGGTATGCCCCTGCATCGTGCGCGGCGGAGCGGGATTTGACGCAACCCGGTCAGGCCGCGCCGCAGGGATTGATGGCCCCGGGTTCGACTCTGGGGCCATTTCGCTTCCCGGCGTTCCGGGCGATCTGGATCGCCAATCTCTTTTCCAACATCGGTTCGATGATCCAGTCGGTCGGGGCGGCCTGGCTGATGACCGAACTGACCGATTCCCATCGCCTGATCGCGCTGGTGCAGGCGTCGACCACGCTGCCGATCCTGCTGTTCGGCGTGGTCGCCGGGGCAATTGCCGACAATTTCGACCGCCGCCGGGTGATGCTGACAGCGCAGGCCGGGATGCTGATCGCCTCGGCCTTGCTGGCGTTCGTCACGTACGAAGGTTTCGTCAATCCGGCGGTGCTGCTATTGCTCACACTCGCGGTGGGAATCGGCACGGCGCTCAATTCCCCGGCGTGGCAGGCATCCGTGCGCGCGCAAGTGGGGCGTGAGGATCTGCCTCAGGCGATCAGCCTCAACACCATTGCTTTCAATCTGGCGCGCAGTGTCGGCCCGGCGCTGGGCGGGTTGCTGATCTCGCTGTGGGATATTAGCCTTGCCTTCACGCTGAACGCGTTGAGCTATATCCTGCTGATCGTGGTGCTGCTGCGCTGGCGGCCGGAGGTCGCACCACCGGTGCGCGGGCCGATGTTCCGTTCGATCAAGGCCGGAATCCAGTTCTGCCTGACATCGCCCGCCCTGCGCAAAGTGCTGGTGCGCGGCGCGGCCATCGGGTTCGGCCTTTCCGCCTATCAGGCGCTGTTGCCCGCCATCGTGCGCGACCAGCTCGGCGGGGGCGAACTGACATTCGGCCTGCTGCTGGGCATGTTCGGGATCAGTTCCATTCTCAGCGCCCTGTTCGTGCGCAAGGCCATGCGTCGCTTCGGCACGGAGATGGTGATCGGCCTTGGCACGGTGTCCTTCATCGCTGCGGAGCTGTTGCAGGGGCTGAGCCACCACTTTGCATGGGCCTTGCTGGCGGCGGCTCTGGGCGGGGTCGGCTGGGTTCTGGCGCTGACCACGCTCAATGTCGCGATGCAGGTGCGATCCCCCGATGCCATTCTCGGGCGCTGTCTGGCGGTCTATCAGGCGATCACGTTCGGCGGCATGGCCATCGGCGCGTGGGTCTGGGGCGCGGTGGCCGACGCGAGCAACCTGTCGCTGTCGCTCGTACTGGGGGCCGTGTGGTTGACGGTGGCGCAGGTTCTGCTGCGTCTGTTCATGCCTATGCCGCAGCGGGGCGAAGGCGTGCCCATCGATTGAATGCGGCAGCGTTCAGGCCGGTGTTTCCAGCATCGCCCCGATGATCCGCCCCATCACCCGCCGGGTGGCGCGCAGATCCTCGTCGCTCGTTTCGCCCACCGCATGGCGCAGCATCGCGCTCACTTCCGGGATAATCGCCGCGCGAGTGGCACGCCCTTGCTCGGTCAGGCTGATCAAAGTCACGCGCCGGTCTTCCTTCGGCCTGGTGCGTTCGATCAGGCCTTTGCGATGCAGGCTGGCAACGAGGCGGCTGGTCGCGGCCGGGTCCTTATAGCTGCGTTCGACCAGTTGCGTCTGTTGCAGCGGGCTTTCCTGATGCAACAGATTGAGAATCACGAATTCGCGCGCTGTCAGCGGCAGACCCTTGGCTTCGATAATCGCATTCAGCGCGCGCACCAGCCCGTCCGCCGCCCGGCTGATCTGGAACCCGATCACGGACGGATAGACGGTGAAGGAGAACATCTCCTCGACATCGTGGGCGCGGGCGATATCCTGCCGCGAAGAAGGGGTCGACCTTGGCATGGCGCGCTATGTGGCGATCCGCGATGCCGTACGCAAGGACCGGGCGGGGCATGCCGCCATCGCTGCCTCAGGCGCTTTGCAGCGCCTTTTGCGGCGGGGCGTGGAACACATCGACGGCGATGCCCTTTGCTTCCCGGAGATCGAGCGTGACCGTGCGGCCATTGACCCGTTTCTGTAGTTCGGCGGCCTTGTCGCGCGGGTTGAAGAACTGGCGATACCAGGTCCGCAGGCGGCCATAGGGGCCATCGGCAGGCAGAGCCATCGGGTTGATACAGTCGCGCTTGTTGGCCCAGATTTCCACGTCCTGCCCCAGCCCGTGGACGGCGTTCATCGAAAATTCCCGCGCCAGCGCGATATCTTCCGCGCTTGGCGCCTGCGTGCCATCGTTCACCTGCACCATGATCCCACTCCACACCCGCTCGCGGCCATCGTCGATCGGGGTGCTGGCGATCAGCCAGAAGCCGGGAAACCGGCCCTGCATATCGGATTCGAGAATGCCCGGTCCGGTCCGCCAGGTATCGAGCATCAGCATGTTGTATTCGTGATTGGCCACTTCGTTGCGGTGCCGTGTCCCGAAGTACTGGTGGACCACGTGATCCACGAACTCATTGGAAAAATAGATGCATTCGGTCGACCCGTGGACCGGCACCATGTGGCCGAGATCGGCCATGTTGTCGACGATTTCGCAGCCATGAATGTCGAGATCGCCAAGGTGCGCCATGTTCCATTCCACCCAGCCCGGTTCGCCGTAATGGTTACCGAAACTGGGCAGCGGATAATCCGGTTCCAGCCCTTCGGGATCGTACCAGGTCCACAGGATGCCGGCGAATTCGGTGACCGGGAACGTCTTGAGGCAGGCGGCCTTGGGAATGAAATCGGAATAGGGAATGTGATCGCATTGCCCGTTCTCGTCGAAGCGCCAGCCATGGAAGGGGCAGCGGATCGATTCGCCCTGAACGTGTTCGCCGTCGAGCACGATGTAGGACGTGGTGTTCTTCGCCAGATGCGCGCCCATGTGCGGGCAATAGGCTTCGACCAGCCGGGCTTTGCCGCTCTTTCCGCGATAGAGGACCATATCCGTGCCGAAATAGCGCACCGAACTCGGCGTTTCGGTCGCATCTTCAGTCCTGCCGATCATGAACCAGCCACGGGGAAACGCGAACGCGCCGAAACCGTAATCCTGCGCCTTTGCCATGCAGGTCTCTCCATCCGTTATTGTTGTCTTTGGCAGGAACCTAATACACACCCCGGCAAAGGCGAAGCCCTTTGTGAGGCGGCGCTTACAAAAATGAATGGCCCGGGCGGGCGGAAGATGGAGGAAGCGGGAATGGCGGAAAGGCCGGTTGCGATCGTCACGGGCGGCGGCACGGGGGTGGGGGCGGCCTCTGCCCGGGCATTGGCGGCGCGAGGGTACGATGTGCTCGTCAACTATGCGCATAGCGCGGACGCGGCGGAACAGGTGGTGATGGAAATTCGCGCCATGGGCGGCGATGCCTGCGCGATGCAGGGTGATGTCGCCGAGGATGAGGCGTGCCGCGCGCTGGCCGAAGCGGCGCTGGCCCGTTGGGAGCGGATCGATGCACTGGTCCATTCGGCGGGCGTGACGCAGTTCGTTTCCATGGGCGATCTCGCCGGGCAGAACGCAGCGGATTTCCATGCGATCTATGCGGTCAACGTGATCGGCGCCTATCAGATGGTACGCGCGGTGGAACCCGCGCTGCGGCGCAGCCCGTGTGGGGCTATCGTGATGATTTCCTCCATCGCCAGTCTTAACGGCACAGGCAGTTCCTATGCCTATGCTGCGTCGAAAGGGGCGCTCAATACGTTGACTGTCTCGCTGGCGCGCAATCTTGCGCCGATCCGTGTCAATGCCGTGTTACCGGGGATGATCGATGGGGACTGGCTGCGCCGCGGGCTGGGCGATGCGGGGTTCGAACAGGCGCGCCAGGCGTTCGAACAGTCCTCCACTCTGGGGGTGATCTGCCAGCCGGACGATATCGCCCGGATGGTGGTGCCGCTGGTCTGCGATGCGACAGTAGTGACCGGGCAATTGATCACTGCCGATGCCGGCGCCTTGCTCGGCCGTCCGCCGCAGGTCGGTGCGCGCTGATCGTGCGGGGGTAATTCCGTTCGCGCCAGCGGGTCACAATATGATCCGATGCCCGCCCGCCGGGGCGACCCTTGCTTGCCAACGGCGAGGGCCCGTGTAGCCTCCCGCTCAAAATAAACGGGAGAGTTCGGGTCATGTATTATGGTTGGCGCCTCGTCGTCATCGCCGCGATAGCCTATATGCTGACGATGGGGGCGACCTACAGCGCGCTGGGCCTGTTCATCATTCCGGTATCGCAGGAATTCGGCCTGTCGCGGGCGGAAATGAACAGTGCGCTAATTCTGCTCAATCTTGGCGGGGCCGGGCTCAGCCCGTTCATCGGGCGGATGCTGGACCGCTATTCCCCGCGCCGGATCATGACGGCGGGAAGCGTGCTGTTCGGCTTCAGCTTCGCGGTGCTGAGCTTTTCGCAATCGGTTCTGCTCGACGCGGTGATTATCGCTCTGCCGCTGGCCGCTGCCGTGCCTTCGGCCGGAACGCTGACGATGTCGGTGCTGCTGGCGCGATGGTTCACGGTCCATCGCGGCAAAGCGATGGTGCTGTCCGCGCTGGGCGTGTCGGTGGGCAGCATCGTGATGACGCCGGCGATCGGCTGGCTGCTCGAACAGCAGGGCTGGCGTTCGACACTGCTGATCACCGGGGTGGTCTGCACGGCGATTCTGTTCGTCCTGTCGACATTGATCCGCGAACGGCCAGGGCCTGAGGATAAAGAGCCTGGGGCCACACCCGAGGCGTTGGCGCGTTTGCAGGTGCTCATGGCGGCCGGGAGCAAGCCGATGCGCATCGGCGAGATTCTGCGGATGCCCAATTTCTGGACCATCTGTCTCAGTTCATCGCTTGCCATGGGGCTGGCGCAATCGCTGTCGATCACCTTCGTGCCGCTGGCTCTCGATCACGGCCTGTCGGTGATGGAGGCGACAACGCTGATGTCGATCACCGGCATTTCCGCGATTGCCGGTATCCTTGCCCTGTCCGCCGTCGCCGACAAGATCGAGCGGAGCCTGATCCTGACGGCGTTCTATGTACTGGGGGCGGTGCTCAATGCCGCGCTGCTGTTCAGCCATGGTTTCGTCATGCTGGCGGGGTGCGCGGTCATGCTGGGCGTGGCGGCGGGGGCGATGGCGCCGGTCTTCTTCGCGCTGGTGGCCGATCATTTCGGCACTGCCTCCTTCGGCACGGTGCGGGGGCTCATGGCCCCGTTCCTGGCGGTGATCGGGGCCATTCTGGTCCGTTTCGCCGGGGAGGTTTTCGACCGCACGGGCAATTACGACCTGCTGTTCACGATTTACATCTTCGCCGAACTGGGGGCGGCGGCACTGATGTTCAGCACCCGATATTGTCATCGCAGGGCTATGGCGCCGACATTCGCCTGAGGGAAACCGGGGGAGGGCGGTTCCATTCTCCCGTTCCGGGCACGAGGGGCTTTTGCGATCCTGCGCGAGGCTGTTAAGGCTTGCAGCCGCAACAAGGATCAAGACGAATGACGACCACCGCCGCTCTCCCCCGCCGTGAATCGAACAAGGCCAAGATTCGCAGCGCCATCGTCGATGCCGCGGTCATCAAGTTCGGCGAAAAGTCGGTCAACGGCACAACGATGGATGAAATCGCCGAGGAGGCGAAAATCAGCCGCGCGACCCTGTTCAACTATTTCCCCAGCAAGGCGGATATCGTGGCCGCGATTGTCGAGCAGATGGACGAGGCATTCATCGCCCAGCTCGACAAGTTCATCGAATTCGGCCTGCCGCTGGAAAAGCGGGTGAAGGAATTCTTCAGCGCCCATGCCCGCGATCTCGAGGGGCGCTGGCTGAAATTCCGCCCGATGGTGGGAATTTCGGTGCAGGGCTGGGGGGAAGACACCGGGGCGCAGCGCTTCGCCCGGCTGAATGCGGCGTTCCTGCGGCTGGTGCACGACGCCCCGGAAAGGGAACGCGGCGCTTGCGCCGAGGTGCTGACTGGTACTTATGTCGGTATTGTGCAGAACTGGCGTTTCGAGTCGGATTATGCGCTGGAGGAACATCTGGTCGCGGCGGTCATGTTGATTATGAAATCGATACAATGCCCTGATTAAAAGGCAGAAATTACCTTCTTGCATTCTGCCGAAAAAATAATAGACTTAAGTCTAAGTTTTGCATGGGAGAGTGCTGATGGGTGTGCCTAAGGATATTGGCGTAATCGATACGATGTTGGGTATCCCGACCCGGGAAGACCGGGCCGACTGGTATACCTTCTTCCGTCCGCTGCTGCGCGACAAGGAAAGCCTGCAGGCATTCGAAATGCCCGCCCAGTATATGTTCAAGGGCGTGCCCGATATCGGCGAGCATGACGACTACATCGCCTGGACCGTCGAGCAGATGGACAAGCACAATATCCAGCAGGCCATGATCGGGCTGGACGACCGCTGGTCGGAATCCGCGCTCGAAGCGAAACGGCGTTTCCCGGACCGGTTCTTCTTCGATGCCCCGATCGATCCCAACGGCGGGATGGAAGAAGTGCGCCGGATCAAGCGGCTGCACAAGGAACACGATCTGCGCGCCGTCAGCGTGTTTCCTTCGGGCACCTATCCGCAGGTTCCCATCGATCACAAGTATATGTTCCCGATCTACGCCACGTGCGTGGAACTGGATATTCCGATCCTGATGAACGTGGGCGTTCCGGGGCCGCGCATCCCGATGGCCCCGCAGCGGGTCGAACTGCTGGATGAAGTCTGCTGGTTCTTCCCCGAACTGAAGATCGTGATGCGCCATGGCGCCGAACCGTGGGACGATCTGGCCGTGAAGCTGATGCTCAAATGGCCGAACCTCTACTATTCGACTAGCGCTTTCGCGCCCAAGCATCTGCCCAAGTCGATCATCAACTACGCCAACACCCGCGGCGCGGACAAGATCATCTACGCGGGCTATTTCCCGATGGGTCTCAGCCTCGACCGGATTTTCAGCGAGCTCGATCAGCTTCCGCTGAAGGACGAAGTATGGCCCAAATTCCTGCGCGACAATGCACGCCGCGTGTTCAAGCTCGACTAAGGAGTATCGGTTATGAGTGATCAAGTGCTAGACGCCCGTACCGCGCCTGTCGCCACCTGGCAGATCGTCGGTGCGATGAACCCCGAAGAGCGCGCCGTGTGGCGCATGGCTGATATCCAGAACAACGTCAGCGCCGAAGAACGCGGCGTGGACAAGATTCCGTTCGCTATCGGCTGGTATGCCGCCTGCTATTCGGACGAAATCGCCGTCGGCGAAGTCAAGCCGCTGCGCGCGTTCGGCAAGGAACTCGCCATGTGGCGCGGTGAAGACGGCCAAGTTCGCATCATCGACGCCTATTGCAAGCATCTCGGCGCGCATATGGCCTATGGCGGCAAAGTGCATGGCAACATGCTGGAATGCCCGTTCCACGCATGGCGCTATGACGAAGCGGGTTCGGTCAAGGAAATCCCCTATGCCCGCAACATTCCGCCGCAGGCGAAGCGCCCGTGCGGTGGCTGGCCGACCGAGGAAGGCAGCGGCTTCATCTGGTTCTGGTATCACCCCAATGGCGAAGCGCCGCAGTGGGAACGGGTCGATTTCCCCGAAGTCGGCCGCGACGATTACACGGAATTCGATCGTTACGAATGGATCGTGCATGCCCCGCTCCAGTTCATGGCTGAAAACGCGGCGGACACGGCCCATTTCAAGTATATTCACGGGACCGCGACCTTCCCGGATGCGGAGATCAAGTTCGACGGCATTCGCCGTACCGGCTTGGTCAAGGCCAAGATGGGCACGCCCAAGGGCGAGGTCGATGGCGAGATTCTGAATATGAATGTCGGCCCGGGCCAGGCGGCCACGCGGTTCAGCGGTATTTCGGAAACGCTGCTGATTGCCGGCATGACGCCGATCGATCATGACAAGGTGCGGGTGCGGTTCGCTTTCACCCAGCCCAAGACGGAAGCCGAAGGCCCGATGGGCGGGCTGGCCCGCGCGCTGATCCGCGACATCATCAAGCAGTTCGACCAGGACAAGGTGGTGTGGGATCGTCAGCGCTTTGTCGAACGCGCGCTGATCTGCGACGGCGATGGCCCGATCGGTGATTTCCGCCGCTGGTACTACCAGTTCTACGTCGAATGGAACGGCCGCGGTCCGCAGGCCATGGCAGCAGAGTAAGCCCGGCAATGCAATTCACATTCAGCGAAGAGGAGACGCTCCTTCAGGAAAGCGTCTCCGGCTTCCTCGCAACGCACGGCAGTTCCGCTGCCGTGCGTAAAGCGATGGAAAGCGACCTCGGCTACGATCCGGCGCTCTGGCAGTCGATCGTGGGTGAAATGGGTATGGGCGGCATCGCCTTTCCGGCCCGCCTCGGCGGTGCGGAAATGGGGCATGTCGGCTTTGCCATCACGATGATGGAAATGGGGCGCGTGCTGCTGCCGTCGCCCTATTTCTCCAGCATCGGCCTGGCCGCGCAGGCCATTCTCAACGCCGGAACCGACGCGCAGCAGGATACGCTTCTGCCCGCGATCATTGCGGGTGAAACGATTGCCGCGCTCGCCTGGCGCGGATTGGAACGCACGCCCGCCATCGCGGTGCGTCTCGATCAGAACGGGCAGCTCAATGGGGAAGCGGGGTTCGTGCCCTATGCCCATGCGGCCGGCCTGTTGGTGGTTGCGGCGCTGGATGGGGCCGGAAAAACCGTTCTGGCGGCCATTCCGGCCGATGCCCCCGGTGTCACGATCGAACGCCATGTCTCGATGGACCTGACCCGCCCGCTTGCCACCGTGCGCTTCGCCGGTGTGGTGGTCGCGCAGGATCGGATTTTGGGTGACGGCAGCGATGCCGCGGCTGCTCTGGAGCGGACGCTCGACCTTGCGCGGATCGCTCTGGCCGCTGAAAACGCGGGCGGGGCCGAAGGGGTTCTCGATCTGACGGTTGCCTATACCAAGGATCGCGTCCAGTTCGGCCGGCCCATCGGCAGCTTCCAGGCTTTGAAGCACCGGATGGCCGACATGATGGTGGAAGTGGAAACGGCGAAAACCGCAGCCTATTACGCTGCGTGTGTCGTCGATGAAGCCTCCGACGAACTGGCGGAAGCGGCAGCGATTGCCTCGTCCTACAGCGCGGACGCCTTCATGGGTTGCGCGGGCAACGCAATCCAGTTGCATGGCGGGATCGGCTTCACCTGGGAACATGACGCGCACCTCTTCTTCAAGCGTGCCCGGGCCAATGCCGTTCTGCTGGGTGATCCCACATCGCAGCGGGTGCGGATTGCCGACATGATCGGCCTGGAAAAGGTGGCGTAAGATGCGGACAGAATTCACTCCCGAACAGGAAGCGTTCCGCCGCGAAGTCGCCGAATGGCTGGAAGAACAGCTTTCCGGGCCGTTCGCTTCGATCCGCAACCTCAACAGCATGAGCGACAAGATTCCTGAGCGTCTCGCCTGGGAAAAAGCGCTCGGCAAGGCGGGTTATAGCGCTATCGCCTGGCCGCAGGAATATGGTGGGCGCGGGGCCAGCATCGCCGAACAGGTGATCTTTGCCGAAGAATATGCGCGCGCTGGCGCTCCGGGCCGGATCGGCCATCTGGGCGTCACCATGGCCGGGCCGACGTTCATCCACTTCGGCACGGAAGAGCAGAAGAAGGAATTTCTGCCCCCGATCCTGAGTGGCGATGTCCTGTGGGCACAGGGCTTTTCGGAACCCAATGCCGGGTCCGATCTGTCGAATATCCGCACCAAGGCGCGCCTCGAAGACGGCCCCAACGGCCCCGAATGGGTGATCGATGGGCAGAAGATCTGGACCAGCCTTGCCCAGCACGCGCAATGGATCTTCGTGCTGGCCCGGACGGAAGAAGGCAGCCAGGGTTCGAAAGGCATTTCGTTCCTGCTCGTGCCGATCGATCAGCCCGGCGTGGAATTGCGCCCGATCAAGCAGATGACCGGCGGGGCGGAATTCAACGAAACCTTCTTCGATGGCGCCCGCACCGCCGCCGCCAATATCGTCGGCAAGCCGGGCGAGGGTTGGAAAGTGGCGATGGGCCTGCTGTCGCACGAACGCGGGGCATCTTCGCTCGGCATTCAGATGAGCTTCCAGGTCGAACTGCAGAAGGTCATCGACGCGGCCAATGCCAACGGTGCGGCGCAGGACCCGCTGATCCGCGACCGGATCGCGCGGGCGCACACGGGGCTCAAGCTCATGCGCTACAATGCGCTGCGCACGCTGTCGAAGGGCGACAACGAAATGCTTTCGCGCGAGGCGTTCATCCACAAGATCTACTGGGGCACCTGGCACAAGAAGCTCGGTGAACTGGCGATGGACGTGGCGGGCGCGCCGGGGCTGATCGCACCGGCCGAGGATTACGCGTTCGACGATCTGCCCAATATCTACCTCTATACGCGGTCGGAAACGATCCATGGGGGGACGAACCAGATCCAGCGTAATATCATCGCCGAACGTGGCCTGGGTCTGCCCCGCGAACCGCGCGGGTGACGATAACCGGACAGGGGGAGATTGCCGGATGGGGGATGACCACTTTCCGGCAATCGTCGCTTAGTCAACCAACTGGCGCATCCCGTTTGCGGGTATGCGCCAGTCCGGCTTTTCCAGTGGCGGACAGGCTGGCATCATCGGCCTTCCCCTCCGAGTGCGCCCGCGGCAGAATGGGCAGCGGAGCCACGGGGATACGGTTGCGCCAGAGCCTGATCGCAACTTTTGGTTGTTTATAAATTGCCGAACGCAAGGGCATGATAGAGGAGAGTATTTTGGACATGTCCATCGATCCACGCGCACCCAGCCTTTCAGGCCCCGGCGAACCGTTCGAAATCGTGGAGCAGGTTGTGAACGGGCGGCCGATGCGCGTCTTCGCGCGGTCGAACGGCACGCTTTCGATGCTCTATGCCATGATGCCCGCGCTGGGCGATCTCGATTTCATCATCGATGGCGACCGACGGATTTCCTATGCCACTTTCCATGCCCATTCCGGTGCCGTGGCGGCGGGGTTTGCAGCACAGTATGATCTGAAACCGGGCGACCGGGTGGCGATCGCCATGCACAACAGCCCCGAATGGCTCTATGCCTTCACCGCGCTGTCGGCGCTCGGCATGGTTCCGGCGCTGATCAACAGCCGCGGTTCGGGCGAAGAAATGCGCTATTGCGCCGAAGATGTCGGCGCTTCGCTGGTCGTGGCCGATACGCGCCGGGCAGAAGCGCTGGCGCAGGCGGGCTATACCGGGCGGGTCATGGTGTTCGACGAGCCCGCGCTCGACGCGATGGTGCGCGATTATGCGGGCAGCCCCTTGCCCGAAAACACCGCCGATGCGGATGAGCCCTGCTGCATCCTGTTCACCTCCGGCACCACCGGGCGGCCGAAGGGGGCGATCATCAGCCACCGAGCGATGCTGACAGGCGTGTTCATGGCGCAGCATGCCGGGGCACGCTTCGCCGCGCGGATGGCGGCAAAGCTGGGCATCGATGTGCAGACGCTGATGGCGGCGCGCCCGCGCAGCGCGGTGTTCCTGATTTTTCCGCTGTTTCATGTCAGCGGTTGCCAGCAGATTTTCCTCGGCGTCCTGGCGCGCGGCGGCAAGATCGTGTTCCACCGCCGATGGAATCCGGCCGAGGCCTTGCGCCTGATCGAAGAAGAGAAGATCACCGAATTCACCGGTCCGCCGATGACCCTGTGGGACATCCTCAACGAACCGACGCGGGCCGAACGCGATCTCTCCTCGCTCGGCTCCATCGCCAGTGGCGGGCAGGCACTGCCGATCAATCTGCTCAAGGCCCTGCAGGAAGCGTTCCCCGACCGTATTTTCGGCGGCGGCTACGGCATGACCGAGACGGCCGGTTCCGTCAGTCTCGCCATGGGTGAACTGTTCACGGCCCGGCCGGAGGCATCGGGTGTGATGCACGATCTCGCCGATATGCGGGTCATCGATGATGACGGCAATCCGCTGCCGCTTGGCGAAGTGGGTGAAATCGCCGTGCGCGGGCCGATGGTGATGTCGGGCTATTGGGGCAGGCCGGAAGATACCGCCGCCACGATGGATGCCGATGGCTGGCTGCGCACTGGGGATATCGGCCGGATCGACGACACGGGCTATGTCGCCATTGTCGACCGCAAGACCAACATGGTCATCTGCAAGGGCGAAAACATCTATTGCGCCGAGGTGGAGCGGGTGATTGCCAACCATCCGGACATTTCGGAAGTGGCGGCATTTGGCATCGCGGACGAACGGATTGGCGAACGTCTGGCCGTGGCTGTGGTGTCCGATCCCGGCAAGGCGGTGACGGAAGATCAGGTGCGCCAGCAGGTGCGCGATCATTTGGCCGAATACAAAGTGCCGAGTGATATCTTCCTGCGCGATGCACCTTTGCCGCGCAATGCCACAGGCAAGGTGGACCGGCAGGTGTTGCGCCGCGACCTCGGGTTGATCTGATGACCGGTATCGTGGCGGAGGGCAGCGCGCGGGCGTTCATCGCGGCCCAGAAGGGGCGGAGCTTCGCTTCGCCATGGATGACGATCGATCAGGATATGATCGATCGTTTCGCCGAAGCGACGCGGGATTTCGAATTCATCCATGTCGATCCCGTGCGCGCGGCGGAAACCTATCTCGGCGGGACGATCGCCCACGGTTTTCTGGTGCTCTCGCTGCTGCCGCACTTGCGCGATACCGCACATTTGCCGGTCACGCCCGGCACGGTCATGGGGCTGAATTACGGGCTCGACAAAGTGCGTTTCACCGCCCCCGTCCCTTCGGGCAAGGCGATCCGGGGCGTGTTCACTATTGTCGATACCGAAGAGCGGCAGCCCAATCATTTCCAACAAACGGTCGATATCGTGATCGAGCGGGAAGGGGAGGAGAAGCCGGGAATGATCGCGCGTTGGCTGATCCATTTCGCGATTGCGGACGGGGCGTGACCCAAGGCCTGCTTGAAAAGGTCAGGCTACCCGGCGCGGGTGTTACGATAGCGGCGGATGTCGGCGGGCCGGACGATGGCACGCCGGTCATCATGCTGCACGGCATCGGCCAGACCCGCCATTCGTGGGGCAAGGCGGCAGCGCGGCTGGCATCGTCGGGTTACCGGGTGACATCGTTCGACCTGCGCGGCCATGGCGAAAGCGACTGGTCCCCCGACAGCGTCTATGGTTTCGAACGGTTCATGGCCGATCTGGCGGCGGTCCAGGCGCTGCAAACACGCCCGGCGTTTCTCGTCGGCGCGTCGATGGGTGGGCTGACCGCGCTTCTCGCCGTGGGCGAGGCCGAAGCGCGGGCGGCGGGGCTGGTGCTGGTCGATATCGCGCCGCGTATGGAACAAGCGGGCGCCAACCACATCACCAGCTTCATGCGTGGCAATGCCGAAGGTTTTGCCAGTGTGGAGGAAGCAGCCGATGCGGTGGCGGCCTATCGCCCCGGCCGCCCGCGCCCGCGCGATCCCAGCGGTCTGCTCAAGAATCTGCGGCTGGGGGCTGATGGCCGTTACTACTGGCACTGGGACCCAGCGATCATGCAGCACCGGCGCACGCCAGAAGGCTGGGAAAAGATGCTGGCGCGTTTTCGCGCGGCGGCATCCGCGCTGACCGTGCCGACCGCGCTTGTGCGTGGGGGCCTGAGCAATGTGGTGAGCGCCGAAGGGGCGGACGAATTTGCCAGGCTGGTGCCCCATGCGGAGATCGTGACGATCGACCAGGCCGATCACATGGTGGCGGGCGACCGCAACGACCGCTTCGCCGATGCGGTGACTGCATTCCTCGACCGGCACGCCGCCGCCTGATCATACAAAAGGCGCGGGAAGCGGCCCTTTGAACCGTTCCCGCGCCTTGCAGAGCGTTTGCAGCCCCCTTGCGGCTCAGTTCCAGAATGAGCGCAATGAGGCGATCTTGCCCGCAGGGGACATCTTGTAAACGTTGAGCAGCTTCTGGGCGTGCGACGTGCCATCGGGCATGGTCGATGTCATCGTCACCAGGCAGGCCGCTTCCGTGCCGCAGCCGACGAGATGATGGATTTCGAAATTCATCGTCGCGCCGGAGCTGGAAAACAGATCGTAGAATTTGCCGATGGCTTCCTTGCCGCGCTGGCCCTTGCCTTCCGGGTCCAGCATCGGGTGGCCGCCGACCGGGTCTTCGACCACCGCATCGTCTTCGAACAGGGCGAGCCATGTTTCCTTGTCGCGCGCCTGAACCGCGCCCATGGATTTGCCGGGGAGATCTTCGGGTTTCATGTCAGTTCCTCTCTTGTTTCAGTTATGCTTGGCAATGACGCGGTCGGCATAGCGGCTGATCGCATCCTTCTTGACGGAAAGTGTCGTGATATCCGCGCCTTCTGGCACGAACGCCTCCACCTCCCACGGGGTCGGGAACCACGGGATCGCGGTGGTATCGCCTACCCCGCCTTCGGCCAAGCGGCTGGCGGCATTGGCGGTCAGCGGTTCGATCAGCGACACGCAGGGGCGGAACCCTTCGACAGGCAGGCCCATTTCGCGGCGCATGTTGTGCATCCGCTTCACGATGGCGAGATTGTCGTCCACCGTGCCGGGCAGGCCGAGCCAGCCGTCGTTGGCCGCCGCGCGGCACAGGGCCGGGCCTGCCTTGCCGCCGACCCAGATGGGCACCGGTTCGGGCGGAACCGGGCGCAGAATGACGGAATCGAACTGGAAGAATTCGCCTTCGTGGCTGAGAATTTCACCTGCCCAGAGCTTGCGGCAGACGGCAAGGATTTCATCGAGGCGACGGCCCCGGCTGAGGAAATCGATTCCTGCTGCGTCATATTCTTCCTTCAGCCAGCCTGCCGAAACGCCGCAGACCACCCGGCCACCGGAAAAGGCGGCGGTGGTGGATACGGCGCGGGCCACCGTGAAGGGATCGCGCAGCGCGGCGAGGTAGATATTGGTCGCCAAATGGATCGTGCTGGTTTCCGCGCCCAGCAACGCCAGCGTGATCCACGGATCGGGCCACGGCGCTTCCAGCGGCCAGAACAGCTTTCCATCCGCTGTGTAAGGGTAGGGGGTTTCAATATTCGCGGGCATGATGAGGTGATCGGCATACGTCACCCCGTAAAAGCCGCATTCTTCCGCATGGCGGGCCAGTTCAACCAGTTGGTCGAGTTCGGACACCGCCATCATCGACAGCCAAAAACGCATCGATCTCTCCTTTACACGGAGGTGTAGAGCGCCGGGACGGGCAGGCCAAGGCAGAATGGCCGCCCGCTGCGCAAATATGGCCGTTGGCTGATGGCTCTATTGCGGCGGGGTGAATGTGAAATCGACCATGATCTCGCCCGAAATCGCTTCCAGCGCGGCTTGGATATCGTCAGTCGTCTTGCCTTGGGGGATCGTCACCAGTGCATTCATGCGGAACAGCAGTTCGCCGGAATGGGCGCTGTTTTCGGCGCTGGTGGAAAAGCGTTCGATGTTGACCGCCAGTTCGGCCAGAACCGCCGTGACCTCGCGCACAATGCCGGGGCGATCCTGCCCCACCAGTTCGACCCACAAGGGGGTGCCCTGTGCATCCGGCGTGTCCCCGGCCGGAACGATCGAGACGCGCAACCCGCTGGCGTCCACCGCGCGAATCCGGTCCTCCAGCGTGGCAAGGCGCGCAGGATCGAGCGCGACGAGGACCGAGCCGACATATGTCCCGCCCAGGCGGCTGAGATGGCTTTCCAGCCAGTTGCCACCCGCTGCCATCACCGCATCGGCAAGCGCCTGAGTCAGGCCGGGCCGGTCGCTTCCGACGACGGAAAGGATCACTCGCGCTGTCATGTCTCGTTCTCTCCCAAGGCGCTGCAAGCGCCCGCCCTGGCAGGGCTAATGGCTCATGCGCGCCCGTCAACGATAAAGCGCGGTGGGCAGGTGCTTGCAGCGCTTTCGTTCCGGGGACGGTGTGGTATGCGACACTGTTTCCGCGCGCAAAAGCACGGGAAACACAGAAACGATGGAGAGGAAAGAAGAACGATGGCGGCATCTGTTGCAAAGCTGGTATCCATTGGCGTGGCCCATGCGGAAATTGAAGGCACGCAGGACCTGGAAGCATTGCTGGCGACCATGGAGGGGGAACCGGTTTACGAGTTCCACCCGCTGGGCAAGCGGTTTCGCGGCATGGCCAACACCCGCCGCTACTACGAACATTTCATCGCCTATGTGCAGCCGCGCATTCGCGGGTCCGAGATGATCAGCGAATGCATCGGCCCTGCGGGCGTGGTGCAGGAATACAATGTTACTGCGCGCCACGATGGCGATGCGCAGCCTACGGTCCACCGGATCATGGCCATCCTCACGTTCGGGGAGAACGCGCTTTCGGGAGAGCGGATGTATTCGGACGAGAAGCTTTTCCGCCTGCTGGTCGGGCCGTTGTGGGATGAACTGGAACCGATCGGCTGAGAAAGGAGGGCGGGCACATGGAACAGGAGCTGGCCGAACTGCTCGCCATCCGGGCCATCGAACAGAATATCATCCGCTTCGCGCGGGCGATGGACGACCGCGATTGGGAGACCAACCGTGCTATCATGGCGGAGGATGTGGTGGCGGATATGGGCAGGGGGCGGCTTGAAGGGCCGCAGGCGGTGATCGACCTGATGCGCCTCTATCTCGACCGGTGCGCCGTGACCCAGCATCTGATCGGCAATATCGTGGTCAAGGTCTCCGGCAAAAGCGCCACCAGCCGCGCCTATGTGCGCGATATCCATCTGGCGGCGGAAGGTGGAGAGGAGACTTTCTACACTCTGGGCGATTATCACGACCGCTGGGAATGGCGCGACGGGGCATGGCTGATGATCGAACGGATCAAGCACAACCGTGCCAATGTCGGTTCGATAAGCCGCATTTTCGGTCTCTGACACCGCTCATCCGCGCTGCATGCCGAAAGCGTGCGATGCGGGTTGTCTAGTACGAGACTATGCAGTACTAAACCGGTATCGATCCGGTGGGCAATGGCGCGCGCCGGTCTGGTTTGGATGCGGGAAAGTCCCGTTGTATGGAGAGGGGCATTGGATATGCGGCGTTTCGTCATGGGTGATTTGCGCAGGGTTCTGACTGTGTCGGTGGGGGCGGTGGCCGTTTCCATGGGTGTTCAGGCCGCGGCCCAGCAGGCGCCCACCGGGCCTGCCTTGCCGCATGCGGAACAGCCTTTCGCGGGGAAGATCGGCAAGAGCTATCGTGATTCGACACCCGCTTTCCCGCAACAGCCCACGGCGCCCAAGGGCGCGCCGAATATCCTGCTGGTGATGACGGACGATGTCGGCCTGGGTGCGGCCAGCACGTTCGGCGGCCCGATTCCGACACCCAATCTCGACCGGCTGGCGGCGCGCGGGCTGATCTACAACCGCTTCCACACCACGGCGATGTGTTCGCCCACCCGCGCTTCGCTTCTGACCGGGCGCAATCATCACGCGGTGGGCAACGGCATCGTCGCCAATCTCACCACCGGCTTTCCCGGCTACAACAACCTCCTGCCCAAAAGCGCGGCGACCGTGGCGGAAGTCCTGCGCCAGAACGGCTACAACACCGCGATGTTCGGCAAGCACCACAATGCGCCGGAAGATCACGTATCGGCACAGGGACCGTTCGATCTCTGGCCCACGGGGCTGGGCTTCGAATACTTCTACGGCTTCATGGCGGCGGAAACCAACCAGTTCACCCCCGCGCTCTATCGCGGTGTCACGCCGATCCCGACTTTGAAGGATGGCGAAGTGCTCGATCATGCGCTCGCCACGGAAACGATCAACTGGATTCACAACCAGCGGGCCGTCGATCCGGACAAGCCGTTCTTCGCCTATATCGCCACCGGTTCGGCGCATGCGCCGTTGCAGGCCCCGGCGGACTGGATCGCGCGTTTCCGGGGCAAGTTCGATGCGGGCTGGGACAAGGTCCGCGATGAAACCGTGGCGCGGCAGAAGCGCAGCGGCATGGTGCCGAAATCGGCCGCAGTCACGCCGCGTCCCGATGGTATCCCTTCGTGGGCGAACATGACGGACGCGCAAAAGCGCATCTCCGCGCGCATGATGGAAGTCTATGCCGGGATGCTGGCCTATCAGGACAACCAGTTCGGCCGGGTTCTCGACGAACTGGATCGCATGGGCGAAGCGGACAACACGCTGATCGTGTTCATCGAAGGGGACAACGGCGCCGCGGCGGAAGGCGGTGTGCTGGGCAGCATGAACCCGATGTCCAATTTCGCCAACGGGACGCAGGAAGACGAAGCGCAACTGCTGGCCGATCTCGACAAGTTCGGCGGCCCGGATACGGTGGGCAACTACGGCTACGGCTGGGTATGGGCGATGAGCGCGCCCAACCCCTATGTAAAGCAATATGCATCGCATCTTGGCGGGGTGCGCAACGGCATGGTGATCTCGTGGCCGAACCGCATCAAGGACAGCGGGATACGCAGCCAGTTCGCGCATGTCACCGATATCGTGCCGACGCTGCTGGAGGCGGTGGGGATCGAAGCGCCGTCCTCGGTCAACGGCGTGGCACAGCAGCCGATCGACGGTGTCAGCCTGACGTACAGCTTCGCCGATCCGCGCGCGCCCGAACGGCACCGGACGCAATATTTCGAAATGATGGGCAATCGCGGCATCTATCACGATGGCTGGTGGGCGGGCACCACGCCCAAGCGCATTCCCTGGAGTTCCAGCCCCTATTCCGCCGGCGATCCGGCCGATTACAAGTGGGAACTCTATGATCTGACGAAGGACCCGGCGCAGTCGCGCGATCTGGCGGCGAAGAACCCCGCCAAGCTGGCCGAAATGCAGGAAATCTTCGATCGCGAAGCCAAGCGCAACAATGTCTATCCGCTGGATGACCGGATGGATCTGTCGCGTTTCGCCGCCGCCGGCGCGGCACAACGCCCGCCGCGGGACCGGTACACCTATTGGGGTTCGGGTATTTCCATTCCGTTCCTGCGCGCCGCGCCGCTGCTGGCGCGCTCGTTCACGATCGAAGCGGATGTCGAAGTGCCCACCGGCGACGCCAGCGGCACGCTGGTGGCAATGGGCAGCAAGTTCGGCGGATGGAGCTTCCATCTCGCGGGCGGGCGCCCGGTGGCCTACATGGCGGCGAGCCAGTTGCCGGGGGATCAGTCGTCAGTGGCGGCGCAGACCCCGCTGGCGCCGGGCAAAACCCGCCTGGTTTATGAATTCCGCTATGACGGCGGGCGCAATGCGGGCGGCGAAATCATCATTCGTGCCAACGGACAGGAAATCGGGCGCGGGCGTATTGCGCGCACGATTTCGAAGCCGCCGGAAATGACCGATACGTTCGATATCGGGTTCGACGCCGATACGCCGGTTATCGAAGGGGCCGCCGGGCAACCCTTCAACGGCCGGATCGACAAGGTGGTGGTGATTCCCGCAAAACCGCAATAGGGGGCGATCAGGAACAGGGGGCGATGCCGTGAGGGGACTTGCGGAATCGGCCTCTCCATCAGGGAAAGTCAGGCGCGAGTTCATGCAAAAGGGTGTCGATCGCCGCGAACGGATCATGCGGGCGGCGGGCACGCATTTCCTGAAGGACGGGTTCGAGCGGACGAGCATGGACCGCATCGCCGCCAGCGCGAGAGTGAGCAAGCAGGCGATCTACGAGCATTTCCGCGACAAGGAGGATCTGTTCGATCAGGTTGTCCGGGCGGACCTCGCACCTGTCTCCGTGCGCGAACTGAACGACAGAGGCGATCTGTTTTCCACCGCTGTTGCGGCGGCCGAAACGCTGTTCGAGGCCTTTGCGCGGCCGCGCAATTTCGGCCTGTTTCGCGCCAATATCGTGGCAACGCGGCGCTTCCCGCAACTGGCGGCCGATCTGCACGATTTTCGCCGCAGCCAGAGCCGTGCTTTCGGCCTCTATCTCGAACAGCAGGCGCAAGCCGGACTGATCGCCCCGATCGAAGGCAATCCGGTCGATCTCGGGACAAGACTGGGCGGAATGGCCGTGGAGGGCGCGCGCTATTTCCTCGGTTACAAGCCGCCCGCGCAGGCCGTGCGTCAGCTCCAGGCGCGGCTTGCGGCCGAAGTCTATTGCTTTGGCGTGGGCAAGGCGGTGGTGCCCGCCGGGCTCGACCCGCAGCCCGCCTATGCGCCGGTATTGCCCGAGCCGCCCGCCACGGTGCAGATGCGGATGAGCGCCGAACGCTTCGCCGCACTGTGCGATGCGGCGGCAGACGAATTTCTCGCCCAAGGGTTCGAAGGGGCGAGCCTCGATGCCATTGCGGCGGCCACCGGCGTCGGTCGGGCGACGATCTATCGCCGCTTCGGTGGCAAAGCGGGGCTTTTCGCGCATGTGATGGAGCGTGAAATCGCCGCACAATGGCAGGATATCGCCGAGCCCGAAGGCGATACGCCGCTCATGCGGATGGAGCGGCTGTGCCGGATCGTGCTCGATCTCCATCTCTCGCCGCGCTCGCTCGCGCTCTATTATCTGCTGGTGCAGGAAAGCGACCAATTCCCTGAACTGGCCCGCCGTTTCTACGATATGCAGATCGACCGGGTTGCGCGTCCGTTGCAGCGGATCACCGCATCGGCCGGAATGGCGCCGATGGCCCCGGCATTGCTGCGGATGTTTCATGCGCTGGCGGTTTTCGGCGTGCGATATGTGGTTTCGCTGCGCGCGGTGGACGATGCCGAACGCGCGCTGGTTTCGCGGCAGGCCGCGGCGATTTTCTGGCAGGGAATTTCCGGCCCTAGGACATAGGATAGGGCCGGCATGCAAATGCCTCTTGTGCATCGCACCGGCCTGTGATGTTCAGGTGGCGGAAAAAAGGATAGGGCGTTGGAAACGAAAACGGATCTCAAAGGCATGAAGAAGATTGCCGGCGGCACCTTCACGATGGGATCGGAACGCTTCTATCCCGAGGAGGCACCGCTGCGGCAGGTGCGCGTCGATACGTTCTGGATCGATGAAACCCCTGTCACCAATCGCGAATTCGCCCGCTTCGTCGAAGCCACCGGCTACAGGACCTTTGCCGAGACCGCGCCCGATCCGGCAGACTATCCGGGGATGGACCCGGCGCTGGCCACGGCGGGATCGTTGGTGTTCTTCCGCACGGCGACCCCGGTCGATACCAACGACTTCTCCCAATGGTGGCGGTTCGTGCCGGGGGCCGACTGGCGCCATCCCACCGGGCCCGATAGCTCGCTCGACGGGTTGGAAGATCACCCCGTGGTTCACATCGTCCACGAAGATGCGCAGGCCTATGCCGAATGGATGGGCAAGGCGCTGCCGACGGAAGCGGAATTCGAATTTGCCGCCCGGGGCGGGCTCGAAGGGGCGGACTACGCCTGGGGCGATGAACTGGCGCCCGGCGGGGCGATGCTGGCCAATTACTGGCAGGGCATGTTCCCGTTCGCCAACCAGATGCTCGATGGGTGGGAACGCACATCGCCCGTGCGGACGTATCCCGCCAACGGCTATGGCCTCTACGACATGATCGGCAACGTCTGGGAATGGACCGACGACTGGTACGGCCTGCCGCAGGTGGAAAAGAAGGCCAAGGGTGCCTGCTGCGTAGCGTCCAACCCGCGCGGGGGCCGCAAGCAGACAAGCACCGATCCCTGCACCCCTGCGGTGCCAATCCCGCGCAAGGTGCTCAAAGGCGGGTCGCACTTGTGCGCCCCGAACTATTGCCAGCGTTACCGCCCCGCCGCGCGCCACCCGCAGCCGCTCGATACGTCGACCAGCCATGTCGGTTTCCGCTGCATCGTGCGCGATCCGGATTGAGCGAGGCGGGCAGGGGGCCATGGCAAAGAAGACCCGGGGCAAGGGAGCGCAGGCTGCCGACGATCCGCTCCATCGCATGGCGGCGGAAACGCCCCAGGCGATCCGCGCGCCGGCCAAGCGCTGGGCGATGCTGGAACCTGTGCGTTTCGCATGGGAACTGGGTGGGCTGGCGCTGAGCAGCCCGTTGCTCGCCACCGCGCCGCGTGGCGATGGCCATCCGGTGCTGGTGTTGCCCGGCTTTGCGGCAAACGATTGCGGCACGCTGCTGCTGCGCCAGTATCTCGCCCTGATCGGTTATAAGGTGTTCCCGTGGAACCTGGGCTGGAATCTCGATCAGCACAGTGCGGGCAAGCATGGCGAATTCGTCGCCCGGCGGATCGAGGAGATCGCGGGCAAGGCAGGGCGCAAAGTCAGCCTTGTGGGGTGGAGCCTTGGCGGGGTCATCGCGCGTGAAGCGGCCAGGCGCGATCCGTCCCGGCTGCGCCAAGTTATCACGCTGGGCAGCCCGTTCGCGGGCAACCCCAAGGCGACCAGCCTGCCGGTCCTTTACGAAGTGATCACCGGCAACCGCATGGCCAGCCCGGAAAACCTGCGCCGCTATGCCGAGGGGCATCGCCCGCTTTCCGTGCCTTCGAGCGCACTGTTCAGCAAGAGCGACGGCGCGGTGGCATGGCAGAACTGCGTGAGCGAGACCGACGGCATCACCGAAAATATCGAAGTCGTCTCCAGCCACAGCGGTTTCGCCGCCAATCCGGCGGTGTTCTATGCCGTGGCCGACCGGCTGGCCCAGCACGAAGGGCAATGGCGAAAATTCACCGCCACGGGCCCTTACGCAGCCTTCTTCCGCTGATCTCTACCCGCCCGCAAAGGCGCGCGAAATTGATCCGTCTCAATGTCGGCGGGGGCGGCGCGTGCTCTACCGGGCCGCATGTGGCCTTATCTTCCTGTTCTGCTCGACCGGCCGGTGCCGCGCTACACCAGCTTCCCGACCGCGGCCGAATTTGCCGACGATATCGGGCCCGCCGATCATATCGCGGCGCTGAGAGCGGTTTCGGGCGATGTCTCGCTCTATATCCATATCCCGTTCTGTGAAGCGATTTGCTGGTATTGCGCGTGCAACACCGGCGCGGCGAACCGGCGGCAGCGGCTGGCCAGCTATCTCGATGCGCTGCGCCGGGAAATCCGGCTGGTGGCGCGCAATCTGGCGCCCGAGGTGCGCGTGCGCCGGATCGCGTTCGGCGGGGGCAGCCCCAACGCCATCGCGCCGGTCGATTTCGTCCGTCTGTTCGACGAACTGGTGCTGCGTTTCCCTCTGGTTGAGCCGGTTGTTTCGATCGAGCTCGATCCTCGCTCGCTGGTGGAGGAATGGGAACCGGTCGTGCGGGGTATCGGGGCCACTCATGCCAGTATGGGGGTGCAGACTTTCGCACCGCACTTGCAGGCGGCTATCGGGCGGGAACAGCCCATGCAGATGATCGCGCGCAGCACCGCCATCCTGCGGCAGGCGGGGATCACATCGCTCAATTTCGATCTGATGTATGGCCTGCCGGGGCAGAAAGATGTCGATCTGGCCGAAACACTGGCGCAGGCGGCGGCGATGGGGGCGGACCGGATTGCGCTGTTCGGCTATGCCCATGTGCCGCACCTGATCGCGCGCCAGCGGCGGATCGATGCCACGGCGCTGCCGGACAAGGCGGCACGTTTCGCCATGGCGCAGGACGGCTATCGCCAACTGGTGGAGGCCGGGTATCGCCCCGTGGGCTTTGACCATTTCGCCTTGCCCGGCGATCCGCTGGCACAGGCGGCCGTGGGTGGGCGGCTGCACCGCAATTTCCAGGGCTTCACCGATGATGCCGCGCCGGTGCTGATCGGTCTCGGGGCCTCCGCGATCAGCCAGTTTCCCGGCCTGCTGGTGCAGAACGAGAAGAACAGCGGCCGCTATCGCATGATGATCTCACAGGAAGGGCTGCCCTCGGCGCTGGGTATCCGCCGCACGGCGGACGACCGCCGCCGGGGTACGGTTATCGAGGGGCTGCTATGCCATGGGCGGGCGGGGGTTCCCCCCGCGCTGGCTCACCAAGCCGCGCCGGGGCTGGCCCCCTATTGCGATGCGGGGCTGTGCGCCTTTGCCGATGGCGAACTGGTGATCGCACCGGGCGGTCTGCCCTATGCCCGGTCGATCGCGGCGCAGTTCGATCCCTATCGCCAGCAATCCCCGCGCCAGTTCAGTTCGGCGATCTGACAGTTACATCGGACCGATGCCGAAAGCGGCGCGTTCCTTGTTGATGTGGCTGCGGCAGACTTCGCCCATCTTGATGATGTAGATCGCCGTGGGCGCATAGCCCGCCAGATTCTTGTCCGCGTAGGCCTGCGTGATCCGGTCGGCCAGCAGCGCGGAATTGGTCTGCAAGGCCACCAGGCATTCGGTCCGCCCCTTCTTGGCCAGCGCGTTGACCAGGGTATCGTCGACGAAGACATAATTGAGGCTGTCGTTGAGACCCTGGACATAAGCGGCCTTGGCTTCCGCCGTCAGCGCCATCCAGCCCTTGCTGTCGTTGACATAGCCTGCGGCCTGCGTGGGCGCGGCCAGCGTGGCGCCAAAGGCCCATGCGGCGATCGTCAAGGAAATGCGTGAATGGCTCATGATTTGCCTTCCCGGATTAAAGAGCGCTCAGCGGTGTTTCCCCCGATTATCAAGAAAAAGAGCCCGTTACCAGTGATCCCATACATGATGATCGCAATAATATTTCTTTTCCATTGCGGAATTGTGCGCAGGGGTGCGGTGGGAGACGGGGAGAATTCCCCCTGATCGCATAGAGAATGTATTTGTTGTTTATATTCTACAAATCCGGAAGGGAGTATACAGAATTCTTGCAGAAACCACGCAAATCCGCGTAAAAATATGGTTGTGAAATATTTAATTGCGGTGGCATTATAAATTTAAATTTCAAGGATTGATGGGTTTTTGGATTCTAAGGTTGACTCTGGCTCACCTATACTGAAGAAATACAAGCATAAGACCGGGGTGATTCCGGAAAGGCGTTAAACGCTTGAATCGGTTTTGAACCGCAGCCTGTAATCGTGGCTGTTCTGTGTCTTGGGGGATTTGAGGGGTGGGGCAATCGCTACCTTTTACCTTGTGTCATTCGCCACGCGCGGTTCGTGCGTGGCCCAAATCCGCTCATCCCGAAGTCATGATTTACGGTCGCGCAAAGAAAATAGCCGCTTTCCTTGGACTTTATTGATCGGAGAATTGACATGACACTTAAGCGTTCTCTCTTGCTCGGGGGCTCTGCTCTCGCAACATTCGCCGTGGCGGTGCCGGCATCGGCGCAGACCCTTGGTGGTGATGGCATCGGGGTTACCGACATTCTCGGAGCTCTACTCGGGGCCGGGAGCGGCGACCTTGATATGCTGGGGCAGGATATCATCGGCGTTGCCTCGCTGAGCGTGTCAGTCCTCGACGGTACCAATATCCTCGCAGCATCGATTAGCGCGACCGATCTGGCGGCCGGAACGATCAATGTCGGCACTCTGTCGGTGACCGGCGATACGGAAATCAGTGGGTCGTTAAGCGTGTCCGGCTCGACCACGACCAACGGTATTGGTAACACCGGCAACATCACCAACACCGGTAATATCCAGACCAGCACACTGTCGGTCACCGGCAACACGGAAATCGATGGCACGCTGGGTGTTTCTGGCTCGACCGCGACCAACGGCATCAGCAACACGGGCAATATCACGAATACGGGCAACGTGCAGACGGGGACACTGTCGGTAACGGGTTCGACGACGACGAACGGTATCAGCAACACCGGCAATATCACCACCAACACGCTCTCGGTGACCGGCTCGAGCAGTTTTGGCGGCGTCAGCACCACGGGTATCTCGAACGCTGGCGATTTTACCAACACTGGTAATATCAACAACACGGGTAACTATACCAGCCTTGGTGGCAACATTGGTACAACCAACGGTAACATTGGGACCGTCAATGGCAATATTGGCACTACCAATGGCAACGTTTATGGCGCGACCGGCAGCTTCGGCACGGCGGGTATCAGCAATGCCAACATCAGCAATGTCTCGGCAAGCAATGCGACGATCAGCACTGCGAATGTGAGCCAGGCAAATATCAGCAATGCTTCGATCAGCACGGCGAATATCAGCACAGCGAACGTTAGCCAGGCGAATATCAGCAATGCCTCGATCAGCACGGCCGATATCAGCACGGCGAACGTTAGCCAGGCGAATATCAGCAATGCCTCGATCAGCACGGCCAACATCAGCACGGCGAACGTTAGCCAGGCGAATATCAGCAATGCCTCGATCAGCACGGCCGATATCAGCACGGCGAACGTCAGCCAGGCGAATATCAGCAATGCCTCGATCAGCACGGCCGATATCAGCACGGCGAACGTCAGCCAGGCGAACATCAGCAATGCCTCGATCAGCACGGCCGATATCAGCACGGCGAACGTCAGCCAGGCGAACATCAGCAATGCCTCGATCAGCACGGCCGATATCAGCACGGCGAACGTCAGCCAGGCGAACATCAGCAATGCCTCGATCAGCACGGCGGATATCAGCACGGCGAATGTGAGCCAGGCGAACATCAGCAATGCCTCGATCAGCACGGCCGATATCAGCACGGCGAACGTTAGCCAGGCGAACATCATCAACGCCTCGATCAGCACGGCGACGATCAGCACGGCCAATGTTATCACCGGCAACATCAGCACGGCGAACGTTAGCCAGGCGAATATCAGCAATGCCTCGATCAGCACGGCGACGATCAATCAGGCCTATGTCGGCAATGCCTCGATCAGCAACGCGTCGGTCAGCAATCTGACGGTGAGTGGTGTGGCCAATATCAACACCGCGAACATCAGCAATGCCACGGTGACCAACACTCTGACGGTGGGCGGTCTGCTCAGCGCCAATGGCGGCATCACCACCAACGGCGCCAACATCAACGTGGGCAGCGGCAACGTGAATGTCGGCACGGTGCAGATCAACGGCACGACCAATCGCATCACCGGCCTCGCCCCCGGCGTGGCGCCGACCGATGCGGTCAACAAGAGCCAGCTCGATGCCGTTTACACCGAACTGGATGGCCGCCTCGATCGCCTCGAAAAGCGGCGGGACAAGGCATTCCAGGGTGTCGCGATGGGCTTCGCTATGAATGCCGCGCCGCTTAATCTCCAGAACGGCGAGTTCGGGATTTCCGGCGGTGTCGGTACGTTCGAAGGCGAATGGGCCGGTGCCGTGAAGGCGCAGGGCGTGACAGAAGGCGGGGTCGGCTTCGGCGCCAATGTCGGCTTCTCGAAGGACTCCTTCGGTGCGGGCGTGGGTGCCAGCATCAAGTTCTGATCCTTCAAGGGAAAAGAAGAGGGGGCCGGAGCATTGCTTCGGCCCTCTTTTCCTGTGTATCGCAGCCGTGTGATCGGGTGATGCACCCGATGCCCTGGGGAGGACTATGGCGGTTAAAGGCAAGACACAGCTCAAAGTCGGGATTACGATCGCGTCCGCGCAGGATGCCCAGGCCTTGCTGTGGGCCAACGGTCTCAGCCAGAATATCGTCTATCTCGCGCTGTTGTTGCAGCGCCTGCCGATCGTCGGCGAAGTGGCGCTGGTCTGCGATGCCCCCTCGCATGCGGTGGCCGATGGTTATGGTCTGCCGCTGTGGGGCGTGGAATATGCCGCCGCGCATTGCGATGTGGTGATCGAACTGGGCTCACGCTCATTCGGCGCGCCGCAAGTGGAGCGGTTGCGCGCGCATGGCGGCAAGATCGTCAGCTTCGTCGCGGGCAATGTCATGGCGTTCAATTTCGAAACGCTGGCTCATGGCAAGGGCGCGGGGGAAATCCTCGTCAAGCATCAGTTCGATGCCGCGTGGCTGCTGCCGCAGCACTGGCATATGTGCCGATCCTATTGCGCGACGGTCGGGTCGCCCAATGTCCACGAAATTCCCGTGCTGTGGGACCCGGTCTTTCTCAACCAGACCGCCGCGCTGCTGCGCAAGAACATCTTCTGGCGGGCACCGGAAAGCGGCAAATACACGTTGGGCTGCTTCGATCCCAATATCAACGCGCTCAAGACTTTCCATTTCCCCCTGCTGGTGGCGGAAGAAGCCTATCGCGCCGACAAGAGCCGGATCGAAAAACTGCTGTTGTTCTCCGCCATGCATCTGAAGGACACACGCCACGTTACCGAGATGATCCTCGCCACCGACATCGGCAAGGACGGCCGCATTTCGTTGGAGGAACGGCATCCGCTGGCGCGGGTAATGGGCAATTATGTGCACGCGGTGGTGACCCACCAGTGGGAAAACAAATGCAACTACCTCTATTATGAAGTGCTCTATCTCGGCTGGCCGCTGATCCACAATGCGCCGAGCTTGCGCGATGCGGGCTACTATTACGAACAGTTCGATCCGCAAGGCGGCGGCCAGGTGTTGCAGGAGGCTTTGCAAGGCCATCCTGAAATCCGTGTCCGCCAACGCGATGCCATTCGTGAAGCCTTGTGGAATGTCAGTATCGACAACCCGGCCAATCAGGACCGCTACAGCGATCTGTTGTTGCAGGTGATGGGGTAAAGCGATGGTAAAGCGTTATAACATCGCCATTTCGATGGATTTCATGGATGCGGCTTTCGGCGGCATTTTCACCAACGGGCTGCGGCAGAACAACATTTTTCTCTATCGCATGTTCAAGGCGTCGAAGAACTGCGCCAATGTCTGGCTGCTCAATGTCGGGGCGCCCGATTACACTTTTCCCGAAGGGACGCTGGGCCTGGATGCGGGGGCTATCGTCCGCTTCGATCAGATCAAGGACGATCTCGACTATCTGATCGTGGTCGGCACGCGGCCCGGCCCCGAACAGGTGAAGCACCTGCGTGATCGGGGCTGCAAGATCATCTTCTACAAAGGCGGCAACAGCGCGATCCTGTCGATGGAAGCGATGGCCGATGCCGAAGTCGACAAGTATGGCGAATTCTATTTCGACCGCGAATTCTACGATACCTTGTGGATGACGCCGCAGCATATCCGCAGCTATGCCGGCTGGGCGCGGACGATGTATCGGGTCGATGTCCACGAAGTGCCGCAAGTGTGGGATTCGAGCATGCTCGAACTGCAGGACGAGACCACGCGCGGCGGGTTCGGTTATCGCAAGAAGAAGCCGGGCGAAAAATGGAAAGTCGGTGTCACCGATCCGAACATCACCGTGATGAAGACGGTGCACATGCCCGCGCTGGTGTGCGAAACGGCCTATCGCAAGCGCCCGGCCGCGTTCGAGAAGATCTATATCACCAATTCGCTGCAGTTCATGCAGAACGCCCATTTCATCAGCTTCATGGAAGCGCTGTCGGCCACGCGCGATGGGGTGATGAGTGTCGAGCAACGCTTCATGCTTTACGACTTCCTTGCCAAGCATGTGCAGGTGATCGTCACTCACCATTGGGAAAACGGGCTCAATTACCTCTATTACGAAGTGCTCTACGGCAATTATCCGCTGATCCACAATTCCGAGTTTCTCAAGGATTACGGATATTATTACAAAGACTTCGATGCCGAAGATGGGGCACGCGCCCTGTTAACTGCATTCAAGGAGCATGACCGTTCGCTGAAAGCTTATAGTGCGCGGAATGCTGAGCTGTTCGCCCGGCTCGATCCGCAATCGGCGGAGAATATTCGCCTGCACGAGAAACTGATGTTCGCCCTTTGACGTTGCATGGATGGGAAGGGTGGATGGCCACGCTTCCCCCGTGCCGCTGGAGGAGACATCACCGATGCCAACGCAGATCAATCCCGCCACGGGCGAAACCGGCAAAGTCTTCCCGGAGCTTGACGCGCAGGGAATAGAGGCCGCGTTGGCCGACGCGGAGCGGGCCTATCGCCTGTGGCGAACCAGCGGTCTGGCCGAGCGCACGGCGCTGCTGGGCAGCATTGCCGACCAGTTTGATACGCGGCGCGACGAACTGGCCGCTGCCGCCACGTTCGAAATGGGCAAGCCGCTGGAGCAGGCGCGTGCCGAGGTGGCCAAATGCGCCACGGCGTTCCGCTACTATGCCGAACATGGCCCCGCGCAACTGGCGCCGCTGGAATATGCCATGCCGCATGGGCGGGCCGTGGGGCACTGGTTGCCGCAGGGGCCGGTGCTGGCGGTGATGCCGTGGAATTTCCCTTATTGGCAGGCGGTGCGCTTCATCGCGCCCGCGATCATGGCGGGCAATGTCGGCCTGCTGAAACATGCCAGTTTGACGCCTGAATGCGCGGCTCTGCTGGAGGATGTGGTTCTGGCCGCTGGGGCGCCGCGCGGGCTGTTCCGCAATCTGCATATCCCGTCGAGCCGGGTGGAGAACATTCTGGCCGATCCCCGGGTCGTTGCCGCCACGCTCACCGGCAGCGAAGGGGCGGGGGCCAAAGTGGCGGAAGCGGCCGGGCGCCATCTCAAGAAAGTCGTGCTCGAACTGGGCGGCTCGGACCCGTTCATTGTCATGCCCAGCGCCGATGTGGAAAAGGCGGCGCAGGTGGCGGTGCAGGCGCGGCTGCAGAATGCCGGGCAATCGTGCATCTGCGCGAAGCGGATGATTGTCGATGCCGAGGTCTACGGCGTGTTCATGGAATGCTTCATGGCGGAAATGCGCGGTTATCGCGTGGGCGACCCGCTGGACGAGGCGACGCAGATGGGGCCGCTGTCCAGCATCAAGGCGCGTGACGATATGGTGCGGCAGATTGCCCGGGCCGAACATGGCGGCGCGCGCCGGATCATGGGCGGGGAAGTGCCCGACCGTGCCGGGGCGTGGCTGATGCCCGCGATCCTGACCGATCTGCCGCGCGATGCTGAGGTGACGCGGGAAGAGTTCTTCGGGCCGGTGGCGATGGTGTTCAAAGTGCATGGCCTTGATGAGGCCATTGCGCTGGCCAACGATGTGCCTTTCGGCCTCGGCTCCAGTGTCTGGACCAACGATCCGGCGGAGGAGACGCGCTTCATTCATGAGATCGAGGCAGGGATGACGGCCATCAACCGGATGGTTGTGTCCGATCCGCATGTCCCGTTCGGCGGGATCAAGCGTTCCGGGCATGGGCGTGAATTGAGCGCGGTAGGCCTGCATGAATTCATGAATCTGAAGAGCGTGATGCTTTGATCCTGCGGCGTCACGCCGCGCAGGATAGCTGAAAGAGACAAAGGAACGATCATGTACATTGCCATGAACCGCTTTCAGGTGCTGCACGGGCAGGAAGATGCTTTCGAGCAGGTCTGGACCACGCGCGAGACGTTCCTGAACGATGTTCCGGGGTTTATCGAATTCCATCTTCTGCGCGGGCCGGAGATGGACGATCACACGCTGTTCGCTTCGCACACGATCTGGCGTTCACGGGCGGATTTCGAAGCGTGGACGCAGTCCGAGGCGTTTCGCAAGGCGCATCGCAACGCCGGCGACAACAAGCCGCTCTATCTCGGCCATCCGCGCTTCGAAGGGTTCGAAGTGGTGCACACGGTTGGCGGCGCGCCTGACGAGGGGTGAGAAACCGCTGCTAATCTAACAGATGCGGCCCCAGCAGCAGGAGCAGGCGCACATCGATGGCCTTGCCCGCCTGCCGCTGCGTGGCGAGGAAAGCGGGCAGGGCATCCAGCGCGACCCGGTGGGTGACGATGTTTTCGCCTTCCACGCCGCCGCCTGGCCCGACTTTCACCAGCCCCCGCGCACGGACCAGTTGGAAGCTTTCGCTGACCATGCCGGGGGAGGAGTAGAACTCGCCGCAATCTTCCAGCATGGCGGCGCGGTAGCCGGTTTCTTCCTCCAATTCGCGCCCGGCGGCGGCCAGGGCATCTTCGCCCGGCGCGCTGTCATCATCGCCGACCAGCCCGGCGGGCAGTTCGATGCAGGGGCGGCCCAGCGGCACGCGATACTGTTCGACGAGGATGACGTGGCCATGCTCCACCGCGAGGATTACTGCCGCGCGGATACCGCGCGAGCGGGAGACGAATTCCCACCGGCCCTTGGTTTTGGCGGTGATGAAGCGGCCTTGCCAGACCACGCGTTCGGGGGTGTCGGCATCGGAGTCGGTCATAATTCGATCAGCCGGTCCGGCAGTTCGTTCGCATCGTCAGCCGCGCGGGGCAGATGCACGGCCAGCACCGCACCCACCTGTTCGACAGCGGCGCACATCCCCTCGGCCACGCGGCCTTCGCGCAGATGCGCCAGCATCGCCGCCATGGCATGGCCCCAGACTTCGGGATCGACGCGGCTGGCAATGGCTTCATCGGCAACGATTTCGGCCCGATGTTCGCGCATGGAAAGATAGATGAGAATGCCGGTGCGCCCCTGCGTGCGACGTTCCGCGCCGATCCGGAATGCGGTGACGGCACGGGCATGGACGCGCGCGGCCTTGATCCACCGGGGGACAAGCAGGAATTTCAACGGCGTCCACAGCAGCAGCAGCCATGTGCCCGCGAATTTGAGTGCGGCGACGAAAGCGGCGATGGCGAAAGCGTGGGCCAGAGTCCATTCGGCATTCCAGTGGCCGCTGATCCAGGCCAGCTTCGCGAGGTAGAAGTCGGGCCAGAGCGAAATCACGATCAGCGCGGTAACCGCGACAATCGCCGCCCAGGCCAGCGCGACATCGTTGTAGCTGTCCGACCGTTCGGCCAGAATGGTGACGATTTCACCGGCGCTTTCGGCTTCCGCGGCCGCGACCGCATCGCTCACCCGTTGGCGGTCTGTGGCATCGAGCCAGTTGGGGGGTGGGCCTGCCATATTCACCAACTCCCGCTTGCGCCGCCGCCGCCGAAGCTGCCGCCGCCGCCTGAAAATCCGCCCCCACCGAAGCCGCCACCGCCAAAACCGCCGCTGCGGCCACCGCCGAACCCGCCGCCGGGGAACAGGATCACCGGCGCCCCGCCACGATAGGCGCGGCCGCCGCGCACCCCGCGTATGGCGGGAAGGATGAAGAACAGGAAGATAATGGCGATCCAGATCAGCATGCCGACCGGAAAGCCGCCCTCTTCCGCTTCCTGCTGCTGCTGGTCCGCCTTGGCGGCCAGGGCGCGGGCTTCGTCTTCGGGCAAAGTGATCTGCTGCACGATCGCATCCGTGCCCGCGACGATGCCGCCCGGCAGATCCCCCGCCTTGAAGCGCGGCAGAATGGCGTTGTTGATGATGAGGAACGACATGCCATCGGTCAGGATAGGTTCCAGCCCGTAGCCGACTTCGATCCGCACTTTGCGTTCGTTGGGGGCGACGATCAGCATCGCTCCATCGTTGCGTTCCTTGCTGCCGATCCCCCATTGGCGGCCAAGCTGATAGCCATAGTCGGAAATCTCGTAACCCTGGAGGCTGGACAGCGTCACTACGACAAGCTGGCGCTGCGATTGCTTTTCCAACGCTTCCAGCTTCGTGGTGAGCTGCGCCTCCACTTCGGGCGGGAGGATCCCGGCGTCATCGACGACCCGCCCGGTCAACGCCGGGAAAGTCTGCGCCGTTGCTGGCCCCGTGACGAGGAAGGCCAGCAGCAGCGCGAACCATAGACGCCGGAACGGCGCGATCATGGCATGGTGTCCGATCAGATCTTGCCTTCAAGGCTGGGGGCGACATCCGCACCCGGCGTGGCCGCCTTGTAGGTGGCCATCGGCTTGGCGCCGTAGATCAGCTTCGCCCCGATGATGTTCGGGAATGTGCGGATCGTGGTGTTGTATTGCTGCACCGCCTGATTGTAGTCGCGGATCGTGATCCGGATGCGGTTTTCCTGCCCTTCAAGCTGGCTTTGCAGCATCTGGTAGTTGGCGATGCTTTTCAGTTCGGGATACCGTTCGAAATTGGCCAGCAGGCGGCCAAATCCGGCCAGCGACTGCGAAAGCTGTTCCTGCGCGGCGGAAAACTGCGCCATCTTGGCCGGATCGGTCAGATCGTCGGCGGAAAGCTGGATGCTGGTGGCTTTGGCGCGGGCTTC
The DNA here is from genome assembly GCF_019803445.1 of Caenibius sp. WL. Lineage (NCBI taxonomy): Bacteria > Pseudomonadati > Pseudomonadota > Alphaproteobacteria > Sphingomonadales > Erythrobacteraceae > Caenibius > Caenibius sp. WL. The sequence goes on from NZ_CP081844.1 coordinate 1,464,332, forward strand.
CACCACACCAGTCAGAATGGCCTTTTCCTGCTCGGCCGCGCCTTTGGCCACGGCGGCGAGATTGGGGACGAGATTGGCGCGTTCCTGGAACGCGGCCTCCACGTCGGCCCAGCGCGCCTTGGCGTTTTCTTCCGCGGTCGGGATAGTGTTGACGCCGCACGCCGAAAGGGCGAGCGCGACAAAGGCGACGAGAATATTGCGCAACTGCGGCATTGGCGGAGACCCTCCAGGACTAGGCGGCACCGGCTGGTGCACGCATGGAAAATAGCGTGCGCACGGCGCTGTGCAAGACCGGCCACCGGCGAGGTGCTGGCATCTTGTGGGGTTTCGGCTTTAGTGGCAGGATTCCACGGTTGCATCTTGGTGCGGGGCCCGGTTCCGGCCCAAGGCAGGAAGAGGGATTCGATATGCTCAAGGAATTCAAGGCGTTCATTGCCAGAGGGAACGTCCTCGATCTCGCCGTGGCGGTGATTATCGGCGGTGCGTTCGGCGCGATCGTCAAATCGTTGACCGACGATATCATCATGCCGATTATCGGCGCGATTTTCGGCGGGCTCGATTTTTCGAACTATTTCGTCCTGTTGAGCACGCCCGAAGGCTACACCGGTTCGCTGACCGATTTCGCCGAACTGCAGAAAGCGGGCGCCGCGATGATCGGTTATGGCGCGTTCCTGAGCACGGCGATCAATTTCCTGATCCTCGCGTTCATCATTTTCATGCTGGTGCGTACGGCCAACAAGCTCATCAACCGCAAGGACGAACCCGCCGCGCCGACCGAGGTGGAACTGCTGACGGAAATCCGCGACGCTTTGAAGAAACCCTGATTTTTCGCGAAATCGATAGCAAGGGAGGGGCGGCCTGCGGGCTGCCCCTTTTCTTTTGGCACCGGCAACCCTATATCCGCTTTGCCGGTTTCGGCCGGCTATGGCGATAAATTGCGGCGTGCAATAGGCACAGCGGACCCGGGGGCAGTACCCGGCGGCTCCACCACCTCCTCCAGATCATGGGGGATATGAAGGGGCCGAACCAGGATCGACGTGTGTTGAAAGACGTTGTTTTCGCCCGGGCTGAGTAACCCGTTAAAGGCTCAAAACTCACAAGTGCCAACGATAACGAAGCACTTGCTCTCGCTGCGTAATTCTAGGGCCTAACGGCCTGACTTTACAAAGCCAAGAGCACGGTTCGGACCGAACCGGGTAACAGAATCGGAAACCGGGGGCCCGGGGGTGCCTAGCAACAGAAACCCCCACCTTATCCCCTCGTCAGCTATTGTTGTCAGTTGTTTGCCGGATTTCCCGCCGGATCATCGGCCGTAGCGCGCGCTGCCTTGGCCGCCTTTTCGGCCTGTTCGTAGCGCAGGCAATCGAGGATCTTCGCCCCGGCCAGGAACACTGCGCCGGTGCAGGCCAGGAACAGCAGCTTTCCGCCCCAGCCGGGGAAGGTGTCGAGATAGACCTTGCCCCGTTCGCAGGCACCGAGCGCGAGTGCATAGATAATCAAGAACGCTTCCCAGCGCGTCTTAATCACAAACAGCCTGCGGATCTTGCGAAACATGTTTTCCCTTCGGTCAGGTATGCTGCGAAGCAATCTTCGTGCCAATCATGCGTTGCAGCCGTTGCGCGATGGTGCTGCCAGCCGCAGTGTAAGATGCCCCGACAGTTTCCGGTGCTGGCGGTTACCACGGCCGTGCGCGGCCTTCGGCAGAGGGCCAAGCCCCGCCCCCGGGCGTGGATTGGCTGTAAGTCGGCAATGGCGCCTGGCCGTGTCCGCTGATAGTAACGCGGCATATGACAGCAAAAAGGGGGTGAACGATGCGTTTGAAATGGACTCTTGCCTTGCTGGGGATGGGCTTGCCGTTAACCGCATATGCCCAGATGCAGATGCCGCAAGCGCAGCCCGCTGCTCCCACTGTCGCCCAGCCCCTGAAGCTGCCGCAGGCATTACCCGCTGCGCAGGTCAAGGATTTGAAAACCCAGATCGATGGCGTTCTCCTCAAGCAGTCGAACAGCCTCGTCACGCTCTATAAGGATTTGCACGCCCATCCCGAACTCGCTTTCCAGGAGAAAGCGACCGCGGCGAAGCTGGCCAAACTGATGCGCGCTGCCGGTTTCACTGTGACCGAAGGGGTCGGCAAGACCGGCGTCGTGGCCGTGTTGAAGAACGGGGAAGGGCCGATGATCCTCGTGCGGGCCGATATGGATGCCCTGCCGATGGAGGAGCGCACCGGCCTTCCTTATGCGAGCAAGGTGATCGCGGACTATATGGGCAACGAAACGCCCGTCGCGCATTCGTGCGGGCACGATGTTCACATGGCGGCGTGGATTGGCGCCGCGCGCACGCTCGCAGCGATGAAGGACAAATGGCAGGGGACGCTGGTCTTCGTCGGCCAGCCTGCGGAAGAGAACGTCTCGGGCGCGCGGGCGATGCTGGATGATGGTTTCATCGCCCGTTTCGGCAAGCCCGATTATGGCTTCGCGCTGCACGTGACCCCGGCGCCGACCGGCATGATCCTTTACCGCAACGGTGTCACCAGCACGAATTCCGACAGTCTCGATCTGACATTCCATGGCCGGGGCGGGCATGGTTCGACCCCTTCGGCGACGATCGATCCGGTGCTGATGGCCGCGCGCTTCACGGTGGACGTGCAAAGCGTGATCAGCCGGGAAAAGGATGCCGATGCGTTCGGGGTGGTCACCATCGGCGCGATCCAGGCGGGGGAAGCGGGCAATGTGATCCCCGATGAAGCGCTGCTGCGCGGCACGATCCGCACTCAGAACGATCAGGTGCGGACCAGGATTCTCGACGGCATTACCCGCACGGCCAAGGCGGTGGCGATGATGGCCGGCGCGCGCGAACCTTCGCTCACGATCCGGCCGGGCGGCAAGACGGTGGTGAACGATGCCACGCTCACCGCGCGCACGGTGGACGTGTTCAAAGCGGCGTTCGGGCTCAACGTACAGCCGATGCCCCAGCCGATGCCGGGCAGCGAGGACTATTCCGAATTCGTGCTGGCGGGCATCCCGTCGGTCTATTTCTTCATTGGCGGATACGAGAAATCGCGTTTCGAAGCGGGGATCAAGGCGGGCAACCTGCCGACGAACCATTCGCCCGAATTCGCGCCCGATCCCGAACCGACGATCAGCACCGGGGCATCGGCGCTGGCTCTGGCGGTGCTGAACGTCGCCCGGCCTGCGCCTGAAGTGTCCGCGCCCTGACCGGCCCGGCTGCTGTCAGCCGTTGGAGAGCACGCGGGCGATAGCCACGAATTCGGCGACTGACAGCGTTTCGGCGCGGCGGACGGGATCGATCCCCAGCGCATCCAACGCATCCACCGCGCCGGGCAGCGCCTTGAGGCTTTGCCGCAGCATCTTGCGCCGCTGGCCGAAAGCGGCCTCGGTCACGCGCTCCAGCATCCGGGCCGAAACGCCGCCGGGCATTTCGGCGGGAGTTACGTGGACAATCGCGCTCATCACTTTGGGCGGCGGCGTGAAAGCGCTGCGGTGCACTTTCATCGCCAGTTTCGCGGCAGAGCGCCACTGCGCCAGCACCGCCAGACGGCCATAGGCGGAATCGCCCGCCGCCGCCGTGATCCGCTGCGCCACTTCCAGTTGGAACATCAGCGTCAGGCTGGCCCAGCGCGGTGGCCATTCCTGCCCGGAAAGCCAGCCGGTGAACAGCGCCGTGCCGACATTGTACGGCAGGTTGGCCACCACGACATAGGGTTCTTCGAACAGAGTGGCCGGATCGATGGCCAGCGCATCACCCTGGATCACGCGCAACTGGCCGGGGAATGCCTCGTCCAGTTCGGCCAGCGCGGGCAGGCAGCGTGGGTCCATCTCGATGGCTGTCACCCGTGCCCCGGCACGCAGCAGCGCGCGGGTCAACCCGCCGGGGCCGGGGCCGACTTCCAGCACCGGCTTGCCCTGTAACGGACCGGGAATGGCGGCGATCCGATCGAGCAACTGTTCGTCGAGGAGGAAATTCTGCCCCAGCGCCTTGGACGCGGAAAGCCCATGGCGGGCGATCACTTCACGGATGGGGGGGAGGGTGGGCGTTATGCGGTCCATATCGTTGTCGCTGTGCCAGCATCGCCCGCGCAGGGGAAGGGCGCGTTCAATCCGCCGGATGCAGCCGCCGCCGCGCAGCCGCCGCGCCGGCCATGCGGATTGCCGCGATCATCGCGCCAGGATCGGCCTGCCCGGTCCCCGCAATCCCGAACGCGGTGCCGTGATCGGGCGAAGTGCGCACGACCGGCAGGCCCAGCGTCATATTCACCCCATTGTCGAAATCGAGCGCCTTGAGCGGGATCAGCGCCTGATCGTGATACATGCACAGCGCCACATCGAAACTGTCGCGGGCGTGGGGGGCGAACAGCGAATCCGCCGGATGGGGGCCCGTGGCGTCGATCCCTTCCGCTTGCAGAGCGGCGATGGCCGGGGCGATGATCCGCTGTTCCTCGTCCCCCATGCGGCCTTCTTCGCCTGCGTGGGGATTGAGCGCGCAGATGGCCAGGCGCGGGCTGGCGATGCCGAAATCGCGGCGCAGCCCGGCGGCGGTGATGCGCGCGCGGTTGCAGATCAGCTCTTGCGATATCAGACCGGGCACGCTGGCCAGGGAACAATGGACGGTGACCGGCACAGTGCGCAGTTGCGGGCCCGCCAACATCATAACCGCGTCCTGCGGGGCGATGCCGCAGGCTTCGGCGACGAATTCGGTCTGCCCAGGATGGCGGAAGCCGATATCGGCCAGCCGCGCCTTGGCGATCGGCCCGGTGACGATGCCTGCCGCTTGCCCCTTGACCGCCAGCCGCGTGCCCAGAGTAAGCGAACTGAGCGCCAGATGCGCGCCGATGGTATCGGGCGCGCCGGGGCGATAGGGCGCTTCATCCTGGCCGAGCACGGGCAGGGCATGAGGGAAGACGGCGGCGGCTTCCGCAGGGTCGGTGATCGGTTGCACGCTGAGGGCGAGCCCCCGCTGGCGCGCTGCGGCGGCCAGCAGGTTCGCCCCACCCACCGCGAAGAACGGGCGCAGTGCATCGGTTTCGCGCCGGACCCAGGCGGCACAGATCAGTTCTGGCCCCACGCCGGCGGGATCGCCGAGCGAAACCGCGAGCGCCGGATGCATCATCGAATCAATCGTATTCGATCACGGCGTCGCGGCGCAGGTCGCGCAGGTATCGCTGCGCGCGCTTGTTGACGCGTTCATCTTCCATCTGCGACATCAGCGTGTCGAAGCTGGGGCCATCGTTGACCTGCGCTTCATCGCGGCCGCACAGCATCAGGACGCTGACGCCTTCCTTGGCCGAGCCGAAAGGCGGGGTCGTCTGCCCGATCTGCAGCGACATCATCACCTGCTGGAGCGGTGCGGGCAGATCGCGGATGCGGATATTGTCGTTGGCCACGACATGCGCGCCCATCGCCTGGGCCGCTGCGTCGACATCGCCGCAGCCCTTCATCTGCTTGACGTTCTGGGCGAAAGCGGCGGCTTTCTGCTGGGCCTGCGCATCGGTGGTGCCCGGCGCGAGCGGCAGCGAAATCTGCTTGAGGCTGAGCAGCGCATCGCGCGCATCGGCCATCAGCACCTGGCGCTTGTCGATCAGGTAGAGGATCGAGAAACCGCCGGGCACGTCGATCGGCCCGACGAGCTGGCCGCGTTCCATGTCCCGTGCGACAGTCGAGAGTTCCGCGGGCAGTTGCGCCAGCCGGACCCAGCCGAGATCGCCGCCCACCGCCGCGGTCGACGCTTCGGAAAACTGGCGCGCATAGGCCACGAAACTGGCGCCTTGGCCGAGCTGCTGGACGATTTTCTTGGCGTTTTCCAGCACGGCGGCGCGGTTCTGCGCATTGGCCGAGAGATAGATTTCACCGATGCGGTATTCGCTGGTGCCGCGCTGGGCCTGCATCCGTTGCAGCAGTTCCTTCACTTCCTCTTCCGAGACGTTGACGAAGGGCTGCACGTTGCGGCGCAGCAGGCGCTGCCAGGCGAGTTCGCCCTGAATCTGCCGCTTGAGCGAGGCGGGCGAGGAACCGATCTTGACCAGATAGGCGTCCATCGCCTGTGTGTTCTGGCCGAAGTTCTGCGCCGCGACCCGCGCATAGGTCTGGTCGATTTCCGCCTGGTCGACTTCGATCTTGAGCGCTTTGGCTTCCTGGATCTGCAAGGTTTCGTCGATCAGATTGCGCAGGACCTGCAACCGCAGGCGTTCCTTTTCTTCCGCGCCGATTGTCTGGTTGTTGGCCGAAAGGATCAGGGCAAGCCGCTGATCGATATCGGTGCCGGTGATGATTTCACCGTTGACACGCACGGCGGCGCGGCGGTTGTTGGGATCGTTCTTCCCGAAAATCTGCACATTCTGCGGAATGTTGAGCCCGCTGGCGGGCGCAGCCGCATCGGCGGCCGTGGCCGCATTGTCCGCGTCCTGCGCGCTGAGCGGGGAAACGCCCGAGAGGAGGAAAGCGAACGCGGTGCAGAAGGCAACGCGCCGGGAAGGAGTCTTATGCAGGGTCGTCATTACCACTCGTGCAATCCTGTTACCGGCGCCGGATGACGCCATCCCAAATCATCGGGCCCGATCATGGACCAAACCGTGGGGCCAATGCCGCCGGGCGGCTTAACCGAAGCTGAGCCCCGCCGATAGCGTTTTTGCAGGGTCGTGCCAACGCCGTCTGCGCGACAGGCCCCGCGATTGCGATCAGCGGAAGCCAATATTGCGCAGAGCGAAGAAAATCTGGAACCGGTTGTCGGCCTTCGCATCGCCGCTGGTGGCGTAATCGTGGCGCCAGGTGGCGCCGAATTCGAGGCAATCGTCCTGATAAGCGAAGCCGAGCCGGGTGCGCAGCGGTTCGAACCCGTCGGAAAGGGCAAGCGGGTCTTCCGTCCGGTCGGTCAGGTTGATGACGCCTGAACCGAAGATCGACCAGTAGTTGGCGAATGCGACGCGGCCCGAAAAACGCAGTTCCTCGCGATCTTGGAGATCTTCCACTTCGTCGATGTTGCGGTTGAGGCGCAGATAGGCGGCTTCGGCATATGTCTTGCGCGTGCCGACCGTCGCCGCGATTTCGTTGCGGCGCACGGCGAAGCTGTTCTTGTCCAGCCGGAAGCGGTGCGTCAGGCTGACGAGATCGCGGAAGCGGATTTCGGTGCGGCCGACGAAATCGGAGAAATGCCCGCTCAGCCCCGTGCCGTTGGGCAGGATGTCGTTGTTTTCGGAAAAGCTGTAGGACTGGCCGAACGTGGTCTTGATCCGCCAGCCGGGCCTGTCCAGTTGCCAGTCGAACCCATAGGTGATCCGCGTGCTGTCCTCCACCCGGTCGTATCCGGGGAAGCGGTTGAGCGCGAACAGGTTGCTGTCTTCCAGATCGATGGCCCGGGCGTCTTCGTTGGGCACATCGAGATTGTTGATCCTGGGCGAGGCGACAATCTGCACACGCGGGGTGAAGACCTGCGTCCCGCCGAAAGCCGCGCCGATAAACGGCCATTTGACATCAATCGCCCCCAACGCGACGCCGCGCGTGCGCCAGCCCGGTTGCCCGCGATAGATCGCGGTGCTGGTCAGATCGTTGCCGCTGGAATGATAGAGATCGCCCCGGGCCAGCGCGGTGAAGCTGATGACCTGGCCCATCCGCGTGATCAGGCTGCGATCCCACCGGGCCAGCGCGAACGCGCGCTGCGTATCCTGCCCGGAACTGCGGCTGATGGCGAGGCTGTTGACCTGGAATTCCACCCGGCCGCCCAGCAGCGGATCGGCCAGCCGGCGGCGATATTCGAGAATCGGCAGAGCGAGAGGCACCAGCCCCTGATCGCCGTTGGAGGCCAGCGTCTGCGTGGCCCAGCCGGAGAGCGAGAAATAGGTGTTGTCGCCCACCCGTTCGAGATCGACCGTCGATCGCAGGCGATCGTCGCGGCTGATATCGTAGCGGCGCAGGAAAGTGCGGTCGCTGGCGATGCGGCCGGAATAGGTCAGGCTCCAGTTCGGGTCGAACTGGAAACGGCCGTTGGTTTCCAGATAGCCGCGCCAGTCGGTCACTTCGCCGGTGCCCGACAGGGGGATGCGCTCGCTGCGGGTGATGTAGCCGGTGGCCTGCACCGCGCCTTTGTCGAACAGCCCGCGATAGCGCACGCGGGCCATCGGCGGCGCTTCGGTGAAGACGTAGGCGGTCAGTTCCAGATCGTGATTGGCCGCCAGACGGGCGTAGTAAGTGGCCGAAAGTTCGATCCCGTTGTTGCCGGAAATCGTGATTCCCGGAATCATCAGGCCGGAACGGGCGCTGCCGTCCGCATTGATCACCAGCCCCGGCATCGGGATCAGCGCGAGGCCGAGCACTTCGAGCTTGGCGCCGTAGAAGCGAATGCGGTTCTGGCTCTGATCGTAGATCACCCGGTCGGCGACGACGCGCCAGCTCGGCTTGCGGTCGCAGCCTTCGGGCGTGGTGACGGCGCAGCCGCTGTAGGCCGCGTCTCTCAGCGTGACTTTGCCCTGATCGTCGCGTTCTCCCTGCCGCGCGGCCAGCCGCCCGCCTTCGGAAAAGGCCAGCAGCATGTTCTGCATGGCGCCGGCTTTCAACTCGTCCGTCAGCTCCATGCTGTCGGTGTAGAGCTTGTTGCCGTCGGTGTCGGTTAGCAGGATATTGCCGTGGGCGGTGATCTGCCCGCTCTTGCGGTTCCAGCTCACGTTCTGGGCGTTGAGCGTCTGCCCTTCGCTGCGCAGGATCACATCGCCGCTGGCGGTGACGATATCGGACTCCGAATCATACGCCACCTGATTGGCTTCGAACGCGACATCGCGGACGGCCCGCGGATCGTGCGCCGGTGCTTCGTCTTGCGCGAAAGCGGGCCAGGGCGCGGCCAGCGCCAGCAGAAATGCGGGAATTGTAACCGAACGGGAATGACGCAAGCGGCGGGCAGGGGCTTGCAACAAGGGCGCGGCATCGGGGTGCATGGCTTGCCTATCGCATTGCCCGCCCTTAACTGCAACGGGAGTATCATCATTGGGACGACGGCCCAGCCCGGATCGCCCCATTCATCGCCGGAGCATCCATGAAGATCCAGTTCGCCAGCCAGCCCGACACCGCCATCCGTCTGCAGGCGTGCCTTGTCGACAAGGACAAGCTGCCCGCCGATCTCGAACCGGTGGTGCGCGCGGGTGCGGCGGCGGCGCGGTTCACGGGCAAGGCGGGGCAGGTGTTCGAAGCGTTTGTCGAACGCGATGGCGCGGTCGTGCGGCTGGCGCTGGCCGGGGCAGGCGATCCCGCCGACGCCGACCGGCTGGGCGCGCTGGAACGGGCCGGGGCCGCGCTGGCGGCGAAGTACCGGGCTTCGGGCGAGATGGCGCTGCAACTCGATCTGTCCGGCGCGGTGGCCACGCCCGAACAGTCGGCGGCGGTGCTGCTGGGGCTGCGCCTGCGCGGCTGGCGTCATGATGCCTATCGCACCACTCTGCCCGACGATCAGAAGGCGACGCTGGATAGCGCCGTGGTTTCCGGCGCGCCCGAAGGCACGGCGGCGCTGTGGGAAGTGGAAGCGAGCATCGCGGAAGGGGTCGAATTCACCAAGCGGCTGGTGACCGAACCGGCCAATGTCATCTATCCGGAAAGCTTCGTTGCCGCCTGCCGCGAACGCTTCGCGGGGACCGGCGTGGAAATCACCGTGCTGGACGAAGCGGCGATGCGCGAACTCGGGATGGGCGCGCTGCTCGGCGTGGCGCAGGGTTCCGCCCGTCCGCCCCGGCTGCTGGCGATCCGCTGGAACGGCGGCGCGCCCGATCAGAAGCCGCTGGCTTTCGTCGGCAAGGGGGTGACGTTCGACACCGGCGGCATTTCGATCAAGCCCGCCGCGGGCATGGAAGACATGAAATGGGACATGGGCGGGGCCGCCGCCGTGGCCGGGACCATGCTGGCGCTGGCGCTGCGCAAGGCCAGGGCCAATGTCGTGGGGGTCTGCGGGCTGGTGGAGAATATGCCCGATGGCAATGCACAGCGCCCCGGCGATGTCGTCACCACCATGGCGGGCAAGACGGTGGAAGTCATCAACACCGATGCCGAAGGGCGGCTGGTGCTGTGTGACGCGCTGACCTGGACGCAGCGGACATACAGCCCGGCCAGGATCGTCGATCTCGCCACGCTGACGGGGGCGATCATCATTTCGCTCGGCCACGAATACGCGGGCATGTTCAGCAACGACGACGATCTCGCCGGGCAGCTGGACGCGGCGGGCAAGGCGACGGGCGACAAGCTGTGGCGTTTCCCGATCGGCCCGGTGTACGACAAGATGATCGACAGCCCGATCGCCGACATGAAGAATGTCGGGCCGCGCTTCGGCGGCTCGATCACCGCCGCGCAGTTCCTCCATCGCTTTATCGAGAACGACACGCCGTGGGCGCATCTCGATATCGCCGGCACGGTGTGGACCGACAAGCCGGGGGCGACATGGGAACGCGGGGCGACCGGGTTCGGCGTGCGCCTGCTCGACCGTTTCGTCCGCGACACCTGCGAAGGCTGAGGGGCGGCTGAAAGACAGGGCGGGGGATGCGCGTCGACTTCTATCAATTGAGCCGCGATCCGGTGGAGTTCGTCGTCCCGCTGATTGCGCGGGCGACGCGCGCCGCGGGGGAACGGCTGTTGGTCGTCTCGGCTGACGATGCCGCGCTTGGCCGCATCGGTGAAGCGCTGTGGGAACGGCTGCCCGAGGCGTTCCTCGCGCATGGCCGGGCGGGGGAAGCGCACGAAGCGCGCCAGCCGATCCTGCTGTCCGCCGCACCGGAAGCGGGCAACGGCGCGCGGTTCATCGCTCTGGCCGACGGGCAATGGCGCGAGGAAGCGATGCATTTCGCCCGCGCGTTCCTACTGTTCGGCGAGGCGGAACTGGACGGGGCGCGGGCCTGCTGGCGGATGCTGGGCGGGCAGGGCGATGTGGAACGGCGGTTCTGGAAGCAGGACGGCGGCAGATGGCGCGAAGGCCCCTAGAGTGATTTCGAAGCAGGTGGAATCACCTGCTGGCTCGGAAATCACGGCAAACAAAAGACACTCTGGAGCCGCCCGCCTTCAGTGCTGATGGCCTGCGCTCCGCCGCTTGCCCTCCTGCCTTGCGATACGGGCCATTCCGGGCTAGGTGCCGCGCACTTTTTCGGGGCGCCGCAGGCGGTCCGCAGTTTTGCCCAAGCTTTTAAGGAACGCACGATGGCGGTGACCCGCACCTTTTCGATTATCAAGCCCGACGCCACCCGCCGCAATCTGACCGGCGCCGTCACCAAGATGCTGGAAGAAGCGGGCCTGCGCGTCGTCGCCTCCAAGCGCATCCGGATGACGCAGGAACAGGCCGAAGGCTTCTACGGCGTGCACAAGGAACGCCCGTTCTTCGCCGATCTGGTCAGCTTTATGACCAGCGGCCCGGTGGTGGTGCAGGTGCTCGAAGGCGAAGACGCGGTGAAGCGCAACCGCGACGTGATGGGCGCGACCAATCCGGCCGACGCCGCCGAAGGCACGATCCGCAAGGCGCTGGCGGAATCGATCGAAGCCAATTCGGTCCACGGTTCGGACAGCGACGAGAACGCCGCGATCGAAATCGCGTTCTTCTTCAAGCCGGAAGAAATCGTCGGCTGATCGGGGCTTTCCCGTTCGCGAGGCATTCTTCGCAAGACAGGGGCCGCCGGGCGATCCGGCGGCCCTTTTCGTATGCGCTGGCGGTCAGAGCAGCGGGCTCATCATGGCCAGCAGATTGCGCCACAGGCGCAGCGGGATCGTGACGTTGTTGATGTCCGTGGCGGTGATCGGCGTGCTTTGCGCGATATAGCTGTCCTGCCGCGCGCGGACCTGCGCGGCGAGAGCGGGATCGTGGAACAGGATGTTGTTTTCGAAATTCAGTTCGAAACTGCGCCGGTCGAGATTGGCCGAACCGACCAGCCCCACGGCCTTGTCCACCACCATCGTCTTGGCATGGAGCAGGCCCGGCCGGTATTCGTAGATCCGCACCCCGGCGGCGATCAGATCGGCATAATAGCTGCGGCTGGCCCCGCTGACGAAGCGGCTGTCGTTGTGCCGGGGCAGGATCATCACCGTGTCCACCCCGCGCCGCCCGGCGGCGAGCAGAGCGAAGATCAACTGTTCGTTGGGCACGAAATAGGGCGTGGTGATGACCAGTTCGCGCCGCGCCGCATGGATCAGCGCGACGAAGCAGGCGGTCATCGCCGGATAGGCCAGATTGGGCCCGGTGCCGATGACCTGTGCCGCAACGCCTGCTGAGACGGGGGCGGGCGAGGCAGAGGCTTCGTCGCCGTCCTCTTGCAGCAGGGCGGAGATATCGTCGCCGTTTTCGGCATGCCAGTCGGACGCGAAAATGAATTGCCAATGGCGGGCGACCGGGCCTTCCCAGCGGGTCATGAGGTCGACCCACGGGGCGAAGCGTGGTTTCACCCGGAATTCGGGATCGGCCAGATTCTGGCTGCCGCACCAGGCGATGCGGTTGTCGACGATCAACTGCTTGCGGTGGTTGCGCAGGTCCACCCGCCCGCGAATGAGCGTCCAGATCAGCCCGCCCACAGGCAGGGCGACACGGGCATCGACACCGGCATCGCGCAGTTCCTGCCAGTGGCGCGAACGGATGAACCCGCGCGATCCCAGCGCATCGGCCAGCACCCGCACCACGACCCCGCGCCGGGCCGCGCGGATCAGCGCGTCCTTGATCCGCACCCCGTTGCCATCGGCCAGCCAGATGTAGAAGCCGAGGTGCACCGTGGACTGCGCGGCATCGATATCGGCGGCCATTTCGCGGATCGCGCTCATGCTGTCGGCGCTGAGATGGGGGCGGTTGCCCTCGGTCGGCGGCAATCCGTTGACCGAACGGGCCAGCGCGAACGGCGCGGCATAAGGCCCGGCGTCGAGCGCGGCGGTCAACGCCCGGCTTTCCTCAGGGTGGGGCAGGTGCTGTTCGATATCGGCAAAACGCGCCCGGCGGGAGGCGCTGATCCGCGGTTCGCCCAGCAGCAGATAGGCGACGATGCCGCCAATCGGAATGACGATGACCGCAATCGCCCAGGCGATCCGCGAGGCAGGCTCACGCTGCGGCCGCAGCATCACCCGCAGCAGCACGATCCCCTCCAGCAGGAGGAGAAACAGTGTCGAGACGTAACCGATATCCCTGTCCATCCCCGCAATTCACCCTGATCGCGGCGAAATTGCCAGCGCCAAAACACGCATAGGGCGTGCGAGCGGTGCGGGGCGCCCAGTCCCTAGCGCCGTTCCCGGGCATGGAAGGCAGGATGATCGGCCACGGCAAAGCCGCGCGTGGGCCCGGCGATGATCCGGGCCAAGGCCGAAGTTGACACGGTTGACACGGTACAGGGGGTGAATGCGGGGACGCCTGAAGGCACGGTTGCGGTGCTCCCTTCGCTATCCCCGATAGCCCCTTCTGCGCCATTCCCCTCGCCTCTTTCGTCATTCCCGCGCAGGCGGGAATCCAGTTCTGCCGTCGCCTCTGGATCCCCGCCTGCGCGGGGATGACGAAGAGCAAGCAAGGCGGAGTGACCCATGGCCTTGACCGCCGCTTCTTCGGGCGTGGCCAATCCATCCACCAGGGCATAGGCTTCGGCACACCAGGCATCCCACTGCGCCGCGGCGTCCGCCCCCGCCGTCTCGCGCACGGCGAAATAGGCCGCGTCCTCCCGCTGCCAGAGCGGCACGGCGCTCTCATCGGCATCTGCTCCGTCCGCGTCATCCTCGGGTGCGCTGCCGTCCCACGCCTCGTCCTCATCCTCATCGCCGTGGAACAGCCGCTGCTCGGCCTCTGCCACCGCCCGCGCAATCGCCTGCTCGCGCGGCAACGGCAGAGCATCCTCGCCCGCCAGCCCCTCGGGGCACGGCGCCCCGGCCAGCACGGCCAGCAGATCGTCGAACCGCCCGGCATCGCGCTGCGCCGCGCGGTTCTCTGCCATCCGGTCGAGCCGGGCGAGATGCGCCAGCAGCAGTCGGGTGTCGTACCTGCGCCGCGTGCCCACCTGTTCGCCGCGATAATAGACCGGTTCTTCCACCCCATCGATGGCGCGGGCGGCCAGCACCTGTTCGCCATGATCGTGCGCCAGCACCAGCGCCGCCGCCCATCCGCGCGCGAACAGCGGATCGCGCCGCCGCAGGCGATAGGCCGCTTCGGCCGAGAGCCCGACATGGGCGCAGGCGGCGCGGACATGGCCTTTCAGCGCAAGGTGTTCGAGAAACCGGGTCCGGGCGGCGGGCGTCCATCCGCGGGGCGAGACACCGGGGACCATGGGCGTGTTCGAAAGATCCGACATGATTCGCTGCTCCTCAACAGAACAAAAGGCGAATCGCATCTACTATGCACGGAGCTGCCTGTAGGACAGCGGTTTCTTGGGGAGGGAGGGGTGCCACCCCTCCACTCCTTCCCACCATCACCCGCTCAGCCTGAGCTTGTCGAAGGCCGCGCGATACGGTCGCCCTATAAGCTGATGTTGGCGCGCGACCTTCGACAAGCTCAGGTCGAACGGGGGTTGGAGAGTTCGACAGGCTCAGCCTGAGTGGGGTAGAAAGGTTTGGCGGGCTCAGGTCGGGCGGAAGGGGCGGGGCAGATCGTTCCGATTACGCACTCGATCCCGCCTGACGGGTCTCAGAACGCGTCCGCGGCGTCCATCAGGGTGGTGAGTTTCCTGGGGGCGACGGCGCGCCAGCTGCGGGCGAGCCAGTCGGCGATCGCGTCCCAATCGGTATCGCCGCAATCGAGGCGGATCGCGATCCAGCCGTCGCCGAAATAGGCGGGGCGGTAGTAGCGGTCCGGGTCCTGATCGATCAGCATCGCCTGTTCGTCCACGCCGCTGATCTTGACCAGCAGCGCCACTTTGCCGTCGCCATGGTGGTTGGCGGAAACGTAGGCGAATTTCTTGCCGCCCGCGATGCCGAAGCAGGCCATCCCGTGCGAAAGCACTTCGTCCGCTTCGGGCAGGGCCATGGCGCGGGTGCGGACCTGTTCGGTCAGCCACTGCGGATCGCGCGCGCGGGACACCAGCGCGGCAAGGCAGCGGGAATAGAGCTGGTGTTCGGCGATCAGCACGCGCGCGGCGAGAGTGTCGGCGGTGTCGCCCGGCAGAATCGCGACCGGCGTCTGGCCGAGGATCGGCCCTTCGTCGAGATCGACCGTGACGAGATGCACGGTGCAGCCGCCGTGGCTGTCGCCCGCTTCCAGCGCGCGGTCATGCGTATGCAGGCCGGTGTACTTGGGCAGCAGCGACGGGTGGATATTGACCATCCGATCCGCCCATCCGGCGACGAAGCCGGGGGTGAGAATGCGCATGTAGCCCGCCAGCGCGACATATTCCGCCCCGCTGGCGCGGATCGCCGCGTCCATCGCCGCATCGTGCGCGGCGCGGTCCATGCCCTTGTGCGAAAGGGCGAAGGTGGGCACGCCTTCGGCTTCGGCCAGCCTGAGCCCGCCCGCCGCCGGATCGTTGCTGGCCACCAGCACGATCTCGTAAGGCGCGCCGGGCTGGCGGCTGGCATAGAGCAGTGCGGCCATATTGGTGCCGCTGCCGGAAATCAGGACGGCGACTTTGGCGGGGGTCATGGCCGTTTCAATCTCCTGTAGCAGGCATGCCGGGCGAGAGGTGCTGCAACGCGAGCGCGGCGAGGGTTACCCCTCGTGCGTCGCGCTCCAATCGCTCTTGGCGCTCCACGTCCCGGCGTTGCCGCGCACGGTGCAGCCCCGCGTACCGGCAATGATTTCACCGATACGGTACACGGTTTCGCCCGAATTCACCAATTCGGCGGTAACCTCCGCAACCTGTTCGGGGCGCACCGCCAGCACCATGCCGATGCCGCAGTTGAACGTGCGGGCCATTTCCTCCGGCTCGATATGGCCCTGTGCCTGCAGGAACGCCATCAGCCGGGGCTGGTCCCAGCGGTCCACGTCGATCACCGCATGGGCGCCTTCGGGCAGCACGCGGGGCACGTTTTCGAGCAGGCCGCCGCCGGTGATATGGGCGAGCGCGTCGATCCTGCCGCTGCGGATCACGGGCAGCAGGCTTTTCACATAGATGCGCGTCGGTTCGATCAACGCGTCGATCAGCAGCACGTCCTGGTCGAACAGAGCCGGGCGGTCGAGCTTCCAGCCCTTGTCCGCGGCAAGGCGGCGGACCAGCGAATAGCCGTTGGAATGGACGCCCGAACTGGCGAGGCCGAGCAGGACATGGCCGGGCGCGACCTTGTCGCCGGTCAACTGCTGGCCGCGTTCCACCGCGCCGACGCAGAATCCGGCGAGATCGTAATCGCCCGCTGCGTACATGCCCGGCATTTCGGCGGTTTCGCCGCCGATCAGCGCGCAGCCCGCGATCCGGCAGCCTTCCGCGATCCCGGCGATGACCCGTTCGGCCACGCCGTTGTCGAGCTTGCCGGTGGCGAAATAGTCGAGGAAGAACAGCGGTTCGGCGCCTTGCACGATCAGATCGTTGACGCACATGGCGACCAGATCGATGCCGATCGCGTCGTGCCGGTCATGGTCGATCGCCAGTTTGACCTTGGTGCCCACGCCGTCGTTCGCGGCCACCAGCAGCGGATCGGTATACCCGGCCGCTTTCGGATCGAAGAAGCCGCCGAAGCCGCCCAGTTCGGCATCGGCGCCGGGGCGGGCGGTGGCCTTGACCAGCGGGCCGATGGCTTTGACCAGCGCGTTTCCGGCCGCAATCGAAACGCCTGCTTTGGCGTAGCTATAGGATGTCTCGTCGCTCATGTGGCGCGCCTAACGCTTTCCGGCTTGGAAATCCAAGCTTGTTTGGGCAAAAGGCATCCAGTTTTCCCCATGGCCCATTCTCTCACCGCCCCTCTTGCCGCCCCAAGCCGCCGCCCGGTCCTCTGGATCGGCCTTGCCGTGCTGGCGATTCTCCTCGTTTTTCTGGGGCGCGCGGCGCTTCAGGCGCAGGTCGAAGGGGATCGCGGCATCGCCCCGGTGATGAGCAGCGGCGACATTTCCATCGGCGGAATCGCAGTCGACACGCGCGGCAAAACGGCGATGGAAGCGCGCGAGAACGGCTGGAAAATGGCGCAAAAGCTCGCCTGGGAAAAGCTGAACGGGCCGGCCATGCCCGATTCGCAGATCGATTCGATGGTCTCCGCCGTCGTGGTCGAGAAAGAGCAGATCGGCCCCCATCGCTATATCGCCACGCTCGGCGTGGTGTTCGACCGCACCCGCGCGGGCCAGTTCCTCGGCGGCGGCGGGCCGCTGTCGCGCTCCGCGCCGATGCTGCTGATCCCGGTGCTCGATTCGGGCGGGGCGCAGACGGTGTTCGAAGTGCGCAATCCGTGGCAGAAGGCCTGGGCCGAATTCCAGACCGGGGCCAGCGCGATCGATTATGTCCGCCCTTCGGGCGCGGGGAGCGATTCGCTGCTGCTGACCAACGGCCAGGTCAGCCGCCGCAGCCGCCTGTGGTGGACCAATGTGCTCGACCAGTTTTCCGCCGCCAACGTGCTGATGGCGGTGGCGCGGCTCGAACGCAAATGGCCCGGCGGCCCGGTGACGGGCCATTTCACCGCCCGCCTCGGGCCGGACAGCCGCTATCTCGACAGTTTCACGCTGACCGCGAAAGACGAAGCCGGGGTGCCGGGCATGCTCCAGCAGGCGCTCGGCCGGTTTGACGCGATCTATACCCAGGCCCTGCAAAGCGGGCTGTTGCAGCCCGATCCGACGCTGCGGGCGCAGAATATCCAGCTCGATCCGGTGCTCGCTGCGCTGATCGACGCGGGCCGCCGCGCGCAGGCCGCCAGCTTGATGCCCGAAGACGCGGTGTCGGTGGCCGTGCCGCTGACCGACACGCCCCCCCCGGCCGCCGCGACGCAGCGCCCCACGGCGACCTTCACCGTCCAGTTCACGTCGCCCGACGCCAATTCGGTCGATGCGGCGCTGGGTTCGGTGCGCGGGGCCGCGGGTGTCCAGGGCGCATCGACATCGAGCATCGCCATCGGCGGCGTTTCGGTGATGCGCGTGACATATGGCGGCAGCCTGGCCGAACTGGCCGCGGCCCTGCGCGCGCGGGGCTGGCAGGTGACCGAAGGCCAGAACGCGCTGAGCATTCGCCGCTGACCGTTCGCGGCGAAGGCGGCAGGAGCAATGGCGACACGGGGCATGGGCCGGGCAGCATGAAGCAGATCGCATTGCCTTTGCGGGCCGGACCCGGCGCCGATGCGCAGCGGATCGTGATCGGATCGGCCAACGCCGCGATTGCCGAAGCGCTGGGCACGCCCGAAAACTGGCCGTTCCGCACCGCCGTGCTCACCGGCCCGCCCCGTTCGGGCAAATCGCTGCTGGCCCGCTGGTTCGCCGGGCAGGGGCTGGGCGAAGCGCTTGACGATGTGGAGCGGATGGACGAGACCGACCTGTTCCACCGCTGGAACCGGGCACAGGAACAGGGGACGCCGCTGCTGCTGGTCGCCAATGGGGCGAACTGGACCATCGGCCTGCCCGATCTGCGTTCGCGCATCGGCGCGGCGCTGCATCTCGCCGTCGGTGCGCCGGATGATGAGATGGTGGCCGCGCTGATCGCGGCCCATGCCGAACAATGCGGCCTTGTGCTGGGCGAGGACGCTCTTATCTACCTCACGCCGCGGGTGGAACGCAGCTTTGCAGGCATCGAGCGACTGGTCGCCACGATCGACCGGATCAGTCTCGAACGCAAGCAACCGGCGACGCAGGCGGTCTGGCGCGATGCGCTGGCGGCAGTGGGCGCGGCCCCGTCGCTCTAGGGCTTCGGCCCTCGGAGAAGGCGGCCTTGCTTGCCTTGGTAATGTTTTGGTGCGAGAATCGGGGTTCTGATGGTCCATAACCTGTTCGAATATCTGGACTCGATCCGCGCGCGCGATCCGGCGCCCCGTTCGCGCTGGGAAGTGCTGCTCTATCCGGGGGTTCTCGCGCTCGGGCTGCACCGCGTGTCGCACTGGCTCTATGGCGGCGGGCTCTATTTCGCGGCCCGTCTGGTCAATCACACCTCGCGCTGGATGACCGGGATCGACATCCACCCCGGTGCGGTGATCGGCCGCCACCTGTTTATCGATCACGGCTTCGTGACCATCGGCGAAACCGCCGAAATCGGCGATAACGTGACGATCTATCCCTGCGTCACGCTGGGCGGCACCAACCCGACCAACGGCGTCGCGGGCAAGCGCCATCCCACTTTGCGCAACGATGTGATCGTCGGTTCGGGGGCGCAGATCCTCGGCCCGATCGTGGTCGGCGAACGCGCCCGCATCGGCGCCAACGCCGTGGTGACGGACGATGTCCCCGAAGGCGCCACCATGGTCGGCTTCAAGGCGCGGTCCACGTTGGTCCCGGTGGAAGAATGGCTGCGCGAATTCGTGCCTTACGGCACCCCGTGCAAGGAACCGTGCGAACCCGGCCCCAACCGGGTGGAGGAACTGGAACAGCAGTTGGCCGATCTCAAGGCGGAACTGGAACTGCTGCGCACGATGGTCGACCGCGCGGAAACCGAAGTCGGTGAGCTTCGCCATGGTGAGGCTGGCGGTTGACGGGCCCCGGTCACAAGGCGGCGGTCGTGGCCTTTCCGGGCCGCCCGCCTTCCCAGATCGGTTTCGACAGGCGCGAACTCAATCGCATTCTCGATCTTTACGGTCGTATGGTCGCCGCCGGGCAATGGCGCGATTATGCCATGGATTTCGAACGCGAAGTGGCTGCGTTCTCCGCTTTTCGCCGCACGTCCGAACGGCCGGAAATCCGCATCGAGAAACGCCCAGCGCTGCACACGCGGCAGGGCATGTGGGCGCTGTTCGGTGAAGCCGGGCAAGTGCTGAAGCGCGGGCACGAACTGCCCGGCATCCTCGCCCCACTGGAGCGGCGCCTGCTCAAAATCGTCGAGGAGTGACGGTCAGGGACGGCCCCCGCATTGCCCATAAGTCGCCCGCCGAGCGAAGAACCGCCATTGTGACGGCGCCTGTCACACCATGGTCACTGCACTGTCATGCACCGTGCCTAGCGCGGCTCGTCGCCTCCGAAGGGGAGGCGAATCGAACGCATTGGGTGCGACTATGAAAATTGCCTTGAAGACCCTTTTGATCGCGGCAACCGCCGCTTCCGTGGCGGCGGGGGCCGCCACCGCGCATGCGCAGACCCGCCAGAATATCCGCGTGGTCGGCTCCTCGACGGTCTATCCGTTCACCAAGGCCGTTGCCGAACGCTTCGCCGCGGCGAACCGGGGCGCCTCGACGCCGATCGTGGAATCGACCGGCACCGGCGGCGGCGCCAAGCTGTTCTGTGCCGGGCTGGGCGCCCAGCACCCGGACATTCTCAACGCCTCGCGCCGGATCAAGCTGTCCGAATTCAGGACCTGCGCCGCCAACGGGGTGACCCAGATCACCGAAATCCAGGTCGGGCTCGACGGGATCACGCTGGCCGAGGCCAAGGGCGGCCTGCTGCGGAACGTCAATCTCAAGGATATCTACGAAGCGATTGCCGCCAATCCTTACGGCAGGCCGAACCGCGCAAAGACCTGGAAGGACGTGAACCCCAGCCTGCCCGCTGTTCCGATCCAGGTCTATGGCCCGCCGTCAACCAGCGGCACGCGCTCGTCCATCGAAGACCTGTTCATGGAACCGGCCTGCGCCGCCAATCCCGCGATGCAGGCGCTCAAGAAGACGAACGAAGCGGAATTCAACCGCACCTGCAAGACGATCCGCAGCGACGGCGCCTATATCGACGCGGGTGAAAACGACAATCTGATCGTGCGCAAGCTGGCGGCCAATCCGAACGCTGTCGGCCTGTTCGGCTACAGCTATCTGGAAGAGAACCTCGGCAAGCTGAAAGGCGTGGCGGTGGATGGGGTGCAGCCCAGCTATCAGACGATCAGTTCGTTCCGCTATCCGGGCGCGCGGGCGCTGTACATCTATGTCAAGAATGCCCACGTGAAAGCCATTCCGGGGATGCGCCAGTTCGTTGCCGAATACGTCAAGGAAACGACGTTCGGCCCCGCCGGATACCTCAAGACGCATGGGCTGGTGTCATCGCCCGCCGCCGCGCGCCAGCGCGCCACGCGGGCCGGCGCCGCGCTGACACCGATGACCGCCGCAGGCCTCAAGTAAGCCATCGCAGCGGCAAGGGCGGTGCGCCATGGCGGCGCACCGCCCTTTTTCGTGTTCCGAACGCGCTGCCCGGTGCAGCGCGTTTTGCGTTTGGGGGAAGGCGGGTGTCTCGCTTGCCCTGCGCTAAACTTCAGGCACACTTCTCCCACCCCGTTCGGCCTGAGCCTGTCGAAGGCCGCGCGCCAAGCCCCAGCCCGCGGGGCAACCCTTAGTGGCCGAGATGTGACAGGCTCCGATCGGGCGGATCGGTATTTGCGGACGTGCCCTCTCAAAAAAGAAAACCGCCCGCCGGCCCCCCAACGGGCCCGGCGGGCGGTGTGCAAGGTGTGCTGGCGGCCGCGGGAGGGTAAGGCTGAGCCGCCAGCGCAGGCTCAGAAGCGGAATTGACCGTAAAGGCCGAATTCGTCCTGCTTGCCATTGGCGTAAACCGCGCTGTCGGTGAAATCGCCACCGCTGAAGCCGTTGTCGCCGTTGTAGTGCTTGTAGATCAGCGCAAGGTCGACGATTTTCGCCGGGCTGTACTGCACGCCGACATTGAACATATTGGCCTTGCGCGAAGGCGCGGTGTCCTTGTTCGGCTTGAGCCAGTCGTAGCGGCCGAACAGGCTCCACTTGTCCACCGGCGAGACCGAGGCGAACACCGAATAGCCCTCGGCCTTGTCTTCGGGCGAAGTGGTCTTCACTTTCCAGTTCTTCGCGGTGAAGTATTCGCCGCCCACGGTCACCGGAATGCCGCCCAGCTTGTCCTTGTATGCCAGCAGGGCGTTGAAACGCTTGGCGGTGCGGTACGAACCGGTCGTGGTGTCGGTGTCGTTGCCGAGCTTGCCGGTGTAACCGCCGACGGCCGCGTTGAAGCCCTTGTAAGCCAGCGACAGGCGGCCTTCGAGATCGACCGTGTTGGTGAACTTGGGATCGCGGTAGCCGCCGCCGTCAACCGCGGAAACCTGATAGCTGACCACGCCGCCCGCCAGATCGCCGCCGACATGCACGCCCCAGTCGGCCGACGTGCCATAGCCGAACAGATCGGTGACGGTCTTTTCGATGTGGCGATAGCCGTAGAGGCCTTCGACATAGGGAATCCATGGCATGTCGGTCGCGCCGAGCGAGACGTTCAGCGCCTTGTCGAGCTTGGCCTTGAGGAACGCCTTCTTGACATAGAAGCCCTTGCCGACGTTCTTGCCCGACGTGTTGGCGACGTTGTCGATGTCCATCGTCACATTGCCGGAGAACGTGTCGTCGAACTTGTGATCGATGCCGACATAGAAGCGCTTGATCTGGAAACCGCCCTGATCCTGCACTTTGGCGCCGTCATACTTGTTGGAAATGTTGCTGACGTTGAAATACATGCGGCCGCTGATCTTGGTGTCGGCGGCCCATTTCATCGCATCGGCCAGCTTGGAGGGCTTTTCCGCTGCGGCCAGCGCCTGATCCGCCTTGGCGGCGGTGGCTTGCGCTGCGGCCTGCGCCTGTGCCTGGGTGGCGGCCTGCTGATCGACCTGCGATTTCAGCGCATCGAGTTGCGCCTGCATTTCGGTCAGCTTCTGCAAGGCGGCCTGCAACTGCTGCTGGGTGGCGGTATCGCCGGAAGCGGCCATGACCGCCTGCGGGGTGGAAAGCGCGACTGCCACTGCGGCAAGCGCGATAGAAGAACGAAAACGCATTGTGACGGGGCTCCCTGTTTGTCGCCTGGACTTGTCGAGGAGCGCCCTATGCATCCCATGTTACAGTAATGTGATGCGGCGGCCGGGATTCTGGCCGACAGCGGAGATCGCGATGATCCCACTGAAAACGGATGGATAATTTTGCCACACCGGCCGTGCCAACTGTTCGCTTATCGGTGGGAGACGGGCGTTTTCAGGTTACCCCGGATTCGCCGTGTCCTGAAAACGGGCCGCGAATCCGGAAGGGCGGGTCGCGCCTTCGTGCGAAAGGTCAGGCGGGGGTGGCCAGTTTCATCAGCACCAGCCCGCCGAGAATCAGCGCCGCCGCAAGCAGGCGCAGCGCGTTGGCCGGTTCGTTCAGGAACACGATGCCGACAATGAACGCGCCCACCGCGCCAATGCCGGTCCACACCGTGTAGGCGGTGCCCAGCGGCAGATGGCGCATTGCCCAGGCGAGCAGGCCGAAGCTGGCGGTCATCGTCACCAGCGTGATCAGCGTCGGCCACAGGCGGGTGAAGCCCGCCGATTGTTTCATCGAAAAGGCCCAGACCACTTCGAGCAGGCCAGCGACAATGAGAGCAAACCACGCCACGACAACCTCCTGTTACAAGCTGCCGGGCCGTCCCGGACCTGAACCCGCGAAGGGGGAGGACGTGGCCTCGCTTGCCGGGGCCTCTAGACCGGGCATTCGCCGGAGGCAACCGGGCGCGGCGCCATGGCGCGCAGCGCGGGCAGCAGTTCGTCGAAATGGCCGATCACATGGTCCGCGCCCAGTTCGTGAGGCGGTTTGTCGTTAAGGCCAAACGCCACGCCGACGCAGGGAATGCCCGCGGCATGGGCGGCGGCCACATCGATTGTGGTATCGCCGACAAACGCCGCCGTCCCCCCGCCGCAGCGGGCGATCATTTCGCGAATCGGATCGGCGGCGGGCTTGCTGCGGCCGGGGCCCATGGTGTCGCCGCCGATCACGGTGGCGAAGCGTTCGGTCAGGCCGATCTGGTCGAGCAGCGAACGGGCGAACTTTTCGAACTTGTTGGTCACCACGGCGATCCGGCAGCCTTGTGCGGCGAGTGCATCGAGCATGGCGATACAACCGGGGTAGGGCCGTGTATGGACCGCGAGATTCGCTTCGTAAAAAGTCAGCAATTCCTTGTACACGGGCTTGAAACTTTCTTCGTCCATCCCGCCTTCGACAATCAGCGCGCGTTCGAGCATGCGCCGCACCCCGCGCCCGACGAGAGGGCGAATGCCTTCGAGCGGGATCGGGTCGCGCCCGGCGAACACCAGCGCATGATTGAGCGCGATGCACAGATCATGGGAGGAATCGACCAGCGTGCCGTCAAGATCGAAGCCGACGATGGCGAAGGGGAAATCGGAAGCTGCCATGTTCATGGCCCAGGCACCTGCCTGTCCGCTGTGGAAACTGCAAGCCTTTGCTGGCATGGCGTGCGCCACATGATAGGATCGAACCATGAGTGATATTGCCGCCATCATCCTTGCCGCGGGCAAGGGAACCCGCATGAAAAGCGACACCCACAAAGTGCTGCATCCGGTCGCCGGACGGCCGATGCTGCTGCATCTGATGGATGCGGTGGACGCGCTGGAACCGGCGGCCAAAGTCGTGGTGGTGGGCGACAAGGCCGACCAGCTCGAAAAGGCGCTGGGCGGCAGCGCCACTCTGGTGCGGCAGGAACCGCAGCTTGGCACCGGCCATGCGGTGCAGCAGGCGGAACAGGCGCTGGCCGGGTTTTCCGGCGATGTGCTGATTCTCTATGGCGATGTGCCGTTCGTGCCCACGTCCACGATGCGGGCGATGATCGACCGTCTCAACGGCGCCGATGCCCCGGCGGTGGTGGTGCTGACATTCCAGCCGGATGACACGCAGGCTTATGGCCGGGTGATCTGCGCGGATGAAGGCGCGGGCGACCGGATCGTGAAAATGGTCGAGCACAAGGACGCGAGCGAGGCCGAACGCGCGGTGCGCCGGTGCAATTCGGGCCTGATGGCGGTGAAAGCGAAAGACCTGTTCGCGCTGCTCGCCCGGGTGACGAACGACAACGCGGCGGGCGAATACTACCTGCCCGATATCGTCAATCTGGCGAATGATGACGGGCGCCATTCGGCGGTGGTCGATACCGATCCGTTCGATGTGTCGGGCATCAACAGCCGGGCGGAACTGGCCGCGATGGAACAGACCTGGCAGCAGCGCCGGCGCGCGGCGGCGATGGCCGATGGCGCCAGCCTGATCGCGCCCGAAACGGTGTGGTTCAGTTGGGATACCGAACTGGGCCGCGATGTCACGGTGGAACAGAACGTGGTGTTCGCCCCCGGGGTGAAAGTGGCGGACAACGTCCGCATCCGGGCCTTTTCGCATCTTGAGGGGGCAACGCTGGCCAGCGGCGCGGAAGTCGGCCCCTATGCCCGCCTGCGCCCCGGCGCGGTGCTGGAAGAAGGGGCGAAGATCGGCAATTTCGTCGAAATGAAGAAGGCCGTGCTGGGCAAGGGCGCCAAGGCCAACCACCTGACCTATCTCGGTGATGCCGAAGTGGGCGCGGGCGCCAATATCGGCGCGGGCACGATCACCTGCAATTACGACGGCTATTTCAAACATCAGACGGTGATCGGCGAACGGGCCTTCATTGGGTCCAACAGCGCGCTGGTCGCGCCGGTGAAAATCGGCGCCGATGCCATCGTCGCGGCGGGCAGCACCGTCACCCGCGATGTCGACGATGGCGAACTGCGGCTGGTGCGCGCGGAACAGTTGATGAAACCCGGCTGGGCGGACCGTTTCCACGATGCGATGAAAAAGAAGAAGCAGGCGGAGAAAGGCTGAGCGCGCGGTTGACGCGATATCATGATATGATATCTATATATCATGCTTTGCGTTCTTCCCCTTCTGCCCGCTGATGTGCGCCCATTGCGTGGCCGGATCGTAGCCCGGCGGCATGGGTTGTGGCGGACGTATCCGGGGGCGATGCGATGAGAATCCTGACTGATATTCCCGATGAAGATATCGAGAAGCTGGACGCGCTGGCATTGAAGACCAAGCGTTCGCGCGCGGCGGCGATCCGCGATGCGGTGAAGCTTTATCTTGTGCACAATGCCGACAACAAGAGCTGGATTGCCCGGGGGGCAGGCTATTGGAAAGGCCGGGCGGACATGGCTGATGCGGTGGAGTATCAGCGGATGATCCGCGAAGACCGCACGCCGTACGAAGATCTTTGAAGATCCCTGCTTCGTGGCCGATCCTTTCTTCGACACCAATATCCTGATCGACTGGCTATGGGGCCGCCCGCAGGCCATGGCTGAATTGTCGCGCTATCCGCGGCACCGCGTCAGCCGCATCGTGTGGACTGAGATACTGGCGGGCGAAACGCTGGAAAAGCGCGATATCGTTCAGGGAATCCTGTCGCCATTCGACGTTACCGAGATCGACGCCCGCATCGCCCTTGCCGCCGCCGATATTCGCCAGCGCACGAAAATGAAGCTGATGGATGCCTATATCCTCGCCACCGCGCAGGTGAACGGTGCGATCCTGGTTACACGCAATACTAAGGATTTCCCGGCAGAAATGCCCGGAATCCGTGTCCCTTACACGCTTTAGGAACCCAAGCATATGTGCGGAATTATCGGCATTGTCGGCAAGCAAGAGGTGGCGGATCGCCTGGTCGACGGGCTGCGGCGGATGGAATATCGCGGTTACGATTCGGCCGGGGTCTGTACGCTGTTCGACGGGCAGCTCGTCCGCCGCCGGGCCGAAGGCAAGCTGATCAATCTGGTTCGCGAACTGGCGGGCCATCCCGCGCCGGGCGCGGTCGGGATCGCGCACACCCGCTGGGCCACGCACGGCGCACCGACCACCAACAACGCCCACCCCCACGCCACGGAGGAAGTGGCGCTGGTCCACAATGGGATCATCGAGAATTTCCGCCCCCTGCGTGAAGAACTGATCGCGCGCGGGCGCAGGTTCGAAAGCGAGACGGACACCGAAGTGGTGGCGCATCTCGTCTCCGAACAGGTGGAAGCGGGCAAGACCCCGCAGGAAGCGGTGCAGGCGGTGCTGCCGCGCCTGCGCGGGGCGTTCGCGCTGGCTATCGCTTTCCGCCGTCATCCCGACATGCTGATCGGCGCGCGGCTCGGCTCGCCGCTGGTGGTCGGCTATGGCGAAGGGGAAACCTATCTCGGCTCCGACGCGCTGGCGCTGGCCCCGCTGACGCAGAAGATCGCCTATCTCGAAGAAGGCGACTGGGTGGTGCTGACGCGTGAAGGGGCGCAGGTGTTCGATGCCGAAAACCGCCCCGTCACGCGGGAAATCACCACGTCGGGCGCATCGGCGGCGGCGATCGAGAAAGGCAATTACCGCCATTTCATGCAGAAGGAGATTTTCGAGCAGCCGGTGGTGGTGGCGCAGACGCTGCGTTCCTACATCCGCCAGCTCGAACGCAAGGTGGTGCTGCCGCAGATCGATTTCGACCTGTCGAATATCAACCGCGTGACCATCGTCGCCTGCGGCACGTCCTACTACGCCGGGATGGTGGCGAAATACTGGTTCGAACAGTTCGCCCGCGTGCCGGTGGACATCGATGTGGCGAGCGAGTTCCGCTATCGCGAGCCGGTGCTGGAAAAGGGCGGGCTGGCGCTGTTTATTTCGCAATCGGGCGAAACCGCCGACACATTGGCGGCGCTGCGCCATTGCAAGGCCGAAGGGCAGACCATTGCCGTGGTGGTGAACGTGCCGACCAGTTCGATGGCGCGCGAGGCGGACCTGCTGTTGCCCACGCACGCCGGGCCTGAAATCGGTGTCGCCTCGACCAAGGCGTTCACCTGCCAGTTGGCCGTGCTGGCCGCGCTGGCCGCGCATCTGGCGGTCTGCCGCGGGCGAATGGACCGGGCAGAGGAAACGGCGGTGGTCGATCACCTGCTCCAGGCGCCCGCTGCGATCAATGCCGCGCTGGCGTTCGACGATACGATCGCGGGCATGGCGCATCTTATCGCGCCGGCGCGCGATGTGCTCTATCTCGGGCGCGGGCCGGATTATCCGCTGGCGCTCGAAGGTGCGCTCAAGCTCAAGGAAATCAGCTATATCCACGCCGAAGGCTATGCCTCGGGCGAAATGAAGCATGGCCCCATCGCGCTGATCGATGAATCGGTGCCGGTGATCGTGCTCGCACCGTCCGGCCCGCTGTTCGAAAAGACCGTCTCGAACATGCAGGAAGTGCGCGCGCGGGGCGGCAAGATCGTGCTGATCTCCGATGCCGAAGGGATCGCCGAAGCGGGCGAAGGCTGCATGGCCACGATCGAGATGCCGCGCGTGCATCCGCTGATCGCGCCGCTGGTCTATGCCGTGCCGGTGCAACTACTGGCCTATCATGTCGCCGTGGCCAAAGGCACCGATGTCGATCAGCCGCGCAATCTGGCGAAATCGGTCACTGTCGAATAAGGCTTCCGGCGCGTAGGGCGTCCGGCCCCGGCTTTTCCGGCCGCGAGTTTACGCGGTGGCAACATTTGCGCGGTAAAGCCGTTTCCCGTGGGAAACGATCTATCCGAGCGCCAGCCTTTACCGGCTGACCTGCCTGCCGAACTGTCGTTGGCGGCGCTGCTTGGACTGCGCGATACCCCCGGTGGCGCATGGGCGCGTCTGCGCGGCTTGCAATATTCCTATCTCGCCCGCATCGCGCGCAGGCGGCTGGTGGTGCATGGCATTGCCGGGGCCGCGATCCTGTTCATGTTCTCCGGGGTTGTTCCGGCGTGGATGATCGCGTCCTGGGCCGCCGCGCTGATCGCGATGCTCTGCTGGACCTTGCACAGCGACCGGCAACTGGGCGATACGGACCGCCGCCCGATCACCCGGGGTGAAATCTGGCGGCACACTCTGCTCTCGGCGGCCGTGGCCACGCTCTGGAGCGTGCCGATCCTGGTGTTCACCGGTTACGGCGCGCCGGGCGACATATTCGCCGTCTGGGGCGTGCAGGCCATGTTGCTGGCCGCCGCGGCGCTATGGCTCGCGCCTGTGCCGCTGGGGGCCGGGGCGGTCATTCTGATACTGGGTTTCTCGGCCATCGCCGCGCTGGGCGCGGGGCGCCACTTCGAAATGATGGGCATCGCCACGTCGTTCATGGTGATGACGCTGGCCGGGGCGGTGAAAGGCGCGCGCAACTATCTGACCGCGCGCATCGCCGAAGCGGGTGTGGCCGAAAAGAACGAAGTCGTCTCGCTCCTGCTCCGGGAATTCGAGGAAACGGGCGCGAACTGGTTGTGGAAGATCGACGCATCGCGGCGGGTACGCGGGGTCAGTGTGGGCTTTGCCGATGCCCTTGCCGGGGCATCGCACGAGATGGAGGGCAAGCCCTTCCTTCAACTCATTGCCGGGATGACCTGGGAAACGGGGGAATTCGAGCCCGGTGTGCGCGATCTGGCCGACCGGCTGCAAGGACGCGAAAGCTTTTCCAACCTGATCGTGCCGGTGGAGATCGGCAACCGGCGCAAGTGGTGGGAGCTTTCGGGCACGCCCCGGTTCGACCACGCCGGGCGCTTCATCGGCTTTCGCGGGGTCGGCTCCGACGTGACCGAGGAGCGCGAATCCTCCGAAAAGATCGCCTATCTCGCGCGCTTCGATACGCTGACCAATCTGCCCAACCGCATGATGCTGACCGAGGCGCTCGACGCGGCGATCCAGCACGCGGAAAAGTGGAGCACACGCTGCGCTTTCCTGATGATCGATCTCGACCGTTTCAAGCAGATCAACGACACGCTGGGCCATCAGGTCGGCGATCGGCTGCTGACGCAGGTCGCCGGGCGGCTCAAGAGCCTGATGAACGCCAGCGAACTGTGCGGCCGTCTGGGCGGTGATGAATTCGCCATCGTCATCCGCGACGCCTGCGACATGCGGCGGGTGCGCGAAGTGGCGGAGGCGGTGATCCGCCTGCTGTCGCCGCCTTACGAAGTCGACAGTCATCTGCTGTATATCGGCGCCAGTGTCGGCTCCGCCGTGGGCCTGCGCGATGGGCGGACGGTGGAAGCGTTGATGCATAACGCCGATCTGGCGCTCTATCGCGCCAAGGCGGGCGGGGGCGGGCGGCATGTGTCTTTCGAACCGTCGCTGCGCCATGATGCGGAACGGCGGCGCAAGATGGAACAGGCCCTGCGCCACGCGCTGGAACGCGACGAATTCCACCTGCACTATCAGCCGATGGTGGATGCGCACGGCGAACAGTTGATCGGCTTCGAGGCCCTGCTGCGCTGGAACAGCCCGGAATGCGGCGCGGTGGCGCCCGCCAAGTTCATCCCCGTGGCGGAAGACACCCGCCTGATCGTGCCGATCGGTGAATGGGTCCTACGCGAGGCCTGCCGCGAGGCGATGCATTGGCCCGGCCATGTGAAAATCGCCGTGAACGTGTCGGGCGAGCAGTTGCTGGCGCCCGATTTCATGGGCACGGTGGTGCGGGCGCTCACCGATTGCGGCTTGCCCCCGCAGCGGCTGGAGATCGACGTGACCGAAAGCGTTTTCGTGCGCGACGATGCGATGGCGCGAGCGGTGCTGGACGATGTGCTGGCGCTGGGCTGCGGCGTGGCGCTGGACGATTTCGGCACTGGCTCCTCCTCGCTCGACCATCTGCGCAGGCTGCGATTCTCGACCATCAAGATCGACCGCAATTTCGCCAAAGGCGCGGTGGCAGGCGATCCGCAAAGCCTGGCGATCATCCGCGCGGTGGTGGCCATGGCTGGCAGCCTCGGCATCGCGACCACGGTCGAAGGGGTGGAGAACGTCACGGAAGCCCGGCTGATCCGCGCACTGGGCTGCGATGCGATACAGGGGGACTATTGCAGCAAGCCGATGGCGGCGACCGACGCGCGCAATCTCTTCGCGGTGCGACCGGCCCCCGGTCTGCGCGCCTGACCCGAATTGGCGATTAGCCCACTGGAACCAGTAACCTCGTCATTCTGGCAAAGGCGGGCATGACGATGGGGAGAGGACCACGCCAAAAGTTCGACATGACGCGGCGGCATAAGGGGCGCGATTATAGCGTCTTCCCATATCCCACCCGTTCGGCCTGAGCCTGTCGAAGGCCACGCGCCGAAAGTGTGTCCTAAAGCATAGGGCCGTTTCCGCAGCGGCTCAGTTGCAATCACCATAAGAAAAGGGCCGCGTCCCGGCAGGACGGCGGCCCTTTTTCCGTTCCGGTGCGCGAAAGCGCGTCAGGCGTGCACGAGGCTGCGGATCGCGCTTTCAAACAACGCGCGGCCATCGGCGCTGCCGTGGGCGGGTTCGATAGCGCGCTCGGGGTGGGGCATCATGCCCAGCACGTTGCCCGCTTCGTTGAGCACGCCCGCGATGGCACGGGCCGAACCGTTGATTTCCTCGGCATAGCGGAAAGCGACGCGGCCTTCGCCTTCCAGCCGGTCGAGCGTGGCGGCATCGGCGAAATAGTTGCCATCGTGGTGGGCGACCGGGACCCGGATCGTCTGCCCCGCATCATAAGCGGCGGTGAACAGCGATTGGTTGTTCACCACTGTCAGCGGCACGGTGCGGCAGATGAAATTCTGGCTGGCGTTGCGCATCAGCGCGCCCGGCAGCAGCCCGGCTTCGGTCAGCACCTGGAACCCGTTGCACACGCCCAGCACCGGCACGCCGCGCCCCGCGGCGGCGATCACCGCCTGCATAATCGGGCTGCGCGCGGCCATCGCGCCGGACCGCAGATAATCGCCATAGGAAAAGCCGCCGGGCAGAGCGATGAAATCGAGCCCTTCGGGCAGTTCGGCATCGCCGTGCCACACGCGCAGGGCGGGGGTGCCGGAAACCTGTTCCAGCGCAACCGCCATGTCCCGGTCGCAGTTGGAGCCGGGAAAGGTGATGACGGCGGAACGGAACCCGCTCACGCGGCGACCTTTTCGATGCGGTAGTTTTCGATGACCATGTTGGCCAGCAGCTTCCGGCACATTTCGTCCAGCGCTTCATCGCTGACGTTCTGATCGACATCGAGTTCGATCAGCCGCCCGGCGCGGACATCGTTGACGCCGGAAAAGCCCAGCCCTTCCAGCGCGTGATGGATCGCCCGGCCCTGTGGGTCGAGCACGCCGTTCTTCAGGCTGACATGGACGCGGATTTTCATGGGTAGCGGCCTTCTTCGCGAATGGGACACGGGAATCGCAGCGAGCCTATGCCCCCGGCAGCGCCGCAGGGCAAGGACTCGCGCGCCCTTACTTCTTGCCGCGCAGCTTGCGATGCACGCTGAGGTCGTGCACTTCGCTCGGCCCGTCGCTTTCCAGCAGGCCGAGGCGGCGCGCGACTTCCTGATAGGCTTCTTCCTCGCCCCCCAGATCGCGGCGGAAACGATCCTTGTCGAGCTTTTCGCCGGTGGTCATGTCCCACAGGCGGCAGCCATCGGGGCTGATTTCGTCAGCCAGGATCACGCGGGCATAATCGCCATCCCAGATGCGGCCGAATTCCAGCTTGAAATCGATCAGGCTGATATTGATCGCCGCGAACATGCCGACGAGGAAATCGTTGATGCGGATCGCCATCGAGGAAATGTCCTGCATTTCCTCGTTCGATGCCCAGCCGAAGCAGGCGATATGCTCTTCCGCGATCATCGGATCGCCCAGCGCATCGTCCTTGTAATAGTATTCGATCAGCGTGTGGGGCAGCGGTTCGCCTTCTTCGATGCCCAGCCGCTTGCAGATCGAACCGGCCGCGACATTGCGCACGACCACTTCGATCGGCACGATTTCCACCTGCCGCACCAGCTGTTCGCGCATGTTCAGGCGGCGGATGAAGTGAGTCGGGATGCCGATGTGGTTCAGGCGGGTGAACACATACTCGCTGATGCGGTTGTTGATCACGCCCTTGCCGTTGATCGTACCCTTTTTCTGGGCGTTGAACGCGGTCGCATCATCCTTGAAATACTGGATGATTGTGCCCGGTTCGGGGCCTTCGTAGAGAATCTTGGCCTTGCCTTCGTAGATCTGGCGGCGACGCGACATGGGCCTGCCCTTTTCTGGTGGTAGAAGTAGATCGCCCCGGCTGACGAAGCGGTTTGGCTTCGGCTGGCCGGGGCGTTTGCTGCCCCATAGTACGAAAGCCTGTGGAAAGCAATTGCGCAGACCCGCGGATTTGCTGGCCTTCGCAGGCGGTTATCTGGGGTGCCCGGCGGGAAAGACAGGGGCGGGGCCACGCATTGCGAGTCGCCCGGTTGAATGATCGGCCCGCATCGGGCAAAGGCCGCTGCATGTCCGGTCCCTACGCAGACCATCAGGCCGATCTTGCGGTTCTCGCGGGCAAGGCCCGTCTCCGCTCCCTGCGCCCGCGTGAAGGCGTGGATTTCGCGTCGAACGACTATCTCGCTCTCGCGGGCGATCCGCGCATGAAGCAGGCTTTCGCCGCCGCGCTTGATCGCGGGGTGCCGGTCGGTTCGGGCGGATCGCGCCTCCTGCGCGGCAACCATGCGGAACATGAAGCGCTGGAGGAAGAGGCGGCGCGGTTCTTCGGCTGCGAAAGCGCGCTCTATCTCGCCAACGGCTTCGGCGCCAATTCGGCGCTGGTCGCCACACTGCCGCGCAAGGGCGATGTGGTGATCTATGACCAGTTGATCCACGCCAGCCTGCACGAAGGGCTGCGGCTGACCCGGGCCGACCGGGCCATGGCGCCGCACAACGATCCGCAAGGCTTTGCCGATGCGATTGCCCGCTGGCGGGCCAAGGGGGGCACCGGGCGGCCGTGGATCGCGGTGGAAAGCCTCTATTCGATGGACGGCGATATCGCTCCGCTCGACGCGCTGATCGCGCTGGCGGACGAACATGACGGGGTGCTGCTGGTCGACGAAGCGCATGCGACGGGCGTGTTCGGCGATGGGGGCAGAGGCGTTGCCGCCGCGTTGCAGGGGCGGGGCAATCTCATCACCATGCACACCTGCGGCAAGGCGCTGGGCAGCGAAGGGGCGCTGGTCTGCGGGCCGAAAGTGGTGACGGACTATCTCATCAACTGCGCGCGCGGCTTCATCTTCTCCACCGCGCCCAGCCCGCTGATGGCCGCCGCCACGCGGGAGGCGCTGCGGATCAGCGCGCAGGAACCGGCACGGCGGGAACAGCTTATGGCTCTGATCGGCCATGCCGCCGGGGCGCTTGCCCCGCTGGGCGTGACGCCGACCGGCAGCCAGATCGTGCCGATCATACTGGGCGGCGATGCCCGGACGATGGAAGTGGCGGCCGCGATGCAGGCCGCCGGGTTCGACATTCGCGGCATTCGCCCGCCCACGGTGCCTTCGGGCACATCGCGCCTGCGCTTGTCGCTGACGCTGAATGCCAGCCCGGCCGATGTCGATGCGCTGGCCGCTGCTCTGACTGGGGCATTGGCATGACGGCCTTTGCGATCACCGGCACCGATACCGATGTGGGCAAGACGGTGTTCGCCGCCGGGCTCGCCGGGTATCTCGGCGCGTGGTACTGGAAGCCGGTGCAGGCGGGCACGGACGACGGCACCGACGCGCTGCGTGTGGCTGCGCTGTCGGGCTTGCCCCCCGAACGCATCCTGCCCGAAGCTTATCGCCTGGCCACACCCTGTTCCCCCCACCGCGCCGCGCGGATCGACGGGGTGACGATCGAGGATGCGGCGCTCGCTCTGCCCGTGCAGCGGCCTTTGGTGGTCGAAGGGGCGGGCGGGGCGCTCGTCCCCCTGCGCGACGATCTGACCGTGGCCGACCAGATTGCCCGCTGGGGCCTGCCCGCGATTGTCGTCGCGCGCACCACATTGGGCACGATCAGCCATACGCTGATGACGGTGGAAGTGCTGCGCGCGCGGGGCATAACCGTGCACGGCGTGGCTTTCGTCGGCGATGCGAACGAGGATAGCGAAGCGACGATTGGCCGCATCGGGCGGGTCCGCCGCCTCGGCCGCCTGCCGTTCCTCGATCCGCTGAATGCGGACACTCTGGCCGCGGCGTTTGCGGATGCCTTTACCGAAGGGTTGGCGCTGTGAGCGATTCCCCCGTCTGGCACGCTTTCACCCAGCACGGCCTCAATGAGCCGATCGGGCTCGTCACCCACGGCGAAGGGGCGGCGCTCCACACGGCCGATGGCCGCCGGGTGATCGATGCGATTTCCAGCTGGTGGGTGACGACCCACGGCCACCGCAACCCGCGCGTGATGGCCGCGATCCGGGCGCAGACCGAAAAGCTCGATCAGCTGATTTTCGCCGGGTGGACGCATGAACCGGCGGAGGAAGTGGCGCGCGGGTTGACCGCGATCATGCCGCCGGATCTGACACGGGTGTTCTTTTCCGATTCCGGTTCCACCTGCGTTGAAGTCGCGCTGAAAATGGCGCTGGGTTACTGGGCGAACCGGGGCGAACCGCGCCACCGGCTGGTGGTGATGGAACATTCCTATCACGGCGACACCATCGGGGCGATGTCGGTGGGCGCGCGCGGCGTGTTCAACGCGGCCTATGCGCCGCTGTTGTTCGATGTCGGACGGGTGCCGTTCCCCAGCGACCCGCAGGCGACGCTGGATGCGCTGGAAGCGGAATGCCGGGCGGGCGCGGCGGCCTTCATCGTCGAGCCGCTGGTGCTCGGCGCGGGGGGCATGATGATGTACGGCCCGCTGGTGCTGGCGGAAATGCGCGCGATCTGCGCCCATCATGGCACGCTGTTCATCGCCGACGAAGTAATGACCGGCTGGGGCCGCACGGGCAGCTTGCTGGCGGGGGAGCAGGCCGGGATCGTGCCCGATCTGCTGTGCCTGTCGAAAGGGCTGACGGGCGGGGCGCTTCCGCTCGCCGTCACCATGGCGAGCGAGGCGATCTGGGATGCGCATTATTCGACCGACCGGGCGCTGACCTTTTTCCATTCCTCCAGCTACACCGCCAATCCCATCGCCTGCGCGGCGGCGGCGGAAAATCTCGCCATCTGGCGGGAAGAGCCGGTGCTGGAGCGGGTGGCGGACCTTGCCGCGCGGCAGGAACGGCACCTGGCCACGCTGGCCGGCCATCCCGCGATCCGCGATCTGCGCCGCTGCGGCACGATCACGGCGATGGAACTGGGAGGGGAGGACGCGGCCTATCTTTCCGGGCTTGGCCCCGCATTGCTCGGCTATTTCCGCGACCGGGACGTGTTGCTGCGCCCGCTCGGCAACACGGTTTACGTCATGCCGCCCTATTGCATCGGGGATGACGATCTCGCCACGGTCTATGCCACGATCCGTTCGGCGGCGGATGCGGTGGCGGCGGGCGATTTCAGCCGGTAGCCCGCCTGCCGGTATCGATCATGCGCCGGGCGGGCGCCAGCCCCAGCGCTTGCGCCAGCGCCTTGTGATCCTTTTCCACCTGCTGGGTGTAAAGCGCGGCGATCTCTTCCTGCAGCGACAGGACCAATTGACCGTTGTCCACGGTCAGCGCGCTTTGTTCCAGCGCCGCCTGCGTGCCGCCGCTGAACCGGCGGGCCAGACGTACCGCCAGGCCCCAGACGCGCCCTTCGCGCAGGCTAGCGGGCGGGGCGATCCGTTCGAGCGCGGGAAATTCGGCCTTGGCGGCGGTGTTGGCGCTGGCGGCGGCAGCGATCATCGCCCGCCCTTCGCCGTCGATGCCGATCCAGCGTTTGCGCAGCGCCCATTCCAGCGCCTCGTCCGCGCGCAGGTTGGGCTCGGTCCGGTTGGCGGCCAGCGACAGCATGGTTGCCGCGTGGCGCAGCCGTTCCTGCCCTTTGCCGGCCATGTGGACCGCTGCTGCGGTCCAGCGGGTGATCGTCTCCGCCTCGTCGGCGCGAATGCCCAGTTGCGTGGCAAATTCCGTTACCCCTGCAAGCAGGGGGTCTTGCGCCTGCTGCGCGGGGGCGAGTTGCTGATAAAGCAGCCCTTCGCGCAGGCCCCAGGCGGAAAACACGATGCGCGCCGGGCGCAGGATCGCGATCAGGGCCGCCAGCAGCGCCGCCGCATCGGGCAGCATGGCCAGGCGCGCGGTGGAAACCATCGGCACTTCGGTGGCGAGCTTGGCGCGTTCGATCACCTGACACAGCCTGAGCGCGTCGTCCGCCGCCATCGAAAACCCGTGCGGATCGTCATAAGGCCAATCGAGCGCATGCATCGCGTAATGGGCGAGCGCCCGATGCGATCCGCCGACGAGATAGAGCGGCAGATCGGCCCCGCCAGACCATTCGGTGGCTTCGAGCATTTTCTGCACGTGGCGGGAAAAGCGCACGCTGCCTTCCGCGCGCAATTGCGGCAGGCGCAGCGTGCCCAGCGGCAGGCTGGTGCCATGGTTGCGGATTTCGCCGTCGATATCGACCAATTCGAGACTGCCCCCGCCGAGATCGGCGACAGTGCCTTTCGCGCCGGGGAAGGAGGCGGTGACGCCGGTGGCGCTGGTGATCGCCTCTTCTTCGCCCGACAGCAGGCGCACATCGATGCCCAATGCGCGCACCGCGTCGAGGAAGGCCGGGCCGTTTTCCGCATCGCGCGATGCGGCGGTGGCCACCGCATCGATATGGGCCACGCCGCGCAGGCGCAGGATCGCGGCGTAGCGCGCCAGCGCATCCAGCGCCATGCGCATCGATTTGGGGCTGAGCTGCCCGTTTTCGGCCACGCCCTTGCCGAGCCGCGCCGTCACCTTTTCGTTGAGCAGCACGGCAGGCGCGCGCGGCGGCCCGCCGAAAATCACCAGGCGAACCGTGTTCGAACCGATATCGATGACCGCGCGTTCTTCGGTCATGACGGTGTGCCTGCCGGATCGGGGACCGTGTGGCTGACAGCGGCCATCAGGCCGCCCCGCGCCGCAGCGAGAGCTTGGGCACCTTGCGCCCTTTGGCCAGCGCGGCCCCGCGCCCGGAAAGGGAAGGATTGGTCATGAAATAGCGGTGCAGATTGAATGGCTCGTCGCCCTTGTCCATGCGTCGATAGGTGCCATCGGGCTCCAGCAGCCAGCTTTGCTCCGTGTCCAGCAAATTCGCCAGCATGACCTGATCGAGCACCTGATCGTGCACGGTGCTGTTGCGGATCGGGACCAGCAGTTCGACCCGGCGATCGAGATTGCGGCTCATCCCGTCGGCCGAGGAGATAAACACTTCGGCATGGGGATTGGGCAGCGCCGATCCGGCGGCGAAGGCCCAGATGCGGCTGTGTTCGAGGAACCGGCCGATGACCGATTTGACCGCGATATGCTCCGACATGCCGGGGATGCCCGGCCGCAGGCAGCAGATGCCGCGCACCACCAGATTGATTTCCACCCCGGCGTTGCTGGCGGCGTAAAGCCGCTCGATCAGCCCATCGTCGGTGAGCTGGTTCATCTTGGCCCAGATTGCGGCGGGTTTGCCCGCCTGGGCGTTCGCAATTTCGCGATCGATGCAACTGTAGAGCCTGTCGCGCAGATTGAGCGGTGAAATGGACAGCACTTCCATCTCGCGCGGTTCGACATAGCCGGTGATGAAATTGAACAGCCGCCCGGCATCGCGCGCCGCCTTGGGATCGGCGGTGAAGAAGCTGAGATCGGTGTAGATGCGCGCGGTGAACGGGTGATAATTGCCGGTGCCGAAGTGGCAGTAAGTCCGGTAGCTGTCCCCTTCGCGGCGCACGACCATCGATACCTTGGCGTGAGTCTTCCAATCGACGAAGCCGTAAATCACCTGCACGCCCGCCCGTTCGAGCTGGCTGGCCCAGAGGAGATTCTGTTCCTCGTCGAACCGGGCTTTCAGTTCGACCACGGCGGTGACGGACTTGCCCGCTTCGGCCGCCGCAATCAGCGCGGCGATGATCGCCGATTGCTTGCCCGCACGGTACAGCGTCTGTTTGATCGCCACCACATCGGGATCGGTTGCCGCTTGACGCAGGAAATCGATCACCACTTCGAAGCTTTCGTAAGGGTGGTGGACGATCAGATCCTTTTCACGGATCGCGGCGAAGCAATCGCCGTCATGTTCCTTGATCCGTTCGGGGAAACGCGGATTGTAAGGCTGGAACTTCAGGGCCGGCCGGTCTTCATCGACAATCGTCGACAGGCCGGACATACCGACCAGTCCACCGGTCTTGATGACCATCGCCTGTTCGAGCCCGAGTTGATCGAGCAGCAGTTCCTCGGCCGTCTGGTTCAGTTCGCCCTGCAATTGCAGCAGAATCACCTTGCCGCGCCGCCGCCGCTGGATCGCGCGGCGGAAATAGCGGACCAGATCTTCGGCATCTTCCTCGATTTCGATATCGCTGTCGCGCAGCACGCGGAACACGCCGTGCCCTTCGAAGCGGAAGCCGGGGAACAGGATATCGGTGTAGCGGCAGATCAGGTCTTCGATGCTGATATAGACTGCCGTTGGCCCCGGCAGGCGGATGAAGCGCGGCAGGGCGGTGGGGATCAGCACCATTTCCATCACCGGCGACTGATCGGCGAGCCGGGTGAGCGAAAACAGGATGCCCATCCCCTGATTGGCGATGAACGGGAAGGGGTGCGCGGGATCGATCGCCTGTGGCGTAATGATAGGCAGCACCGCTTCGTGGAAATGCTTTTCCAGCCATTCCAGTTGTTCGGCGGTGAAAGGATGCCGTTCGCCGCTTACCAGAATGTCTTCACGGGCCAGCAGGCGCTGCAATTCATCCCACACCGCCTGCTGGTCGGTCAGCAGTTCGATCACCGCCTTGCGCACGGCGGAAAGCTGTTGCGCCGGAGTGAGGCCGTCGATGGAGATTTCGCCGATCTGGCGTTCGACCTGCCCGGCCAGCCCGGCCACGCGGACCATGGTGAACTCGTCGAGATTGTTCCCCGAGATTGATAGAAAGCGCAGCCGTTCCAGCAGCGGATAATCGGTGTTGCGCGCTTCATCCAACACGCGCCGGTTGAAATTCAACCAGCTCAACTCGCGGTTGAAATAGCGCGCGCCGCCTTCGGGGACGGGCGGCAGCGCCGCCGCTTCCGGTTCGCCGCCGGTCGAATCGAATGTCTGTTGTTCCATGTCGGACCACTGCATCGTGCGATCCTATTACATTTCGATGACAGGCAAAGCCCGAATGGCCGAAGATCGCCGCGCCGTGATGCGCGGCCGACGCGCTGTCGGCGATCAGGTGGCCGCAGGCTGCGCCGCGATGGTGTAAGCCGTCGGGCCGACAAAGCCGGTCAGCCAATCGCGGATCATCGCGCGTCCGGCGTCCACCGCGCCGGGGCCGAAGTCGGCGTGCGCCCGGCGCAGGGCCTGTTCGTCTCCGCCTGCTTCCACCACCGCTTCGGGCCATTGGTCGACCCAGGCATCGAAACGCGGATCGAGCCCCATTTCGGCATGGAATTGCAGGCCGAGGATATTGCGCCCCCGGCGGAAGGCCTGATGCCGATAGAGGTGGCTCGACGCCAGCAGTTCGACATTGTCAGGCAGCGTGAACGTATCGCCATGCCAGTGGAGGATCGGCGTATCGGCCAGGTGATGCAGCGGGTTGGCGGACACATCGTGATGGATGTGCACCGGATGGAAGCCGACTTCCTTGACCGGCCCGGCATAGACTTCGCCGCCCAGCGCCGCAGCCATCATCTGCGCCCCGAAGCAGACGCCCAGTGTCGGCCGGTCGGCTTCCAGCCGCCGGGCCAGGCGGCGCAACTGGCAGGCGATCCAGGGATAGCGATCCTGTTCGTACACCCCCATCGGCCCGCCCATCATGATGAGCAGATCGGGCGTGCACAGATCGAGCGTGGCGAACTCGGGATCGGTCACGTCGATCCGGTCGACTTCGTAGCCGGCATCTTCGATAGGGGCGCGATAGCCGGCAATCCCTTCGTGGGGCACGTGGCGGATGATGAGGGCGCGTTTCGGGGTCATCGCTGGATCATGCGGATAAGTGTTGCGGCCTGAACCGGTGATTGACCGGCCCAATCTGTTTAAACTCTCGTTCGGGAATTGGAATTGGTCTCTGTCTGTTGGGGGATAAAGTCTGGCTATTCTTCCAGGGGCAGGAAATCGGGCACCGAAAGATAGCGTTCGCCCGTATCGTAATTGAAGCCGAGAATACGGGTATCGGGCGG
Source organism: Caenibius sp. WL (assembly GCF_019803445.1). Taxonomy (NCBI): domain Bacteria; kingdom Pseudomonadati; phylum Pseudomonadota; class Alphaproteobacteria; order Sphingomonadales; family Erythrobacteraceae; genus Caenibius; species Caenibius sp. WL. The sequence continues at coordinate 1,505,038 of NZ_CP081844.1, forward strand.
TAGTTGCTGCCGCTGGTGCTCTATCGCGGCCAGCGTCGCGCCGGACGATATGCCCACCAGCAGCCCTTCCGTCGTGGCGGAGCGGCGGGCCCAGTCCTTGGCCTCGGCCGGATCGACACGGATCACGCCGTCCAGCAGTTCGGTGTGCAGATTGGCGGGAATGAACCCCGCGCCAATCCCCTGGATGGGATGCGGCGCGCCCTGGCCGCCGCTGATCACGGGGGACAGAGTGGGTTCCACCGCGAAGACCTTGAGATCGGGCCAGACTTTCTTCAGCGCCTGCGCCACCCCGCTCACGTGGCCGCCGGTGCCTACCCCGCTGATCAGCACGTCAATCGGGTGATCGGCGAAATCGCGGCGGATTTCCTCCGCCGTTGTCCGCGCATGGATGGCGGTGTTGGCCGGGTTTTCGAACTGTTGCGGCATCCATGCGCCGGGCGTGCGGGCCTGCAATTCCAGCGCATGCTCGATTGCGCCCTTCATGCCCGTTTCACGCGGGGTGAGCGCAAATTCCGCGCCATAGGCCAGCATCAGCCGCCGCCGCTCGACCGACATCGATTCCGGCATCACCAGAATCAGGCGATAGCCTTTCACGGCGGCAACCATGGCAAGACCGACGCCGGTGTTACCCGACGTCGGCTCGATGATCGTGCCGCCGGGCGCCAACTCGCCACTCGCCTCGGCAGCTTCGATCATAGCCAGTGCGATGCGATCCTTGATCGAACCGCCGGGGTTCGACCGTTCGGATTTCACCCACACATCCGCATCGGGAAACAGGCGGGACAGGCGGATATGCGGGGTGTTGCCGATCGCATCGAGTACGGAATTCGCTTTCACCGGCCGATTTCCAGACGCGTTTCGCGCGCGGCGAGATGATCGGCGTTGCGGCCGGGCACGAGCGCGGCCGGGCGCGGAGCGACGGCGGCGATCAGGCGATCGAGCAGATAGCGGCCATAGGGCCAGTTGCCGATGCCCGAATCCGCGTTGATATGCCCCAGCGGGCCGACATCGACCAGCCGGCTACCCCAGATGCGGGCCAGCTTCTTCGCCTGCCCGAACGGGATATAGGGATCGTTCTGGCTGGCCGCGAGAATCGAAGTGAACGGCAGGCGCTGGCGCACCACGGGGGCGAACCCGGCGATGCGCGCATCGATGGCAGGCCCTTCCACCTGCGGCGGGGCGACCAGGAGCGCGCCCAGCACCTTGCTGTCGGCGCCGGGCCGTTCCAGTGCGTTCCACCAGCCGACGGCGTGGCAGCCGAGGCTGTGCGCGGCGAGGATCACCGGGCGATTGCTCGCGTGAATGGCGGCATTCAGCTTGTTCACCCAGGTGTTGCGGTGCGGATTGTCCCACATGCCCAGTTCGACGCGCACGCAATCGGCGTGTTCGCGTTCCCACAACGTCTGCCAGTGGCGCGGGCCGCTGTCGTTCAGGCCCGGGATGATCAGGATCAGCGGGTCTTTGTTATCGTGTCGGTGGGATGTCGCCATCTTGTGCTCCTGCGGTTCGATGGTGTGCTGCGGGTTTCTATAATTCCTATATAACTGATAGGGTATTGGTCTGTCGATGAAGCGTTGCTATCGCGCGCCCAATTCCTGGTTTTCGCTTATCCGGTTGATTTCGCGGCAATTGATGCCCGACGCTGCGGCGACGGCGACGGCGACAGAGCTGGCCGGGCCCGGCGGCAGACTATCCGGCTTCGGGTTGGCGATATCGGCGGGGGATAGCGCGATTCGCGCCGCGGTTCAGACGATCCCCGCAACATAGACCACCAGCCAGGCGGCCGGCAGGAACAACAGTTGCGCCAGCAGGGTTCCGGCCACCCGGCTCAGGGAAAGCCAGACGATCGTGCGACGGAACATCGGCTCGCTGACCTGCCCGGAAATCACGTCATCGGTCATGACCGAAAGCTGCGGATCGATCAGGATAAACAGCAGGATGGTGGCAAATCCGTTGACCACCGCCGAAAGCTGGGACGCGGTGACGCGGTAATCGGGAAAGAGATAGCCGGCATAGAGCGAGGCGACCACCCCGACCGTCAACAGCGCCTGCGCCAGGACATTGAGCGCGATCACGCTGCGCGAAACCCCGCGCGGTTTGCGCAACTGGGCGATGTGGGCGACTTTCGGGGCGGTGCTGGTGCGGCGCAGATAGCCCAAACCCCCTTTGGCGAAAGCGTGCATCACCAGTTTGGGAATCGAACGGTGATCCTGAAAATCGTTGATTGCGCTGCAAAACCAGCGCTGCACCGTGGGAATCAGCAAAGTGCCGAGCACGGTGGCGGCCGTGGCCGAAAACAGGATCATGCGGAAATCGGCCAGCAGATGATCGCCCGCGCCGGTAGCCAGCGCGCTTTCGATTCGTTTGGCCAGAAACGGCCCGAGAAAGCTGTTCGACAGGCGCGACAGCAGCACCAGCACATTGAACAGTGCAAAGGATATGGCGATCTTGCGGGTGCGCACCCCGGCGATACGCGCGGCGTAAGCCAGCGCCCCGATCAGATTGATACCGAAAGTCAGCAGGCAGATAACCGCAAGTTGCACATCCATGGGCGCGCTCCAGAAACGGAGGCTCTCATAAGGCGATTGCGGTTAAATTCCTACTTATTTAATCGGAATATAACAGCTGTTCACCGTGCGGAGCGCGGGGCAAGGCGATAGACATATGTCACCGGGCCGCCGCTTTCCCCCGCGCGCGGTGCGAAATAGGCTTCCAGCGCGGCCCCTTCCAGCACCACGCGATAGCGCTGCAACGCTTCTGCAAAGGCAATGGGGGCGGCGCGATAGCGATCGTAATGCGTCACGATGGCATAATCCGCCCGGCAACTGGCGATCCTTTCCAGCGCGACATGGCCGAGATCGACAGTCGGGCTGGCGGCGCGCTTGTTCTCCACTTCGCCATATTCGATCTGTCCGCCCAGGGCTTCGCGCGCATCGATGCATCCCGCCGCGCCGAGCGGGAAGATCACCCGCCGTCCGTCGCGCAGAAGATCGATAGCGGCTTCTTCCACCAGCACCGAATGCCCGGCGGGCACATGCTGGCGTATCCAGAAAGTCGCTGCCTGCCGCGTATCGTGCGCGCGCTCCGCCGCGCGGGATTGGCCGGTCTGCAGCATCGGCACCGCCAGCAGCGCGCACATCAGCGGCAGGGCAGCCCAGGCCGCTTTGGCCGGGAGGCGCGCCCGCAACCTGTCATGCAGGGCGCAAAGCGCATAAGCCAGAGCCAGCGCCAGGAACGGCAGCAGCGGCACCACCCAGCGCACCCAGACGAGATGCTGCGCGCAGAGCACGGCAAGCAGGAGCAGGATCACCGGCAGCACGACAAGCGCCCAGCGCCTGTCCCGCCATGCGGCGCAGGCCAGCCCGGCACCGGCCAGCGCCAGCCCCGCCATGCCGAACGATCCCGCCAGCGGCCCAGTGATGTACCAAGCGAGATTGGACAGGAAGCCCCCGCCGGTCGCGCCGGGATGGATGGTGCGCGCTTCCCCCGCCAGATCGCGCAGCACCGCCGGATAATCGAGCAGGAGATAGGGCGAGGCGAGGAACAGCGTGGCGACAGCGGCTATGGCGAACAGGATCACCAGATCCCATTCGCGCTGCCCGGCGCGCAGACGGGCGAACCCTGTGCACAGCGGTGCAATGGCGATCAGCGCGGCGGGCCACTTGGTCGCGGCGGCAAGGCCGACCCACAGACCGGCCAGCACATAATCCCGCTCCCGCCCGTCGCGCAGGATGGCCAGCGCGGACAATGCGCCCAGCAGCATGAAAACCGAAGCCTGCATATCGGTGCGGATGATCTGCGAATATTCGATATGCACCGCGTTGATCGCCAGCATTGCCGCCGCGATCAGCCCGATCCGTTCACCGCCCAGCCGCTTGCCGATACGATAGGTGAGCACGATGCAGACCAGCGCACAGGCCATGACGAACAGCCGCGCGGGCAGGAACACGATGCCCGGATCGGCATAGACCGCCTCGGCAAACCCTTCGGCCCCGGCAAAGCGGCCGGTCAGCATGCCCAGCATCCCCACCGCGAGGCAGACGAGCGCGAGGCAATAGAGCGTGATCGTGCCGGGGTGGCCGAACCATCCGGGATTGAGAGTCCTGTTCCGCAGCATGTCGAATGCCGTCATCATGAACAGCGGCTCGTCCGGATCGTTCAGCGCGGGCAGGCCGAAAGCGATTCCGTGCAGCCGCAAGGCGGCCGCCAGCGCGAGAATGGCAAGGAGAAGGGCGGGCGCGATCCAGCGCGCCGGGCCTGCTTTACGGAGTTGGGGGAAGGGGTCCGTCATCGTCACGAACGCAAGACGTGGAGCGATGATGCGAACCGTAATTCTGGCCGGGGGGCTCGGCACCCGGCTCGGCGAGGAAACCGCCGTTCGTCCCAAGCCGATGGTGGAAATCGGCGGCATGCCGATCCTGTGGCATATCATGAAAATCTATTCGGCCGCCGGGCTCAACGATTTCGTGATCTGCCTCGGCTACAAGGGGTATCTGATCAAGGAATTCTTCGCGAACTACTTCCTCCACACCTCCGACGTGACGATCGACCTGCGCAACGGCAACGGGATGGAAGTCCATCAGGCGCGCAGCGAACCGTGGCGGATCACGCTGGTCGAAACCGGCCCTGAAACGATGACCGGCGGGCGGCTGGGCGCGATCCGGCCCTATCTCGAACCGGGGGAGCCGTTCTGCTTCACATATGGCGACGGGGTGGCCGATATCGATATCGCCGCGCTGGTGGACTTCCACAAGAGGCATGGGCAGCGTGCCACGATCACCGCCGTGGCCCCGCCGGGCCGCTTCGGCGCGCTGGAATTCGACCGGCAGCGCGTGATCGATTTTCGCGAAAAGCCTGCTGGCGACGGTGGGATGATTAACGGCGGGTTCTTCGTCGCCGATCCTTCGGTGCTCGATCTGGTGGAAGGACCGGACACCGTGTGGGAAAGCGGGCCGCTGGAACGGCTGGCGCGCGGGGGCGAACTCATGGGCTATCGCCACGATGGCTTCTGGCAGCCGATGGATACCCTGCGCGACAAGAACTATCTCGAAGACCTGTGGGCCATGGGCAAGGCGCCGTGGAAATGCTGGTGAGCGCGCCTTGGGCCGGGCGCCGCGTTCTCGTCACCGGGCACACCGGGTTCAAGGGGAGCTGGCTGGCACTATGGCTCCATACCATGGGGGCGAAAGTCACCGGCTATGCCTTGCCCGCGCCGACCGAGCCGAGCCTGTTCGCAGCCGCGCGGTTGGCGGAACTGATCGATCATCACGAAGGCGATGTGCGCGATTGCGGCGCTCTGTGCGCACTGGTGGAACGGGTGCGGCCGGACGTGATTTTCCATCTCGCCGCGCAGCCGCTGGTGCGCCTGTCCTATGCCGAGCCGGTGGAAACCTACGCCACCAATGTCATGGGCACGGTGCATGTGCTGGAAGCGGCGCGGCGGGCCGGGGGCGTGCGGGCGATCGTCTGCGTCACCAGCGACAAATGCTATGAGAACCGCGAATGGGTCTGGCCCTATCGCGAAAGCGATCCGATGGGCGGGCACGATCCCTACAGCAGCAGCAAAGGCTGCGCGGAAATCGTCGCGGCGGCGTGGCGCCGTTCGTATTTCATGGATGGCGGCCCTGCGCTGGCGACCGTGCGCGCGGGCAATGTGATCGGCGGCGGGGATTGGGCGCAGGACCGGCTGGTGCCCGATCTCGTCCGCGCGTTCGAGGCCGGCATTGCTCCGCTGATCCGCTCCCCCGATGCGGTGCGCCCGTGGCAGCATGTGCTGGAAGCGCTGGGCGGCTATCTACGGATTGCCGAACGCCTGCTGGATGGCGAGCGGACTTTCGCCGATGCATGGAATTTCGGCCCGGCGGACGAGGATGCGCGGCCCGTGTCATGGATCGTGGAACGGATGCGCGCGGCCTGGGGCGGCGATGCCGGGGCGGCCGTGCCGGATACGAGGCCGCGCCCGCATGAGGCGGGATTGCTGCGGCTCGACTGTTCCAGGGCGCGCGCGGCGCTCGGCTGGCGTCCGGCGCTGACGCTCGATCAGGCGCTCGGCTGGATCGTGGATTGGCACAAGGCTGTCGGCGCGGGCGAGGATGCGCGCGCGGTGACGCGGCGGCAGATCGCGGCCTATGCTGCGCTTTCCGGGGCAGGGATCACCCGCGCGGCCTGAATGTCACCCGGCTGTGCCAGAAATAGCTGCCGACGATCAGCGCCAGAGTGAACCCCGTCTGCGCCACGGCGGGCGGCACTTCGGCCCCTTCCACCAGCAGCGGCAGCGTGGCCCAGTTCACCGCATAGTTGAACAGGTAGAAGCTGGCGAAATGGGCGAATTCGCGCAGCACGTTGCCGCGCGTGCGGAACACGGCGAGCTTGTGCAGCGTGAACGCGAAGCACAGGCACACCGCTTGCGCCACGGCGAGCGCGACCATGTAATGCGTGCGCAGCCACGGCACGGCCCACAGCAGCAGCGGATAGAACGCCAGGCCCAGCGCGGTGTTGATCCCGCCCGCGACGAGGAAGCGCAGCGGGCGCTCGCTCTTGCGGGCCAGCGTTGTCATTCCTCCTCCAGCAAGGCGATGCGCATGTTGTCGCGCAGCACCTCGCGCGGGAGGAAGGGGGACAGGTCTTCCAGCGCGGGGGAGGTGATGCGGCCATCGGGATGCTGCTTCGCGCCCAGCTTGGGGGCGAAAGCCACGTGTTCGTCGACCATCAGTTCGCATAACACCGGGCCATCGTGGGCCAGCGTTTCCGCAATCGCGCCGGCCAGTTCGCCGTGCGATCCGGCGCGGCGATAGGCGAATCCGAACGCCGCCGCGATGCCGCTGAAATCGGGAAAAGTAACGTTGCTTTTTGGGCCGCCGCCGACTTCCACCCCGTTGAAGAAATTGCGGTGGGTCTGGAAGATCGAGACATAGCCGCTGTTGTTGATGAGGAAGACCTTGATCGGCATGCCGTAGCCCGCGATGGTCTGCATTTCCTGCAGGTTCATCATGATCGAACCGTCGCCCGCGATGGCGATCACGCGCCGCTGGCCTTTGCTGGCGACATGGGCGCCGATGGCGGCGGGCAGATCGTAGCCCATCGTCGCGCAGCCCGAATTGGTCCACAGCCGCTGCCCACGCCGGAGCCGCGCCGCCTGGAAGCTGACCACGCAGGCGCTGCCGTTGCCGGTGACGACGATATCATCCTCGTCCAGCGCGTCGAACAGGGCGTCCATCGCGGCATAGGGGTGGATCAGCGGGCCATGGTCCCGGTATTCGGGCAGCACGGCGGGGAAGCGGCGATTGCGTTCGCGCGACCAGTCCAGCCATTCGCGATGCGCGGCGCCGGGCCCCGGATAGGGTTGCGCCAGCAGTGCGGGGATCAGGTCCTTCAAATCCGCCACCACGGGCCAATCGGGCGTAACCGTGGGCTTGCGCAGTTCCAGCGGATCGATATCGACCCAGATCTTGAACGCTTCGCGGGCGAAGCTGGCCCAGTTGTAGCTGACCTGGCGGATGTTGAGGCGGCTGCCGAGGATCAGCAGCAGATCGGCGCTTTGCGTCACCATGTTGCCGCCGCGGTCGCCCACGGTGCCGGGCCGCCCGCAATAGAGCGGGTGATCGTTCCACAGCGCATCGTGCGCGTTCCATCCGGTGACGACGGGCACGCCGAGCTTGTCGATCAGCGCGAGGAATTGCGCATGCGCGCCCGATAGCCGCACCCCGCCTCCGGCGAACACCACCGGCCGTTCGGTGCGGGCGATCCGGGCCAGAATATCGCCTGCAACCATGCTGCAATCGGTATGCCGCCACGGTTCGTCCAGTTCCGCCGGATCGAAGCCGGGCAGCAGATCATCGGGATCGATCTTCGCGGCCTGCACGTCGAGCGGGATATCGAGCCAGACCGGGCCGGGCCGCCCGCTGCCGGCGAGGTACAGCGCCTTTTCGAGGTGGTAGCGGATCGTGCGGGGATCGGTCACCATCGCGGCATATTTGGTGATCGGGCGGACCAGTTCCTCGATATCCAATTCCTGATCGCCGAACTGGCGCAGCGGCAGGCCGGTGTGGCGCACGGTGGTTTCGGTCTTCACCTGCCCCGAAATTACCACCATGCCGATGGAATCGACCCATGCGCCATAGACGCCGGTGATCGCATTGGTGCCCCCGGGGCCGGATGTGACATTGACCACCGCCAGCCGGTTGGTGAGGCGATAATAAGCCTCCGCCGCCATGGCGAGCGCCTGTTCGTGATGCGTGAACGTGGTTGTGAGCGCGGGATGCGTGCCGAGCGAATGGTTGAGATGCATCGCCCCGCCGCCCGTCAGCATGAAGACATCGCGGATGCCGCGCTGCGCAAGAGTTGCGGCGATCCAGTCGGAAAGTTTTACAAGGCTCATGGCTGTTATCCGTGGGAGAAGCCGTGGGAAAAGGCGGTGCGCCGGATCGCTTCATCCAGCGCGACAGTGGGCCGCACGCCCAGTTCCCGCCGGATCAGCGCGGTGGAAGGGACATAGCGGCCGGGGTTCCAGCCGGGATCGGGGCGGCCGAGGATTTCCACCTCCGGCGCGCCGAGCACGCGGGCGGTCAGCCGGGCGAGATCGGCAATCGAAACCGCCTCCTCCGATCCGACATTGTAGGCGGCGCCCGCGCGGCCCGCGATCAGCGCGGTCCACATCCACACCGCGAGATCGGCGGCATAGAGGTAGGACCGCACGGCGGTGCCCGCGCTTTCCACCCGGATCGTGCGGCCGGCCATGGCATCGCGGATGAAGTTTCCGGCGGCGAAATGGATATCGAGCGACAGCAGCGGCCCCAGCAGCGCGAAAATTCGGGTGGTGACCACATCCAGCCCAAACTGCCTGCCGTAAATCGCGCAGAGCATTTCCGCCGCGCGCTTGCCTTCGCCATAGGCCGATTGCGGATCGCGCGGATCGGGCGCGCCGGGCCATGTTTCGGGCACATGGGGCACATCGGGTGGCTGTGCGCCGTAAACCGCGCCCGAACTCATGAACATGATCCGCCCCGCCTGCCAGCCGCGCGCGCAATCGAGCATCCGGCGGGTGCCATCGACAATCGTGGTGAACATGCAGAGCGGATCGTGTGCGTTCAATGCCGCGCTGGCATCGGCCGCGCCGTGAATCACATGCGTGAAGGGGCCCGGCGGCGGTGTGAAGCGGGCGATGTCGCCCGCGATCAGATGGAAACGCCGCGCCAGATGCGGCGCCTGTGCCGCGAACCGCGCGGGGTCGCGGCTGAGCAGCACGGCCTCCACCGCAATCGGCGCGCGGGCCAGCGCTTCCAGCATCCAGCGGCCAATGAAGCCGGTGCCCCCGGTCACGAACAGCCGCGCGCCATCGAGACGCGGCCATAGCGGGGCGAGCGCCGCGTCCATTGCGGCAAGGTCGGCAGGCGGGATCATGCGGCGCTCAACCCCACGTGCGGAGCGTGGTGGCGATGCGCGCGGATCGCACGGTCGAGCGTGTCGAGCGCCAGCATCCACACGATCAGCACGATAAGCCCGGGGCGCAGGAAATGGCCCACGGTCAGCCCGAAAGCGGGATTGACGGTGCGTTCGCTCAGCCAGCTGTTGGTGGTGAGTTGCAGCACTTGCGCCAGCGGCCAATCGCCGACCACGCACAGCAGATAGCCGCAGGTGAGCGCGATGATCGGCCCGGGCCGCCGCCACGGTTCGAGGAACAGCAGGAACAGCAGGAACACCTGGGTGTATCCGCCGGGCGATTGGGTGACGAGGTAGGCCCCCAGCATGATCGCCGCGATGCGCGACAGCGGCACCGCTTTCGGCTGCACCCAGCTTGCCGCCAGCGCGGCCAGCGCCATCGCCTGGGTGCAGCGGATCACGATGGGCACCAGCATCTCGATCGTTTCGACAAGGCGCGAAGGCACGAATCGCAGCAGCGGAATGCCCGCTTCGCGCAGTGCGAGGAACGGGGCGTAGCTGGTCGAATAATTGACTTCGTTCCACACCTGCGCGCCCTGGAACACCACCCAGTGCGCGGTGTTGGAAACCAGTTCCATCGGCGTGCCGCCGCCCACCCACGCCAACGTGGCAAGGTAGAGCGCGACAGTGGCGATCCCCGCCAGTTCGAGCATGCGCCAGTCGCGCTTCACCGCCAGCGCCAGCGCGGGCAGCACGAGATAGGGCTTGAAATTGATCGTCACCGCCATGCTCAGCCAGCGCCATGCTTTCGATTGCATCAGCGGGCCATAGGCAAGCATGAAGAACGGCAGCGCGACGAGGATCAGATTGCCCCGTTCGAGCGTGAACAGCAGCGGCAGTCCGAGCCCGAAAGCCAGCGCGCGCATCGGCGCGGTGTAGCGGTCCGCCCGGTGGAAACTGGCCCACGCGATCACGACGTTGAGCGCGTAGAATCCCATGATCGTCCCGCGCGCCAGCCAGTCGCAATCGCGGGCATAGAGCGGTGACTGGAGATAGCAGCCCGGCAGGCTGAACGTGTCCAGGAAAACGAAGGACAGCGGCGGGTATATGCTTCGCCACACATCGTAGATGCCCTGGCGATTGGCCCAGTAGGCGGTGTTGAACCAGTCCATGAACGTGTCGTTGGTGTCGAACACGAACGGTTGCGGGAGATAGCCGGTCAGCCGGAAGAACAGCCAGGTGGCGAACGCGCTGGCCAGCACCGCGAAAGCCAGCGTCATTTCCGGCAGGAGATGGAAGAAGCGCGCGGCGGGATTCATGGCTGGTACGGCGCGGCGTGGGGGGAGGGGGAGAAGTTGATCCGTTCCGCCTCGATCACCAGCGGCACATGGCGGCAGCGTTCGGAAAGGATACGCGTCTGTTCGCCGATCAGGCCGAGAAACAGCAGCATGACGGCGAACATGCCGGTCAGGATCGTCAGGCCCAGCAAGGGCCAGGCCGGTCCGCCGAGCAGCAGCGCGGCAAGCGTGCCACCGGCGAGCAGCAGCGCGGCAAGCCCGGTCCACGCGGCGAGGATCACCGGCAGCCGCAGCAGGTTCTTGCCCGAGGACGCGACCCCGGACAACGCGAAGGAAAACAGGCTGGCAAAGGTGTTCTTGCTGTCGCCCGCAGCCCGTTGGGGCCGGTCGAACGGGATCAGCGCGATGGGGTATCCGCTTTCCACCAGCATCCCGCGGAAGAACGGTTCAGGCTCGTTCCAGCGGGCAAGGGTGTCCACCACTTCCCGGCTGTAGAGGCCGAAACCGGTGACGCCGGGCAGCACCGGATAGTCGCCGAAGCGGTTGAGGAAGGCATAGCCGAGATCGCGCGTGATCGCGACGGGCAGGGCGGTCTTCTCGCTGCGCCGCTGCGCCAGCACGATCGGCGCGCCTTCGCGCCAGCGGCGGACGAATTCGCCGATCATCGCGGGCGGGTCCTGGAAATCGGCGCACATGCCGATCACGGCCGCGCCGCTCGCCTGATAGATGCCGTAAGTGGGCGAACGCATCTGCCCGAAATTGCGGGTGTTGAAAATCGCCCGGATACGCGGGTCGGCGGCGCAGACTTCGCGGATCAGCGCGCGGGTGCGGTCGGTCGATCCGTTGTCGATCAGGATGATCTCGTGCGAAGCGGCGCAGCGTTCGGCCTGTTCGGTGACAGCGGCGCAGATCGCGCGGACGTTGTCCTCCTCGTTATAACACGGGATGACGATGGAGAGTTCGGGCCGGGGGCTTATCGCGCTCATGCCGCATCGCCCTTGCGGGCGCCGCGCAGGCGCAGGTCTATCCCCGTGGCGGGTGCGTAGATTTCGGTGAACAGCGCGATCAGCGCCAGCAACCCCAGCAGAGCAACGGCGGGAATGTTATACTTGCGATCGGCATCGACATGCGCGGCCTCTATGGCCTGCACATCGGTGGCGGTTTCCCCGGCCACTGCTTCCACCGCGACTTCTTCCGAAGAACGGGTGTAAACCTCGTGTAGCGCCTGGGCGAAGCGATAATCGCGATAGAGCGCGAGATATTCGTTCGACAGGCCGGAAAGCCCCGCGACATTGAGCCCGGCGGCGCTGCGATCGGGCACGGCGGTGCGGGCGATCTGCGCACGCAGCGAAGCGACCTCGGCCTGCGCGGCTTGCAGTTGCGGGTTTTCCGGCCCCTGGAATTTTTCCAGCATTTGCAGTTCGACCTGCTTGGCCTGCAACTGCGCTTCCAACCGGGTGCGCAGCGACAGGGCGGAGCCCAATTCCACATCGGGTTCGGCCAGGCTGTTCTTGCGGCGGAAGGCATCGAGCGCGGTTTCGGCGGCAACCAGCCGCGCCGATGCCTGCTGGAAGCGGTTCATCACCACTTCCTGCTTGCGCTCGATGCGATCCTCGTCGAGCCGGACGATCCGTTCGCCGATGGCGTGGACGAACGCGGTGGTGAGCGCTTTGGCTTCCCCGGCATCGTGGGTGCGCACGGTGATTTCGAGAATGCCGCCGGTCAGCGAATGGACATCGACCTTGCGGGCCAGCGCGACGCGCGCCTTGCCGATGTTGGCATAGCCTTGCGGGCCGACCAGCTTGAGGCGGCGGATCACGTCGTCGGTCACTTCGGTGCTGCGGCCGATGGCGAGATAGAGATCGATCGGCTGGCGCGCCCCGCCCAGCAGCGCGGCAAAGCCCTGGAACTGGCCGCCGAGCGCGTTCATCGTCGATCCCAGCCCGATGGTGTTGCTGTCCTGCGGCACCATCTTGGCGCGCGCGACGTAGGGGCGGGGAAACGCGCAGAGGATCGCCAGCAGCAGCGCCAGCACGGCATAGCCGATACGGCGCCGGCGCGGCGTGTTCCAGGCGGCTTTCGCCTGCGTGATCAGGGCGCCGGCGCGGTTCATTCGATCAGCGCCTTGATCGAGGCCGCGCCGATCAGCCCGCCGAACAGCGACCCGGTGATATCGCGCAGGCGGGCCCAGAATTCGCCGCGATTGGCGTTGATCGGGACATAGATCAGATCGCCGGGCAGAGCCTTCTGCCCCAGCGCCCGCCCGCCTTTGGCCAGCACGGTGCCGTTGGCGCGCACGACGAAGATTTCCTTCTTGTCGCCCATGCGCTGTATCCCGCCTGCCGCTTCGACGAATTCGCGGATCGTGCGCCCGTCGCGATAGGCGAACGAGGCCGGGCTGGGCACCGCGCCGAACACGCCCACCGTCACCGGGCGCGGCGGCACATGGATCGTGTCGTTGTTTTCCAGAACCAGATCGCCGGGCAATTCGCGGGACGTGACCGGCAGATCGAATATCAGCCGCCCATCGGGCTTGCGTTCGCGCAACTGGGCGACGATCGCGCGGACAAGCGTGAGGTTTTCCGGGCGGACCATTTCCGCGCGGCGGACGGATGTGACCGGCTGCGCGGTCAGCAGCAGTTCGGCATCGCGCAAGGCGCGATCATAACTGTGCTGTTGCTGTTGCTTCACGCTTTCGCGGGTGATGACGCTGGCATAGGGGAAGGCCTCGGCCGTGAGGCCGCCGGCCCTGGCGACCACTTCGGACAGGGGTGTGCCGGGGCGGAAATAGTAGCGGCCCGGCCGGGCCACTTCGCCGCTGATCGTCACCAGCACCGATTGCCCCTGCTGCGGATGGGCGATGGCCATGTTGGTCAGCACCCGGATCACATCGCCCCGCCGAATCTTGCGCACCCGCGCGTCCCCGGCGCTGATTTCCTGCCAGCCGCCGTCGGTCTGGCCCAGCGAGTCGAGCAGCATCAGGCGGCTGGCGTCCGCCACCGTGCTGATGCCCCCGGCATAAAGGATGGCGTCGTTCAGCGTCTCGCCCGGGGCGGCTTCGAAAATCGCCTCGCGGTTGACGCTGCCGAGCACCGCCACCTGTTCGCCCGCCGGAGCGATATAGAGGACATCGCCGTTCTGCAGCGCGATATCGCCGCTGCGGTCGCCTTTCAGCAGCAGGTCGTAAAGGTCGAAGTCGGACACCAGTTTGCCGCCGCGGCGCACCTGGATCGAACGGAAACTGCCGCCGGTGGACGGGCCGCCCGCCGCCAGCACGGCATTGGTCAGCGTGGACAGGCTGCTGAGTGTGTAGGAACCGGGCGTGGTGGCGAATCCGGTGATATAGACGGTGATCCCATGCAGCCGGGCCACGGTCACGTCGAGCTGGAAATTGCGGTACTGCCGGGAGACTTCGCGCGCGATCACGCCGTGCAGATCGCCATAGCGCACACCGCCCACCATCACCGCGCCGATGCGCGGCACGAAAATGCGCCCCTCGCGGTCGACTTTCAGGCGCAGGTCGGACGATTGCACCGAACCCGACAGGCCGAGCAGGATCTCATCCCCCGGATTGATGCGATAGTCGGTGGGAATCGCGGTGGTCGCCGGTGCGGTGAAATCGCGTGCATCGGGCAGCAGCAGTTCGTAGCCGAAGCGGCGGATCGGCTTGCCTGCCACACGGGTGACGAAGCTTTCGTATTCGCTGAACGGCGGCGGCGGCTTGATCGCCACGGGCGCCGGGGTGGCGGGGGACGGTGCATCGTCGGCCGCCTCGGCCGGCGCGCCGGCAAGCACCGGCGGCTGGTAGATGTTCGACGGCGTATCGGGAATGGCCACCTGTGTCGCGGCGGCGGCGGGGCCGGCGGTCCGGCTGTCGCGGCTGTCGACACTGCCGGTGGCGGCGACCGGCGGGGCCAGTTGGGCAGCGGCGACAGCCGGCGCCAGAGCGAGCGCCAGAACGCTCCCCGAGAAGGCGAAACGGAGCAGGGGATTCATAAAACGGCGTTTTCCATGCGGGCAAGGCCCGTGGCGGGGGTGAGAAGCGCGGCGGCGGCAATATCCCACAGCGCCGGGCTGGCGGCGGCCAGCACGCCCACACCGGGGCTGCCAATGCGGAACGGGCTGCCGTCCCAATGGGTGGCGCGGCCACCCGCTTCCTCCAGGAACAACACGCCGGCGGCATGATCCCACGGGAGAATGCGCTGATAGAGAGCGATATCGTCTTCCCCCAGCACGAGGCGGGCATAACTTTCCGCCGCGCAGCGCGGGATAGGAACGACGGCGAGCGCGCGTGCTCCCTCAAGAACGCGCGCCCGCCGTCCGGCTGACAGGAATTGTGTGCCGAGCGTAGCCCGGGGAGGAAACAGCCCGGTTCCCGCTGCGCGAACCGGAAGCCTGTCACACGTTGCGCCTTGGCCGCGCCGCGCGTGGCACAGGCGGCCGGACAGGGGATCGAGAAGCCATCCTTCCTGCACCGTGCCATCCGCGACCAGCGCGACCATCATGCCGAACGGGCGGCGCCCCGCCGCGAAATTGGCTGTGCCGTCGAGCGGGTCGATCAGCCAAACCAATCCACGGTCCAGATCGTCGAGCAGTCGCGGATCCCTCGATGCCGCTTCTTCTCCGACGATCCGCGCGCCAAGGCCCAATCCGGCCAGGCGATCCTGCAGCCTGATTTCCGCTTCATGATCGACGCAGGTGACGATTTCGCCGGGACTCTTCTCGGCGATATCGTCCGCGCCAAGCATGCAGAAGCGGGGCCGCACCACATCCTCGGCGACCTCGCGCATGATTGCGGAAACCATATCCTGCAAAGCCATGGTTCAGGCGGACAAAGTCACGATCCGGGGGCGCATCGCGGCGTGGCAGCGATCCTGCATCATGCGGATGCGGGCCATGTCCTCACCGGCGATCGTGCCGTAGTAATCGCGCTTGTTCTCCAGCCAGGCCAGTTCGAAAGCCACCGCGTTGGCGATGCCTTCCTCGAACACTGGGGTATCGGCCAGCGCGCCGTCGAACACGATCTTGCGCGTTTCGAACCGGTCCAGCCGGGTCTGCCGCACTTCGCGCAGGACCGGCGCGGCTTCGAGCGCGACCGACCCGCCGACCACCAGATCGAAATCGGCGCGGGCGCAGGCTTGCGCCACTTGCAGCACCGCATCGGTGATCATGCGCTGGTTGATGGCGTTGCGCGGCAGCCCGCGCGACAGCGTGAAATCGACGCGGCCGAACACGATGCCATCAAGCTTGCCCTGCGCCAGCGGCAGCATCGCATCGAGATTGCGCAGCGTGGTTTCGGTTTCGAGATTGAACAGGAATTCGGTGCCTGCCGCATCCGCGCCATAGACCGTGTCCCTGGCTTCGATGAACTTGCGCAGGGCATAGGGCGTTTCCACCATCGGGCCGATGATATAGCCTGCCCCATAGAGACGTGAGGCATGCAGATCGGACACGGCTTCGCAGCCTCCGATCTTGAGCGCCAGCTTGAGATCGGCCCGGAAGACCAGTTCGGTCAGGCGGAGCAGTTCGTCGGGCCGTGTGCCCTCTGCCTCGAATTCGGCTTTCACGGCGACGACGCCGTAATGATCGCGCCCCTTCTTCAGCATGTCGAGCATGCGGCGTTCGGTCAAATTCATCCTCGGCCTCCTCCTGTGCGTAGAGCGGTTGACAGCAGGGAGACGGATCAGGGCGCGGATTTCCGCAAAAAACCGGGCGCAAAAGTTTTTGCGGAAATGCGTTGCGGGATCGGCCGGGCCGCTCCGTCATCGGGGCGATGTCCCTACGCCTTTCTTCATGGCTGTGTGTCGCAATGTGTCTTGCCCCGTCCATTGCGGCCGTCGCGCCTTGCGCCGCTCAGGAATTGCCTGGCGGCGCAAGCGCGGCCTTTCGCGGCAAGATGCAGGACTGGCCGGGCGACAGTGCGCCTGCGCTCCCCGCCATGAGGCGCGCGGAGCCTGCCGCAGGCGGTGCGGCTGGCGAAAGCGGGGCCGCCGCCTTGCCGCGCCTGTCGTCCCGCTTCGGCTATCGCGCTCATCCCATTCTTGGCCGCCGCGCCTTGCATGCGGGGATCGATATCCCCGCCGATCACGGCACACCGGTGCAAGCCTCCGAAACCGGCATGGTGACCTTCGCGGGGGTAAGAGGCGGCTATGGCAAGATGGTGGAGATCGATCACGGGCAGGGGCTGCGGACCCGTTATGCCCATCTGTCGCGGATCGCGGTGGGTGGCGGCACACCGATTGCGCGCGGACAGATCGTCGGCCTGATCGGATCGACTGGGCGTTCCACCGGCAACCATCTCCATTTCGAAGTGCGGGTGCATGGGCGGGCAGTCGATCCGCTCGGCTATATCGGCATCGGCGGCACGGGCCGCGCGGCAGGCGGTTCATCCTATGTTTTCGCCCAGGCCGCCGCGCCGGAAGCGCCACACCTGTCGGCCTATGCCCGCGCCCGGATGGAAGCAGGACAAGCGGGTGGAAGCGGGCTATGATCGGCCTGACGGTGTTCGCAGGCGCCGGTCCGGCCGGAAAGGGGCTGCTGCCCTCAAGCGGGCGCGGCGGTATGGCCGGTGGATGGATACGCTGATATTTGGCCGGAATGATGAATCAGGAGGAACAGGTTCAGGGCTTGCAGCTTGTGCTGCTGAACGAACGCGGGCGCCTGCTGCGGTTCCTCGCTGCGCGCGGGGCCGGAGACGAGGCCGAGGATGTGTTGCAGGACCTGTGGCAGCGCGTGGCCGCCACGCCCGCGCAGCCGATCGCGGAGCCGCTGTCCTATCTGTTCCGCGCGGCGGAAAACATGATGCGCGACAGGCGCCGTTCCAACGTCAGCCGCGAACGGCGCCAGCATGCCTGGCACGAAGCCGGGCCCACCGCGCAGGAACAGCCATCGGGCGAACGGGCGCTGATCGCCCGGCAGAACCTGCGCGAAGTGGACAGGGTGCTGGCCGCGCTGGGTCCGCGGGTGGACCGGGTGTTCCGCCGCTATCGCGTGGATGGTGTCGGGCAGGCGGCGATCGCGGGTGAACTGGGGATCAGCCTCAGTTCGGTGGAGAAGGATCTGCAGAAGGCCTATCGGGCGCTGGCGGAACTGAAGGAAAGACTGGATGCGGAATAGAGCCGGTGTCTGCGTCATGAAAGCGCTATGAGCAAACACGCACACGAGGACGGCATCGGGGCGCAGGCGCGCCGATGGGTGATGGCCACGCACGATCCGGCATTCGCCGGGTGGGAGCGCCTGTCCGAATGGCTGGAGCAGGACCCGGCGCATCTGCTGGCTTATAACGAAGCGCTCGATCTTGATGATTGGGCGGCTGAAACTCTGGCGGTGGGCGCGGCGCAGGCGGACGAAACGCCGGTGCACGAAATACCGGCGGAGAACGAGGCCGAAAACGTGGTCGAATTCGCACCGCGCCCGCGCAACCGGCGCTGGTTCCTCGGCGTGGGCATGGCGGCGGCGGTCGTCGCGGCGCTGGGCGGCTGGACAGTGCTCGAACAGCTCAACAACAGCACGATTTCCACGCAGCCGGGCGAGCGGCGCACGGTGCAGCTTGCCGATGGATCGAGCGTGATCCTCAACGGCGGCACCACGATCCATCTCGACAAGCGCACGCCGCGCGAAGTGGAACTGGCGGCGGGCGAAGCGCTGTTCACCGTCCGCCATGACGAAAGCGATCCTTTCGTGGTGATGGCGGGGGGCACGCGGTTGCTCGATGCGGGAACGGTATTCAACGTCCTGAGCGAGGACGGATCGATCGATGTCGCCGTGGCGCATGGCGCGGTGATCTATGAACCGGCGGCCGATGCGATCCGGCTGGATGCGGGCCAGGCGCTGCACCGTTCGGGAAAGAAGGCGCGGCCGGTGCTGCGCAAGGCCGATACCGCCACGGTCGGCAGTTGGCAGAACGGCACGTTGCAGTATGACGATGCCACGCTGGATGCGGTGGCGCGCGATCTGCAACGCAACACTGGGCTGGACGTGCGCGCCGATCCCTCTATCGAGACACTCCGTTTCACCGGAACGCTGAGCGTGGCGGGATCGCCGCAGGATGTGTTCGCCCGTGTCGGGCCGCTGCTTGGCGTGCGGTTCGCGCCGGATGGTTCCGCATGGAAGATGATGCCCGCCGATGGTTCGCGCCCTTAGCTGCCTGCCCGTGCTTGCCGCGCTGATCGCCACGCCTGCCTATGCGGGCGACACGGCGGCGCGCGTCCATGTCTCTTCGGGCCCGTTGCAGGCAGCGATCGGCGATCTTGCCCGCCAATCGGGCGCCAGCATCGGCTTTCGCGACCGGGGGCTGGCGGCGGTGCGGGTGCGCGCGGTCAATGGCACGATGTCGGTGGAGAAGGCTCTGGCGGTGATGCTGCGCGGCACCAGGCTGCGCGCCCGCAAAGTCGCCCCGGCCAGCTACCTGATCGAACCCGCGCCGCGCGCCGCGCAAGGCCCGCCCCGCCGGCCGCCGCCGCAGAACGCGGGACCACGGCCCGCGCCACCGCCGGTGGCCGTGCCGCCGCCACAGGAAATCGTGGTCACCGCCACCAAACGCGATATCCCGCTCGGTGCCTATCCGGGCGGGTTTCAGCGTATTGATGGGGAGGATATTTCGACCGCCGACGCCGCGCGCGGATCGGCCGCGATCGAAACCCGGCTGGCCAGCGTGGTGACGACGCATCTGGGGCCCGGCCGCAACAAGATATTCATTCGCGGGATTGCCGATTCCAGCTTCGTCGGCCCGACTCAGGCCACCGTTGGGCAATACTGGGGCAACAGCCGCATCACCTACAGCGCGCCCGATCCGAGCCTGCGCCTCTATGACGTGCACAGCGTCGAAGTGCTCGAAGGGCCGCAGGGCACGCTCTACGGCGCGGGCTCGCTGGGCGGGGTCGTCCGCGTGGTGCCGCATGCGCCCGATCTGGAACGGGTCGGCGGCGCGGCATTCGGCGGCGTGCAGGCGGTGCAGCATGGCCAGCCGGGGGTGGATGGCGGCGGAATCCTCAATCTGCCCTTGGTCGAAGGCCAGCTCGGCCTGCGCGCGCTGGCGTTCGGTGCGATCGAAGGCGGCTATATCGACGATACGCGGCGCGGGCTGAAGGATGTCAACGATGTCCGCACCATCGGCGGGCGGGTGGCGTTGCGCTGGGATCCGGGCAACGATTGGATAGTCGATCTCAGCGCCGTGGGCCAGCGGATCAAGGGCGCGGACAGCCAGTATGCCGAGCACGGCAGCGGGCTCAGCCGTGGCAGCGGTATCGCGCAGCCCTATCGCAACGATTTCTGGCTGGCCGATATGATCGTGAGCAAATCGTGGGGGCCGCTCGAACTGACCACCTCGGTGGGATACACGCGCCAGTACGTGTCCGAGCAGTTCGAAGGCGCGGAACTGGTGGAGCCGACAGATCCCGCCCAGGCCCCGACTGCCACGACGATTGCGGCGTACAATCAGAAAAACCACATCGAAATGCTCACTGCCGAAACCCGGTTGGCGCGAAAGGACCGGGACGGCAAGGGCTGGCTGATCGGCCTCAGCCTGTTGAGCAACGAAGCCCGCGTGCGCCGCACGATGGACGGCGCGGTGCACGATACGCCGCTGACCGGGGTGCGCAACAAAGTGCGCGAAGTAACGCTCTACGGCGAAGGAACCGTGGAACCGCTCCCGCGCCTGACGCTGACACTGGGCGGGCGGCTGACCCATTCGCGGCTGACGGGCGCTTCTTCCGACGTGCTGGAAACGGTGGCCGACAGTCTCTCTCCGGAAGCGCGCAAAGGGCGCAAGGAAACCCGCCTTCTGCCTTCGGCGGCGCTGGCTTACCGGCCGAGCGACAAGCTGACGCTGTTCGCGCGCTATCAGCAGGGGTTCCGCCCCGGCGGGATCGCGGTGCGGCGCGAATTCATTCAGCGCTACAAGGGTGATCGTGTCGCCACGTTCGAAGGCGGCGCGCGTTATCACGACGCGGATTTCGATATCGAGGCGACCGGTTCGTGGACCATGTGGCGGCATATCCAGGCCGATATGATCGACGGTTTCGGTTTCCCCACCACACTCAATGTCGGGAACGGGCGCGTGCTCTCGCTCGGGCTGTCCTCCCGCTGGCGTCCGGCGCGCGGGCTGGAAGTGGATGGCGCGATCTATTTCAACGACAGCAAAGTGTCCGATCCATCGGATCTGGCGCTGACTATCGGCGCGAACACGCTGCTGGCGGCGGGCTTCGCGGAGGGGGCGGACTTTGCCGACGCCAATGCCGCCGCGCGCCGTCTGGCGCAGAAGGACATGCGCCGCCTGCCCAATATCGCCGATCTCAGTGGGCGGCTGGGCGTGTCGTACAGCGCACCGCTGTCGGACACGGTGGACCTGCGGGCGCGCGGCTATCTGCGCTATGTCGGCAAGTCGACATTGGGTGTGGGGCCGATCCTCGGGCAATTGCAGGGCGATTACGTCGATACCGGGCTCGAAATCCGGATCGGGCAGCCAACGCGCGGCGTCACTCTGTCGCTGACCAATCTGTTCGATGGGCGCGGCAACCGCTTTGCGCTGGGCTCGCCCTTCCTGCTGCGCGAACGCAACCAGATCACCCCGTTGCAGCCGCGCACGATCCGGCTGGGGTTCGATATGAGCTTCTAAGGAAGGGGTGATTGGGGAACCGGTCTTGCCGGGCGCGGTTCTCTTGCCAGGTGCCGGATTTCCCGGCGTGACGAGAGGAGAGGCCGATGCCGGTGAATGTTGCAGTGCTGGTCGGCAGTTTGCGGGCCGGATCTTTCAATCGTTCGGTCGCCGATGCAATCGCGGAACTGGCCGCGCCGAAACTGGCGCTGAAGCGGATCGAAATCGGCGATCTGCCCTTTTACAACGAAGATCAGGAAAAGAATCCGCCCGAACAATGGCTGCGGTTCCGCGAGGAAATCCGCGCGGTGCAGGCGGTGCTGTTCGTGACGCCGGAATACAACCGCAGCGTGCCCGCCGCGCTGAAAAACGCCATCGATGTCGGATCGCGCCCCTATGGGCAAAGCGTATGGGACGGGAAGCCCGCCGGGGTGATCAGCGCCTCGCCGGGGCTGATCGGCGGCTTCGGCGCCAACCATCATCTGCGCCAGTCGCTGGTTTTCCTCAACATGCCGGTGTTGCAACAGCCGGAAATGTACCTTTCCAAAATCAACGGCGCGATCGACGATCACGGCAGGTTGACGGACGAGAACGTCCGTTCCTTCCTTGCCAAATTCGTCGATGCCTATGCCGACTGGATCGCGCGGACGGGCTGATCGCAGCGCTGCGTCCGGGCGGTCAGAGCGCGGCCCGCGCTTTCACCACGCCATCGATCAGCGCGCGAAAGCCCGCTTCCAGAATGGCATCGGGATCGACCGCGCCGACCCATGGGGAGGTTTCCGCAATCAGCGCCCGCTGTTCGGGCGTGAGATAGGCGAGGCTGTCGGCGAGATCGAGCTGGTCGCCGCTTCTGACATCTTCCATGTCGGCGGCGAGGTAAGTCCGCACCAGCCCCACGGTCCCGGCAAGGAACCATGACAGCGTTTCGACCAGGGCGCGCTTTTCGAACCCCATCTGGCGCAGCAGCATCAGCACCGGCATCTGCACCCGCAGCCATGGCCCGGAAAGCTTGTCATCCCAGCCCATCAGCATCAGCACGCCCTGATGGCGGCGATAGAGCGCGGCCACTTCCTTCTGCCAGAACAGCAACTGATTCACTGGCGGCTCGCCTTCCGGAAGATCGGGAAAATCGCGAAAAGCGGCGACGGACATGGCGGTGAGCAATGAGGTCCAGGTCGGAAAATAGCGGTAGAGCGCCGACGCGGTGACATTGAGTTGCCGCGCGATGGCGGCCAGCGAAAGCTCCGCCGAAGGGCGCGCATCGAGCATGGCGAGCGCGGTTTCGACAATCGCTTCGGAAGATAAAGTCGCCGGGCGGCCGCGTGGGCGTGGTTCCAATGCGGTCACTTTCAGTCCGGCCATATACTCTCCCCCTGTCGGCCCCGCCTGTTCCGGCGCGGCTCGTTTCGCCTGATCGCTGCATTCGCGATGCGACCATCACCCCCGGTAATAGGATATAGCATGCGGGAGAGAAACGATGAAAATCCTAATCCGCATCGCGGGGATTTTCAGCGCGCGGCGCACGGGCCGTGCGCGCTTGCGCTATCCGGCGGGCGAATAGGGGCGGTTGCAGTGGGCTACGAAAGCGGCGATGGCTTTGGCCCCAGCGCGGGTGCCGGCCATGTCGTAAATTTCGCCGGCAAGCGTCATGCGCAGCCAGCCGTTGGCCGCGAACGCCGTGATGAAAGGCGCATTTCCGGCGATTTCCTGCGATGTGAAACTGGGCATATCGTCGATCTCGGACGGCTCGAGCGTGCCTTTCACGCGCAGCGTCTGGTCGCCGGACGCCAGTGTGATTTCGCGCAGATCGTCCGATCCGGCGATCAGGCCCGCGAAAATGCGCCCGCCTCCTTCTTCGCACGAGAAGTTGAGCGGCTGGTCGTCCGTCTCCGGCACTTCATAGGCGAGAATTGCCGGGCGGCCACGTTCCTGTTCATCGATGCGCAGAGCCCAGTCGTAGCCTTCGGTGGGCTTCGGCGCCTGCGCTGCGGGTGCGGCTGCGGCGCCGGTGGCGGCGAGGGCGATGATGGAGCAGGCGGTGACGAAATAATGGTGCACGGTGGTTCCCCTGTTGGCCGTGTTGGATGCGCCATCGGTCTTTGATGATGCGGAAATGACTGGTGGATGAATGCCATGCCGGGCATCATGGCCAATACAGGCGAACGCAAAGCCCCCGTTCCGGCGCGTCTTCCAGCGTCAGCGCGCCGCCACTGGCGGTGACGAAATCCTGCGCGATGGCCAGGCCCAGCCCATGGCGCGCGCCGCGTTCGTCCAGCCGCACGCCGCGGCCAAGCACCGCCCCGCGCAAGGCTTCGGGAATGCCGGGGCCATCGTCCGCGATAGTGATCCAGCACCCCCGGTCATCGCGCCCGCCAGCAATGCGGACCGTGCTGCGGGCATGGCGCGCGGCATTTTCGATCAGCGCGCCGAGCGTTTCCAACACCGCTTCGGCGCTCATCGGGATGGTAAGATCGGCCGGCAGGCGATTGTCGAGTGAGAGGCGCGCGCCATCGGGCGTGCGTGCGACCACGGCCAGCACGCGGTCGGCCAGCGGGCGCACGGCGGTGCTCTGATGCTCGGGCAAAGGCCCGGTGCGGGCCAGTTCCCCTTCCACCGCGCCTGCCAGCAGCGACAGGCTGTGCGCCATCTCCCGCGCGGTCGCGGGGGCGAGATTATCGATCTGGAGGCGCAGCGCGGTGATCGGCGTTTTCAGCGCATGGGCGAGGTCGCGGGCGCGCTGGCGGGCTTTCTCCACATCTTCGGCGCGGCGGTCGGCAAACGTGTTGATCGCTTCCGTCAGCGGACGGATTTCCACCGGGTGCCCGTGCTGTTCCAGGCGGGCTTCGGGCCTGCGCGTCATCGCATGCACCTGTTTGCCCACCCGGCCCAACGGTTGCAGCCCCAGGCGCACCTGCAACCATGCCGCTGCGGCGAGAGCCAGCCAGAGCACCGCAAGAAAAATCGCCGATTCCTGACCGAATGCGGCGCGGGCCGTGGCAACGGGGCGGCGGTCGGCGGCGACTTCTACCAAGAGATCGGGGCCGCCCGGGTCGAGCCTGACATGCCGGGCGGCGACCCGCACATGCGCTTCGAAGGGGCCTTTCGCGTTGAACGCGTGCCAGCCGCGCCCGCCCATGCGGGGTGACAGGGGCAGGGCGCCATCCCATAACGAACGCGAACGCAGTTCCCCCGCCGGTGCGCCGATCCGCCAGTAGAGCCCACTGGCGGGCCGGGTAAAGCGGGGATCGGCCGGTTCTTCCCGCAGCAGCGGACGTCCGTCGGGGCCGAGTTCCAGCGCGGTGATCAGCGCGAGGCCGTGGCGTTCCAGTTCGGTTTGCAATTGCCGTTCGGCATGGCGTTCGAACAACAGGCCGAGCACCAGCCACGCCGCGATCAGCGCCAGCGCGATCGCCGTCCCGGCAAAGAACAGCAGCCGCAGGCTGAGCGAACGGTTGAAAGCGGCGGGCAGGCGAGGCGCTTTCATGCCGCTGTCAGGCTGTATCCGAAGCCCCGCCGGGTGGTGATGACATCGGCCCCGAGCTTGCGCCGCAAGCGCGCGACGAGCGCTTCGATGGCATTGGCTTCCATCGCTTCCACCCCGTGCAGCATCTCGGACAGTTCCGCCGCGCTCAACGGGCGGCCGCCGCTGTGCGCCAAGGCGTGCAGCAGGCGGTATTCGAGCGGGGACAGCGCAATGTCCACGCCATCGACATGGGCCTGCATCCGCCGGGTGTCGAGCGTGAGCGCGCCGAAGGTCAGCACCGCTTCGGCAAGCCCCGCGCTGCGCCGGATCAGCGCGCGCACGCGGGCCACCAGTTCGGCGGGCTCGAACGGCTTGGCGAGATAATCGTCCGCGCCCGCCTCGATCCCTTCGACCTTTTCCAGCCAGCCGCCGCGCGCGGACAGGATGATGATGGGGAAGGTGCGCCCTTCCGCGCGCCAGCGCCGCAGCACGCTCAACCCGTCGAGCCGGGGCAGGCCGAGATCGAGGATCACCGCATCGAAATCCTCATCGCCGCCCATCACCCAGGCGTCTTCGCCATCGCTGGCCCGGTCCACCACGAAGCCGGCCCGCGCCAATGCGTCGCTCACCCCGTGGGCAATCGCATCGTCATCTTCGACCAGCAGCAACCGCATCGCTCAGTCTTCTTCCACTTCCAGAATGGTGCCGCGCCGCGCGTCGATCTTCACTTCCATGGAGCGCCCCTCGGGCGTGAGGATCTTGACTTCATATTCGGGGATATCGTCGTCATCGTCCAGTTCGGCATCGATCACTTCGCCGGGCACCGCCTTTTGCGCGATCTGGAGGATGCGGGCGAGCGGCAGGCGCTCGGCATCGCGGGGCAGGGCGCGGGGCGCGGCGCCCGACGATCCGGCCACTGTGATCGGCGGTGCGGCGGGCGATGCGGACGTTGCATGGGCAGCGGCAG
Source organism: Caenibius sp. WL (assembly GCF_019803445.1). NCBI lineage: Bacteria > Pseudomonadati > Pseudomonadota > Alphaproteobacteria > Sphingomonadales > Erythrobacteraceae > Caenibius > Caenibius sp. WL. Next base: position 1,530,738 of record NZ_CP081844.1, read on the forward strand.
GCGGGGATAGGGCCTGCTGCTTGTCCGCCTGCTGGCGCGGCGCATCGCCGCACGCGCAGAGCGCGCAAAGCAACGCGAGAGGGGCAAGGCGGGCGGACAGGCGCATCGCCCCCCTTTGCCCCAGCGAACCTGACACCGCGCTGACATCTGCCGTGGCCCCGCTGTCAGCAAGCCCATGCCAAAGTCGCTGCATCACCACGGATGTGATGAAGCAGAAGGACCGAACCATGAAATTCAAACTACCGCTCGCCGCCCTTGCCATCGCTGGTGCCGCCGCCGGTATCGCAGGGGGCGCCGCCGTTGCCGTGGCCGCCCAATCGCCTGCGCCTGCCGCGGCCAAGGGCGTGGCCTATTGGGATGGCGTCCATTGGGATGATGACGACGATCACGGCATCCGCACGCGCACACCGCTGCCGCTGCCCAATGCCGCGGCGCTCAAGCGCGCGGGCATGGTGCGGGTGACCGAAGTGGAACGGGATGACGGCTATCTCGAAATCGAAGGCTACGATGCCAACGGTTACGAACTGGATATCCGCATGGATGCGCGGGGGCAGCGGGTCTTGTCCGTCCACCGCGATACGGATCGCGACTGATCCGGCCTTTCCGCCCGCGCCCTGGGGCGTGGGCGGGGTTCAGGCGCCAGCATCCTTGTGGTGCTGGCGGAACAGCTCCCATTCCTCGATCACGCGGCCATCGGGCAGGTGGCAATAGCCGGTCTGGCCGCCGGGGGCGTTGCGGATTTCCAAAGTGCCACCCTGTTCGGCGCAATAGACCGACGCCGGGTTCGCCATGCCGACCGGCTTCGGTTCGGGCGGGGCGGATGCGCACCCGGCAAGAGCCAGCATCAGCGCGGCGGGCACAATCTTCATTTTGCATCTCCTCTGCCAGCCGATCCGGGAACAGCGCGTTGTCCGCCTCTTGTACGGGGGGCTGGCGCTTGGGAACAATCCTGCCGGGTCATCTGGCGCGTGCGGACCTGATGGCGAGAACGCCCGCCATCCTTTCGACCAGTTCGGCGACGGGCCCGGCGGTTTCCCAGGCATAGATCGAAAGGGCCATCGGCTCTTCGCGCCCGAACGGGGCATATTGCCTTACGCGATAGCTCGCCGCCGCGCTTCGCGGGAGGAGGGACAGACCCAGCCCCGCCTCCACCGCGACCAGCACATTGTGCAGGCTGCTGCCGAGAAAAGCGACGTACCAGCGGAGCTGTTCCTGCTCGATCCGGGCGAACATCGTTTCGCGATAGAGGCCGCCCGGCGGAAAAGTGACCAGCGGCAGCGGATTGGGCCATGCGCCCGCCGCATGGGCGCTTTCGAACCAGGCCATCGGTTCGGGAAACGTCGCCCGGCAATCGGTGGCGGCAGCCGCTTCCTTGACGATCGCGATATCGAATTCGCCCGCGCGATAGCGTCTGGTCAGGTCGCGGCTGAGCCCGGCGGCGACATCCAGCCTGATCTCGCGATGGTGGCGGGCGAATTCGGCGAACACGGTGGCCATTTCCGCGCTGACGATATCTTCAGGCACGCCGATGCGGATGGCGCTGGTTCCGGCCGGATCGCCCAGCGCCGTTTCCGCTTCTGCCTGCAAGGCGAGGATGCGGCGGGCATAGCCCAGCAGCCGCTCGCCCGCGGCGGTCGGTTCCGCCGGGCGTGCCGCGCGGTCGACCAGCGCCGCGCCGACGGCTTCTTCCAGCCGGGCCAGTTGCTGGCTGATGGTCGATTGCGTCATGTTCAGCCGCCCGGCCGCCAGCGTGAAACTGCCCGCATCGACGATGGCGGTGAAAGCGCGCAGCAGGCGCGGATCGAGCATGGTTTCTGTCTCCTCCGTTCAATGCAGATCGGTGGCTATTCAGAATTGTAATGGGATGCATGGATACATTTAATTTTTCAATGAAGCCATCGGCATCTATATCGGGAACGAGGCCATGCGACCGCAGCAGCCATGCGGGCAGGCCCTTTCGCCAGCCATCGCGGGAACCGAAACATGCTTCGCCGTTCGATCCTTACAGGTGCGTTGTTGCTGGCGCTGTCCCTTTTCGTCGCGACAGGAGGTTCCTTGCCCGAAACCCCCTTGCATGCGGCAGCGCGCGAGAATGACCTTGCCGCGATCAAGCATCAACTGGCCCAAGGCGCCAATATCGAAGCGCGTGATGATACCGGCGCGACCGCGCTGCTCGTTGCCACGCATGCCAATCGGGTCGAAGCGGCCCGTGCGCTGATTGCGGCGGGGGCGGACGTCAACGCCAAGGACAAGATCGGGGATAGCCCCTATCTCTATGCCGGCGCGCGCGGGCATCTGGCCATTCTCAAGCAGACTCTCGCGTATGGCGCGGATCTCAGGAGCGTCAACCGCTATGGCGGCACCGCGCTGATCCCGGCGGCCGAACGCGGCCACGTCGAAACCGTGCGCACGCTGATAGAGGCCGGTGTCGCGGTCGATCACGTCAACCGGCTGGGTTGGACCGCGCTGCTGGAAGCCATCATTCTGGGCAGCGGGGGCGATGCGCACCAGCAGATCGTCGCAGCGCTCATTGCCGCAGGGGCGGATGTCAACCTGCCCGATAGCGATGGGGTTACCCCGCTCCGGCATGCGCGGGCGCGTGGTTACAAAGCGATCGAGGCGGCTCTCGTGGCTGCCGGGGCGCATTGATGAAAGAGCGGGACCAATGACTGACGCAAACCGTTTCCTTGACCAGGCGATTGCCCTTGCGCGTGCCAATATCGGCCAGGGCGGCCGCCCTTTCGGTGCCGTCGTGGTTCGGGATGGTGCGGTGATCGCCACCGGGGTCAACGAAATCCACGCCACCTGCGATCCCACCGCCCACGCCGAAATGACGGCGATCCGCGCCGCCAGCCGGACGCTGGCCTCGCCCGATCTCACGGGCTGCGCGGTCTTTGCCAGCGGCCACCCATGCCCGATGTGCATGGCGGCGATGCGGATGGCCGGTGTCGGCGCAGTGACTTACGCCTATTCCAACGAGCAAGGCGAACCGTTCGGCCTGTCGACGGCGGCGATTTACGCCGATCTCGCCCGGCCCTTCGCCGAACAGACGATGGCCATCCGCCATCTCCCTGTGGCGGGGCAGGATCATCCGCATCTCTACGCTGAATGGCAGGCCGCGCAGGACAAGCGGGCATAAGCGCATGACCGGCGAACAGCCTTCGCGGGCCGCCCGCGTGCTAATGCTGATGGCTGTTGCGCTGGTCGGCCTCAATCTCAGGCCGTTCATCACCGCCATCGGGCCGCTGGCCGCCGATATCGGCGCGCAGACCGGGCTCGATCTTAAAGGTATGGCGCTGCTGACGCTGGTGCCGATGGTGTTGATGGGCGTCTGCGCGTTTGCCGGGCCTTTCCTGCAGGCGCGGATCGGCGCGCGGCGGGCCGTTATCGCGGCGCTGGCTGTGCTGGTGCTGGGCTCTTTGTTGCGGCTGTTCGCCGCCACCGGCTGGCAGATGGTCGGAACGGCGGCCTTATTGGGGCTGGGAGCAGCCGTGGTGCAGGCGGTGTTTCCCGGCATCGTGAAGCGTCAGTTCCCCCGCCATGTCGGCGTGGTCATGGGGCTCTATTCGGCGATGCTGATGGGTGGCGGTGCGCTGGGCGCGCAGATGGCGCCGCTTGTCGCGCAGAAGGCGGGCGATTGGCATGCGGGGCTTGCCTGGCTGGCCATGCCCGCCGTCGCCGCGCTGTGCCTCGCCGCGCGCTATCTGCCGCGCGACACGGCGGCCGGGCAGGGGTGGGCGATTGCCACAGGCTTTCTCCGCCGCCCGCGTGTGTGGCTGCTGATGGCCTGCTTCGGTCTGGTGAACGGCGGGTATTCGACCGTGGTGGCGTGGCTGGCGCCGTTCTATCGCGAACAGGGATGGAGCGCTGCCGCCAGCGGCAGCCTGTTGGCCGCCATGGCCCTGTCGCAAGGGGCGGCTGCCCTGATCCTGCCGGTCCTTGCGGGCCGGGGCGAAGATCGCCGCCGCTGGCTGTGGCTGACGCTGGCGATGCAGGTGGCGGGGTTCGGTGCGCTGGCGCTATGGCCCGAAGCCGCGCCGATGCTGTGGGCGGTGCTGCTGGGCGCGGGGCTGGGCGGCTGTTTCGCGCTGTCGCTGATCGTGGCGCTCGACCACTTGCCCGATCCGGCGCAGGCGGGCGCGTTGTCCGCATTGATGCAAGGCGGCGGTTTCCTGATTGCGGCGCTGCCGCCATGGATCGTGGCCGTGCTGCATGACGTGACCGGCAGTTTTCTGGCCGGATGGGTGCTGCATCTGGCGTGCGTGGTCGTGGTCACGGCGCTCTATCGGCAAGTTTCGCCGGACAGTTATGCCATGGCGATGAGCGCGCCGCCTGACCGGGGCATCGCGCTCATCAGGAACACCTAGAATTCCACTTTCAGATCGAGGCCGTAAGTACGGGGCGTTTGAAAGCTGCCCATAACCCATGTGTCCAGCAACGGGAAAAGGAACTCCAGCTTATCGGAATCGGTCAGGTTCTTGCCCCAGACCGAAATCGCCGCCTTCCCGCCGCCAAGCGGGATTTGCGCCAGCGTTATGCGTGCCCCCAGTTGCCAGGTGGAAGGAATGACCAGCGCCCTGTCCAGCGCGAGATCGGCAGCGGCAAGGTTGGAGCATCCGGTAAGCGGGGATTGAGTCGACCCGATGGGGCACTGCATCCGGTAGTGGCGGCCGATGTACTGGCCGTCCAGACGGAGGCTGAGCGTCGATCCGTTGGCGAACGGTTGGAACTCGTAATTGGCCGCAAGATACGCCGTGTGGCGGGGCTGATAGGTTCGGACGTTGGTCGAAATCTTCACATCGGTGAAGCCGTAGTTGCCCGTCAGGGCAAGGCCGGAAAGGGGGATGATGGTGGTCTCGATCTCGAAGCCCCGGTCCCGCTCCGAACCGGCATTGAGCAGAATGTTGCCCCCTTGCGTGGGATCGAACCCGGCCACTTGCAGGCTCTTGCGCCTTGCCTGGAACACCGCGGCATTGATGCGAACATGCCGGTCGAAAAATTCGGTCTTGGCGCCGATTTCTATGGATTTGACCGTTTCAGGGCGAAACGGATTGCCGTTCAGGACGCCGCCGGACACGAAGCCGGTGGCATATTTTGCATACACGCTGCTGTTGGCAGAAAATGCGTATCTGAGGGAAGCATCGTAATCGATTCTGTCCTGCTTCACGGTGACTTTGCCGCGCGGAGAGCCATCGCCGCGCGGCGCGGCGATCAGATCGTTTTCCGTGCGGCTGTCCCATGAGTAGCGAAGGCCGCCTGCCACTTCCAGTTCAGGCGTCAGCTTGTATTCGGCATGGGCATAGGCCGCGAACGATGTGTTGCGGAGATTTTGCAGGGCGTTGGCGAGATAGGAATCAGGATTGATAAGCGGAATCTCCGCCCCCGGCGCGTGGGATTCGCCAAAGATCACGGGGCTGTTGCGTGACGCCTTCTCATGAAAGTAGAACAGCCCACCCACCCAGTTGAGCCGGTCCGATTGGCCCAGCAGCTGGAGTTCCTGAGACCATTGCTTCTGCCGCTTGAATTCACTTGCGGCCAATGCCTGGAATTCGTTCCCGTTGCCGGACGGGTCGAACAGGATATTGCCGTCAAGTTCGCTCGACGAACGCTGGGTGAAACCGCGCAGACCGGCGAGATACTTGAGCGTGACACCATCGGTGATAGCGTAGGTGGCCGTAAGACTGTGCCCCCATGTGCGCTGTGAGGCCGGACCCATGCCGTCGAGCGGTAACGTCTTGAGGCGCTTGATGCCGACGACATTGGTGCCCCCCAGCGCAGGCTGATTGTCGAAGCCGGTGATGGCGCTGAATACCGGACCGGCGTTGAGCAATTGCATCGCCACGAGGGAACCTTGCCAGTCGGTCCAATCGAATTTGTAATCCACGGTCAGATTGTCCAGCCCGTTGAAGCGAAGCGCGAAGAGGACCGATTCCGTATTGTTCGCGCCGAAAGTTTTGACGGCGGTCTTCGAACCGTGTGGCGGCGCATAGTGAAAAGTCCGGATCGGACCGCTGTTGCGCGCCCAGCCATCGTTTTCGTCATGAACATAGGTGAGGCGGGCAGAAAAGCCGTTCCATTCGGGCGTATTGAGCGTGAAGCGTCCTCGCCCGCGATTGTAATTGCCCAGCGTCGCTTCGGCGATAACGCCGAATTCGCCCGATGGCGCGGCGGTGCGAAACGAGACGGCGCCCCCGGTGGCGTTTCTGCCAAACAGCGTCCCTTGCGGGCCGCGCAGAATTTCGATCGTTTCGAGGTCCGCCATGTCGAAAGACGAATTGCTCGGCCGCCCCAGATAGATACCGTCCACGTAGAGCGCGACGCCGGAATCCAATCTGAAATCGGAAGAACCCGCTGAAATGCCTCTGATGTTGAACTGGGGCGCGGTCGGTTCGCCCGTCTGCTTCTGAATCAAGACGTTGGGGGCGGTCTTCCCGATATCCTGGAAGGAACGGATTTGCAGATCGGCGAGCATTTCCTGATTCATTGCGGTGATCGCGGATGGCACCTGCTGGATGCTTTCCGAGCGTTTGCGCGCTGTCACCACGATATCCTGCAGAGCGCCGACCTCTCCCGCGGCGATCGATGGTGCGGCATTCCGCGCATGCGCGTGTCCGCCGATGGTTAACGCGAAGATGGCGGATGAAATGAGCAAATATCCCTTCATGGAGCCTCTCCTTCTTTATTTGCGATTGCTGTCGGGGCGGCGGGCGGCCTTTATCGCCACGGCCGGATGCGTCTCGCCGAGGCGGTCGAGCCCTTCGGCGATTTGCCGGGTGTCCAGATATTCGCGAACGGAGACGATCTTGCCGCCGCGCACCTGGTAGATCATCACGTAGTCGTTGGCGTACGGCTCGCCGGTCCGGAATCTCCCGTCCGAACGCAGTTCCACCGCGACCTTGTCCCCGTCCGCGATCATGCTTCTGATCGAGAAACGCAGCGGGGCATCGAACCATGGGGCAGAAGCTTCCGCGATGGCGGCAACCTCTGCCTTGCGGAATGAACCGCTGCCTTGCCAGTTTCCGGCGACCCACCATTCCGCCTCATCGGCAATCAGTTCGTTCGCATCGTTTCCGCCGGCGACAAGGCGAGCGATATACTGCTCGACCACGGCGCGGCTTGCAGATGTCCTGTCATCCACACCGCTCATTTGCGGCTTCCGGAGGCAATGCGGTTCTCATCGAAAATGGCCCGCCAACTGGCAATCTGGCCGTTCCCGTTAAAGACCATCATGTTCGATGATCTGAGGGTGGCGCTGCCTTCACCTGCCTTTTCGACATCGACCACCCAGGTCATCAAGGCTTCGTTGGAGCAGATCAACAGATCATCCAGAGTCATGGAAAACGACCAGCCCTGGGCCAGGCAGTCGCTGAAGAACTGGGAAATCGCCTCTCTCCCACGAATTTCCGGAAGGCCGACCGGGTCCACGAAAACGATATTCTCATCGCATAACGACGCTCTCGCGCTCACATCGGCGGTGCGATAGGATTCGATCAGGTTTTCAATAGTCTGAGCGATGCGCTTGTGGGTGGCGCGGTCGTTCACGGACGCAAGCATGCCCAGCATGGCGCCATGCACTTCTGACGTCATTCTCGTAATCCTTTGAGTTTTCGGCTCTATTTTTTAATCTTTTCGGCAAATCCGCCGTAAATTATGGAGCTTCCGCGCGCGATGGCATTGTGCGGCACCGTTTGCGGGGGCTCGCTGATCGCCATCAGCGCACGCATGTCTTCCTCATCCAGTTCGACCCGATTCGAGCTCAGACAATCGGCAAGCTGGGATAGGGTGCGAGCGCCGATCACGGGGGTGACGCCGGGTTGGGCATTGAGCCAGGCCAGAGCGACCGCGGCGGAGCTGCAGCGATGCTTGTCCGCGATTGCGGTAACCTGCCCGGCGATCTCCGCCACATGGCCCCCGGCTTCCCGATAGGGAACAATGTCCAGCCGGCGTTGTTCTCCGGATGATTTGAGATACTTGCCCGTCAACGCCCCCATCGCCAGCGGCGACCAGGCAAGGACCGAGAGGCCCAGCGTTCGCGCCATCGGCAAGGTTTCGAGTTCCGCGCTGCGTTCGGCCAGGCTGTATTCCACCTGGACGGCCGCGAACGCTGTCCAGCCGCGCAGATCGGCCAGAGTGTTGCATTGGGCGATGATCCAGGTCGGAGCGTTGGAAATCCCCACATGGAGAACTTTGCCTTCGCGCACCGCATCGTCCAGCGCCCGCATCACCTCCTGCGGCGCCACGGTGAAATCCCAGGCATGAATCCACAGGATATCGACGTAGTCCGTCTGCAATCGCCGCAGGCTGCGTTCGAGCGAGCGCCGAAGCGATTTGCGGTGATTGCCCGCCATGTTCGGATCAGGGGCATTGGCGAAGTTCGTGTATTTGGTGCCGATCACCATCTCGTCGCGGTGGCCGTGGATCATGCTGGCGATGATTTCCTCTGATCGGCCATCGGCGTAGATTTCGTTTGCGGTATCGAGGAAATTGCCGCCGGCATCGCGATAGCGCGCGTAGATCTGGGCGGAAACTGCCTCGTCCGATCCCCAACCGGCGGCGCCGAACGTCATCGTGCCCAGGCAGAGGTCGGAAACACGCAATCCGCTGTTCCCTAGCAATCTGTATTGCATGGCTGACTGCCCCCTCCCTGATCGGCGCGTGTTCCTCGTCCTGCCGATGGTGTGATTACAGCGCAATTGCCGAAAGAAACGAGGTCATTTGTGTCCACAAACCGGTCATTAACGGTGCGCCGCCGGCCGGTGGGTTATCGGGGGCGTCTGTGGTTCCTGCGGAATTCCGCAGGGGATACCCCTGTCCAACGCAGGAAGCTGCGCCGGAAGTTCGCCACGTCGGTAAATGCAAGTCTGTCGGCAATCTGCGACAGCGTTTCCGGCGATTCCGCCAGCAATGCCTTGGCGACGTCGCAGCGGCATGCGTCCTTTATGCCCTGGAAGGAACGATTTTCCTCCGCCAGCCGTCTGCGCAATGTAGTCAGGCTGACGTTGAATGTCGCTGCAATATCGGGCAGGCGCGGTGCATCCCCGCCGTGAAGCGCGGAAAGGTAATAGGCTTGGACCCGCTCCGCCAAAAGCCAGCCGTCGTAGTCCGGCGGCATGAGATCGAAAGGAAAGAACTGGATCAGTTCCATCAGTTCCGAATAGCTGCGGATCACCCGGCTGTTGAGACATTCAGCGCTGAAAGAAAAGCCATTGTCCTTTTGCGAGGTATGCCACTGACCAGAAAGCAGGCTGCTGACCCAGACATTCGATACTGCCGCCGTGTGACGGACGGAGACATCCGCGATGTTGAGATCGTGCCCGATCAGCCAACTGAAAAGTTGCGCAAAGGAATGGAGCCCGGCGACGGTCACTAGGCAGTTGTGCAAGCTGTTCGGCTGATCGGACGCTGAATCCATATAGAACCAGCATCTGCCGTCATGAAGGGATGTGCCCACGGCCGTCCGCCCATGTGTGAACACTTCGAAAAAGCGGCTGGCCGTCGCGATCGCTTGTCCGAGAGTGGGGCACGCGATCAGCGCATAGCACATCATCTGGAAACCGTTTTCAGGAAGCGCCGGCGCGAAGTTGTTGCGTTCGCAAGCCTTGCGTTCCGCATTCAGAACCACGGCTTCGAAAAGGCGCGACAGTTCCTGTCGGTTCAACGCGGACAGCGGTCGGAAGGAAGGCCCTTGTTCCAGATTGATTCGGGCGGCATCGAGCATTTCGTCGAGCGAGAAATCCAGCCGCTCGATCAGTTCCATCAGTTCGCGCGCGACCAGTGACATATCGTACCGGCGGGCAGTTTTCGCGACATGCTTCGTGGCCATTCAGCCGCCTCAAAACGCCAGCGCGGCGAGCGCGTTCAGGATATCGCCGTGCGTGACGGGTTCGAGGCGGGTTCTTCCTGTATCGAAAGCGAGCTGTGCGGGCCGCGCCGGATCAAACCGGGGCCAGTCGGTCGGTCCGCCGGTTCGCGGTGTTCCGTCGCGGGCAAAGCTGGTCCAGTATTGCAGCATCCGGGCGGAGAGGTTTCTGTCCGCCTCGTCGGCAAGATCACCTTTGAAAGGGAAGCGGTCCAGCGTTCCGAAAACGTAGAATATCTCGGTGCCATGGGGCGCGCCGGGCACGGTTTTACGAGTCTGGGCGGGCCTTGCGTCAAACCGGTAGAGCCATACTGGCGCGGCTTGGAAGGCTTCCCTTGCGACTTTGAACGTCATCGCGCCGAGGAAGGCATCCGAACGCACCATGCCATCGGCCCTTGCCGCGTTTCCGTTGGCTGCTGCGGCGTAGTGCGCATGGATGGCGGAGCGCTTGTCCGCGGGCACATGCGCCAATATCTGCGCGGCGGTTTTGGGCATGATCGGAATGGTGGTGTAACCGCCATCCGCGAAGCTCCACACGTCGCCTTCGAGGCTGTTGCTGCCAACGATCATGGGGATATGCGCCTGCCGGCGGGCGGCAAAAATCTCCGCAAGCGTGGCAGGCAGGACCTGCCCATCCACCATCGGCCCGCTGGTTTGCATGATCGCCATGATTTCAGCCATTGTTGGCGCGGCGGGCGCCACGCGTTCCACGGGCAGGGCCCGGAGAGCTTTCAGGGATGCGGCATCATCGCCGTGAATTCCCAGGCTCTCCGCCCAGGTGCGGCCCATGCTCTCGGCGGAGGGGGCTGACGGTGTATCACGCGCGATGTCGCGCGCGTTCATCCTCACGGCGCCGGATTCGACGATGGCCTTATGGAAAAGACCCCGCGCCAAGGGCGAACCCATCAGCGCCAGAGTTGAAAAACCCCCCGCGGATTCGCCAAACAGCGTGATGTTGCCGGGATCGCCCCCGAACGCCGCGATGTTCCGCTGGACCCAGCGCAGCGCGGCGATCTGGTCCAGCAGTCCATAGTTTCCACGCGGCGCGCCGCTTTGCTCCTTGCTCAGGGCCGGATGAGCAAAGAAGCCGAGCCGCCCGAGCCTGTAATTGAGCGTCACCAGAATCACGCCATGCCGGGCAAGCGCGCTGCCATCGAATTGCCGTTCCGATCCTGCGCCCGCGATAAACCCGCCGCCATGAAGCCAGACCATGACCGGCAGCTTGCGCTTCGCGTCCGGTGCGCCATCAGGCGCCCAGATGTTGAGATAGAGGCAATCTTCGTCCGTCTTTTCCAACGGGGAAAGTTGCGTGGGCGTGACAAGCGTTTGTGGGCAGCTTGCGCCGAACTGAGTGGCTTGCCGCACGCCTGTCCATGATGCGGGGTCCTGCGGCGCGCGCCAGCGCAGTTCCTTGACGGGCGGTGCAGCGAACGGGATGCCTTTCCACGAAAGGATCGTGCCATCGGCGGTCCCGGCTATCCGGCCGGAAGCGGTTTCGACAATCGGGGCGGAGGGGGAAGCCAGACCCGGTGCCGGGATCGACAGGGCGAGGCTCGCCACGAGGGCGCATACCAGACGTTGTTTTTGCATTCCGCTTCCTCTCCCATATGCGATCGATGCCGGGTGGTTCAGTCGGCGCTCCCGGCGCTGTCCAGCAGCACTTGCAGCCCGCCGACTATATGGCGAAACCCGAAGTCCAGTATCTCGGAACCGGGCGTTTCGGCATGGTGGCGATGCACCCGGCGCAGCAATGCCCGCTGCGCCGGTTGGAACGGGTCGAGCGCGTCTTCGCTAAACCCGCGCACCTGTTTGGGGGCGGTGATGTAGCCCTGGATAAACCCCAGCGATGCGTGGCTGAACCATCGCAACATATAGGCCAGCCGTTCGTCATCCGGTTCCTGTTCTGACAGGACCTGCACCAGGGGAAGCCAGACCCGAAGCCAGCCGGGGGAGAGATGCTCATCCCAGGCGATCACCTCCAGAGCGATGGGGTGGCGCTGGAAATGCACGGTCAGGACCCGCAGCCATTCCAGAACGAATGCCTGCCACTCCCCCGATTGTTCGGGCAGTGCGATCTGGTTGAACGCCCGCTCCGCCACGGCATCGAGCAGCGCATCCCGGCTCGGAAAATAGCGATAGAGCGCCATCGGGGCCGCGCCCAGACGCTTGGCGAGTTTCGCTACCGTGAAGCCTGCCACCCCCGTTCCTTCCACCATGGCCAATGTTGTGGTGACGATCTGTTCGCGGGAAAGGCGGCTGGGGCGGCCAGGGCGGCGGGCAACGGGCGCGGCAGTGTTCATGCCATGATGATTAGTGCTGTCGGCTCTTTCAGACAAGGTTTGCGTATCTCTTACACAAACTCTTGACCAGTGATCGGGGAAAGGTATGTGTACGTCATACACAAACTCCGTCCGGATGCGGAGATTCAATTCGGGAAAGAGCGATGCCGACCATCACCAATCAGCATGAATCCGCCCGTTCACTGGCCCTCTGTGCCGATGTGGAAGCGGGCAAGCGGAACCTCGACGCGTTCGGATATACCGTTCACGAGAATTTCATCCCACCCGAACAGGTCGCAGCGTTGCGGGAGCGCGTGCTCGAACAGGCCGAAATGGAATTGGAGGCCGGGGTCGCAAGCATCTCCGCCAGCGGGCACGCGGGCAAGGATCGCCACTATGGCGGCCGGGATGAAACCGCGCTGCCCATTTCGCAACAGGTGGGTTTCTTGCCCAACAAGGGCGCGGAATTCCGCGCACTCATGCATCACCCGATTGCGCTGGCCTATGCGCGCCATGTGTTTCGGGGGGTTCCGTTCAACATTGTCTCGCAAAGCGCCCTGATGCTTCGCAACGGCGGGAAACGGCAGGTGTTGCACGCCGATCAGCAGGCTTGGCCGTTCGCGACCCCTGTTCCGGTCATGATAAACGTGACTGTGGCATTGTCCGATTATGAAGCGGATATGGGGGCAACCAATGTGGTGCCCGGCAGCCATCGCTTTCCTTCTCCCGATCTCGACATGCCGCATGAGGAGGCGGCCGCGAGCATCGGCAGCGCGCTCCTTCCCATGGTCTGCAAAGCGGGGGACGCATTGGTTTTCGAAAGCCGCACATGGCACTGTCAGGGGGATTCCGTTTCGGACAAACTCCGCCTCGGCATCGGCAGTGTCTATGGCATGCATATGGTGAAGCCGCAGGATTTCTATCCCGCAATCATCCATGATTCCGTTTACGATCACCTGTCCGAGGAGGACAAGGATATGCTCGGCTTCACAGTGCATTATGAATACGGGGGCAGGATCGGCCCGAGGAACGCGCACGATCTGAGAGCCAACACCAACTGCCGCCACCCCTATATTCCCGAGCTTCGGCGTGACGGATCGGGCGATGAAGCGGTGCTGTATGAAAACATGCGCGTCGCCAAAACGGACGTTCTCTCTCACCCCGTGGCTTGAGGCGCTGCGTGCGAGCGGGGGAATTCCAGCCTTTTGATTGGCCCGCGCCGCTCCGCGTTGTGCGGCGTAGAATCGGCAAACGGGCCCCGATTTCTAAAGGCTCGCTTCACTGTTTGAAAATGTTGGTTTTTGGATACATGTTCGTTTTGAAAGATATTTTGCCCTTCCTCAGGCGCGAATTTGCGACATTAGGGATGCCTCGACGCACGTTGAGGGGCGGGGTGAAGAAGAGTGTATAGGGCATCGGTGCCCATCAGGACTGTCTGGAATGGGCGGTGTCCGGTGGCGCTCCCATAGCTTGCGTTTTTCCCTGTCTCTCGCAGCTTGCTCAAGGATTAGCAGATGTCCCATACTCAGCCCGAAGCGCATTCCGGATTGCTCGCCATCGACCCATTGACCGCGCCCGGTGCCCCGTTCGAACTGGTCGAGGAGATGGTCGACGGGCGCATGTGCCGGGTGTTCCGGCACGGGCCGCGCGCGATTGGCGATGTCTATGCGGCAGCCATGGCGCACACCGATGCGCTGTGCCTTGCCGGGCCCACCGGCACGCTCACCTATAGCGAACTGTTCGGCAAGGCGGCGGCGCTCAAGGCGGCTCTGGCCGGGGAAGGGCTGGGCAAGGGCGACCGGATCGCCATCGCCATGCACAACCGGCCGGAATGGATCATCGCTTTCGTCGCGGTTTCGGCGCTCGGCGCCACGGCCGTTCTGGTCAACTATCGCGCTTCCGCCGGGGAACTGACGCTGGCGCTCGAAGACACGCAGGCTAAGGCTTTGATCGCGGAACCCGCCATTGCTGCGCAGGTCGAAGAAAGCTGGCGCGCGCAGCGGCCGGTTATTCTGACAGCGGATGAGGGGAGCGAAGCGCTGCCCGGCACGCTTGCGTTCGATGCCTTGCTGGCGCGCCATGCGGACGCCCCATTCGCGGCTGCGGCGATGGGCCCGGATGACGAAGCGGTGGTGATCTTCTCCACCGGCACCACGGGCGCGCCGAAAGGCATCCTGCTCAGCCAGCGCGCGCTGATGACCACGATCATGGGCATCGATTACAGCATGGCCAATGTCGCCATCCAGGCGGGTGCGCCGCTGGAAAGCCTGACGGTCAGACCAACGGCGCAGCCCAGCGTGATGCTGGTCTATCCGCTGTTCCATTCCTCCGGCCTCAACGCGGTGCTGCTGCCCAGCCTGCGGCGCGGAGGCAAGATCGTGATGACCGGCAAATGGCGCGTGGGCGAAGTGATCGATCTGCTGGAGCAGGAACGGCTGGCCGGGTTCTCCGGCTCGCCCGCGATGCTGTGGGATCTGCTCAAGGCGCCGCGCGAAGGCCGGGATTTGTCCAACCTGCGTTTCCTCTCGGTCGGCGGGCAGGGGATTACGCCGAAGCTGCTGACGGAACTCACCGCGGCTTTCCCCGGGGTGATGGTCAGCAACGGCTATGGCCAGACGGAAACCGGCTCGGTCAACGGCATCGCCGGGCAGAGCCTGCTGGATCGCCCGACATCTTCGGGCCGCCCGATTCCGATTGTCGACGTGCGCATCGTCGATGATGCGGGGGCCGATGTGGCGCCGGGCGAAGTGGGCGAAATCTGCATCGCCGGGGCGACGATCATGATCGGCTATTGCAACCGGCCCGAAGATACCGCGCGGACGAAGCAGGACGGCTGGATCGCGACCGGCGATCTCGGGCGGATCGACGCCGATGGATATCTCCATGTCGTCGACCGGAAGAAGAACATCGTCATTTCCGGCGGCGAAAATATCGGCTGCGCCGAAGTCGAAGCGGTGGCGCTGGCTCATCCGGCGGTCGATCAGGCGGCTGCTTTCGGTATTCCGGACGACCGGCTGGGTGAAGTGCTGCTGCTGGCGGTGGTGCTGCGCCCGGGGCAAGCGGCACACGCGGCGGCGATCATCGATTACTTCGCCGGGAAGATCGCCCGCTACAAGGTTCCGCGTGGCATCCTGTTCACAGACGCGCTCCCGCTCAATGCCCTGGACAAAGTCGACCGGCGGGCACTCGCCGCAATCGCGGCGAAGCGGCAGGCGGTAAGCGAATAGACAAACGCTCCCTGACGATCGGTGAGGGTGAAGGCCAACACCGATTTCAGCGGCGATGTGAGTGACAGCTCGTCCCTGTCAAACGCGAT
Source organism: Caenibius sp. WL (assembly GCF_019803445.1). NCBI lineage: Bacteria > Pseudomonadati > Pseudomonadota > Alphaproteobacteria > Sphingomonadales > Erythrobacteraceae > Caenibius > Caenibius sp. WL. The sequence continues at coordinate 1,546,192 of NZ_CP081844.1, forward strand.
TATCACTACCCCCCGGCACCGACCGCTTCGGAGCAGGTGCCGCTGCTTTGAGCAGGCGTTTCGCCGCGATAGGCGGCGCCAGCCCCGCGCAAGCCGGGATCGAAGTCAGGGAAAGGAAGTGGTGCTCAGGGTGATTGCCATCTCTCAGGGAAGCTGCCTGAGCGGACATGCCAACTTCGCGAACATTTGAATGGTATTAAGCGCGAGGTCCGGGCTTCTTTTCCCCATTCCGCAAACGTCCGCCAGCCAATCTATCGCGCTTGCTTCGATGCATCGTCATCAGGAAAGATATTCTGCGCCCCCTTCAACGCCAAGAACCTTGCCTGTCACCCAGCGCGATGCATCGGATGCAAAGAATAGACACGCTGCGGCGATGTCCTCCGGTTGCCCGAAGGTGCCGAGCGGAATGAATTTGAGCATACTCTTGGCCACGTCCGGGGTGCTTTCGAAATAACCCGCCAGCGAATCCGTGAGGATAGGACCCGGCTCGATCACGTTAACACGCACGTGAGGAGCGTAATCCTGAGCAAGATTACGGGACATCTGGTTTAACGCAGCCTTCGCCGCGCCATACGCGCTGAAGTTCCTCTGCGCGAAGCGTGCTGCAGCGGAAGAAATATTGATTACCGATCCACCACCGCTTTCACGCATTGCGCCAGCGACCTTCTTCGTCAGCAGGAACGCCGGAGTAACGTTCCAGATCAGTGCTTCATTGAACTGTTCCGCGCTGGTCTGGTCGGGATCGTTCGGGCCCGTTCCGCCTGCGTTGTTCACGAGAATGTTAATCTTGCCGAATTCGGACAAGGTGCGGGCAACCAGGGCGTCGAGGGATGCCTCGTTACTGACATCGCAAACAACTGTGAGCGCACGCCGTCCTAGGTCGTGGATTTCACGCGCAACGACATCCAGGTCCTCCTGGCGGCGTGCGGCAAGAACGACATCGGCTCCCGCCTGCGCGAAAGCGATTGCACAGGCGCGACCAATGCCACGGCTCGCGCCGGTCACGATCGCAACTTTGTCCGTCAACGCAAACATGGCGGGAACATTGTTCATAAGTCAGTTCACCTGAGTACAAAAATGTCGGGATCATTAAACGAGGAGGCAAGCGCTTCCGATGCACAAATTTTAGATACTAGTCCAAATTTTTCAGGTCAACAGAGGATACCTTCGGATGTCCGCCATTGCATCGCGTATCCGTCAGGGTTTCAGGATGAATTGGATTGAGAAATGTCAGTATCCCCTTTCCCCACATAGCGGAAATTAGCCTGATCGAACCGACCGCCAATCATGCCGCGCTGCGGCGCGCGCGCGATCGTTCAGAGTTGTCATTGCATCCCCGGGGATTTTTCCAGCCGGAATGCTGAGTGGCAAAACCTCGTGGCCTGAGCCTTCCGCAGCAAAGAGCGGAAACTCTCGAACGGAGAGAGGTGCGCATCGAACTGTCGGCATCCCACCGTCGGGCGACGGTCGCGGCGGCGGGATATATCCAGTCATTCCGCCTTATCGGCGGCGAACTGGAGCCCGGCAGTGCCGCCGGTCTCGATAAACAAGTTCATGAAAGCGGGCACTGTCTCTGCACGCTTCCAGTCGCGCTGAAGCTCGCAGAACAATTGTGGCACAGAGATCATCTTGCCACCAGCTTGCTCGATTCGGCGCAACGCTGCCTCGTGCGCGGCGACCGACGTGCCGCCGACCGCATCGACGGGAACATAGACCTCATAGCCTTCGGCGAGTGCGTCGAGCGCCGGGAAGGTCAGGCACGCCTCGGTCCACAGCGCGGTCATGATTAGCTTCTTGCGGCCAGTCTTCTCCACCGCCTTTTTAAACTCAACATCTTCCCACGAGTTGATCGTCGTGCGGTCGTAGGTCGGATAGCCTTCGAGTGCCTTGCGCACCTGGGGCACGGGTGGCTTGTTGAGTCCGGTCTCGACGTTCACCGTCGAGTGGATCACCGGCAGCCCGTAAGCCACCGCCGCCTTCGCACAGCCGACGATGTTGTTGACCAGGAGCTGGCGGTCCATCGAGGCGATCGAGTTCACCTGGACAGCCTGATAGTCGATGATGATGAAGGCTGCGTTCTGCGGAGTGAGCAGATGATCGGCCTTGGGATCGCGGATCGGTTCACTGGACATGGATATATTCCTTCCTTCGTTTCAGACGCTCGCCGTGGCGCCGCGCGGGTGCAGGCCCGGCGGTGAGGGACGGAAGCGAGCAATGCCGTCCCAACTGCATGAAAGATGGACCCACCACATGACGGTGGCGGGGCCATCCACTCAGGCAGCAATCCTCGCGAACCGGCCGCTGTTATAGTCGTCAATGGCCTGGCGGATTTCTGCCTCGTCGTTCATTACGAACGGACCATGGCCGACGATCGGTTCGTCGATCGGCTCGCCAGTCAGAACCAGCAGCTTCGCATCGCCATCGGCATGGACGCTGACGCCGCTGCCTTCGCGGCCAAGTAGGATCATCTCGGCCTCGCCCGCGCCCTGCGCGCCGTTGACCGTGACATGGCCGGTCAGCACGACCACCATGGCGATGTCGCCTTCAGGCAGGTCGAGAGTGGCATCGGCGTCACGACTGAGCGCTACATCCCAGATGTTAATTGGTGTGAATGTCCGCGCCGGTCCCGTCACGCCGCCGAACTCGCCAGCGATTATCCGGGCCTTGCCAGCGCCTTCGGGCAGATCGACCGAAGGGATGTCGGCGGCGACGATGCCCTGGTAGCCGGCCGGAGCCATCTTGTCCTTGGCTGGCAGGTTGACCCAGAGCTGGATCATGCGGAACGGGCCGCCGGTCTTGGCAAAGGCCGGTGAACGATACTCCTCATGAATGATCCCGCCGGCTGCCGTCATCCACTGCACGTCGCCGGGCCTGATGACGCCACCATTACCGGAGGAATCCCGATGCTCGACCTCACCGTCATAGACGATGGTGACGGTCTCGAAGCCACGGTGTGGATGCTGGCCGACGCCGCGCCGATCCGTGGTCGGCTCGAAATAATGCGGCCCCGCATAGTCGAGCAGCAGGAATGGGCTAATGTGTGCGCCCAGAGAATTATAGGAAAAGAGCGAACGAACGGGGAAGCCGTCGCCAACCCAGTGGCCGCGATTGTTGCCGTAACGGCCTAGGATTTGCTTGACCATGTTTCGTCTCCGGCACGAGGCGCTCCTTGGCTTCCTCGCTGTTGCACCGAAAATAGACCTACGACGCTGCGGTCGGAAGATTGTGAATCCTGTCGCTGCGTCCTATAAATGGGACGATGCAAGACCTCAACGACTTCTATTACTTCGTCCAGACGGTCGATCATGGCGGCTTCGCGGCTGCCGGACGCGCGCTCGGCGTCCAGAAATCCAAGCTCAGCCGCCGCATCCTGTTGCTGGAAGAGCGCTTGGGCGTGCGTTTGCTCAACCGCTCTTCGCGTCACTTCTCCGTCACTGAGATCGGCCGCGAGTTCTATGATCGTTGTGTCGCCATGCTGGTCGAAGCCGAGGCCGCCGAACAGGTGATCGCGCAGATCCGTGCCGAACCGCGAGGCATCGTCCGGGTAAGCTGCCCGGTCGCGCTCGCCAACTTCCAGTTCGGCGCACTGATCGCCCGGTTCATGCTCGAAAACCCCGCCGTCGAAGTGCATCTGGAAAGCACGAATAGGCGCATCGACGTGATCGCTGAGGGCTTCGATATTGCGATCCGTGTTCGCTTCCCGCCGCTAGAGCCGACCGATCTCATCATGCGCCGCCTTGATGAGAGTACGCAGTGCCTAGTCGCCAGCCCGACGCTGGTTGCTGCAGCGTTATCATCACCAGGCGATCTTGCCGGGCTGCCAAGCCTCGATCTCGGTCCCCCGCATCGTGAGCATCATTGGCGGCTCAGTCATGACGATGGTCAGGAGGCGGTCATTCCACACCGGCCGCGTCTTGTTACCGATGACATGGCGGCATTGCGCGAAGCAGCGATGGCCGGTGTGGGTATCGTTCAGCTTCCGACGATGATGATCTGGGGAGACATAGAAGCCGGGCGGCTCATGCATGTTCTGCCGGCCTGGCAGCCTCGTGCCGGCATTGTCCATGCGGTGTTTCCCTCACGGCGAGGCTTGCTGCCGTCCATTCGTGCGCTGCTCGACTTTCTCGGCCGCGAATGCGCGAAGCAGCGCCAAGCGGTTGGGAACATACCATCATAGCGTTCTGCTTGACTTGGGAAGAGTTGAAAATGGGCCACCGGCACCTCAAAAGCGATGATTGACTAGTTCTCATCTTCGTCATCTCGGGTGCGCCATGCCTCTAGAAGCACGGGAATCTGGCATTTCGGGCTGAGACCATTTCCGAACGAACGAGAGAACTCTGGCTGTTATTGGGTCGTGAAGCGACAGTCTAGTTTTAGGCCGGCAACGACGAAAGCTGACATTCTGGTGATGCAATGGCCACGTCAGCGCCGCCAACTATCGGACATTCCACGCTTGTCGTTGGGGGGGCGAAACCTGCCGTTGATTAAGATCGCGTGCTATGATCGCGTTTTGCCGCCTGTGGTCGGCGCCGCGATGCTGCCGTTTCGTGATGGAAAGGGCCATCCAGCGCCGCGACCTACCTGTCGAGCTGCGATTGTATTGCCGGCTGGTAGGTGCGAGCACGCATCAACTCCTCCATGGCAGGAAAGCGCGCACGAAAAGTCGCTCACCGAGTCGGTTGTGGGCTTCGGGCGCAATTATCGCGGGGTCCTTATTGGCCGTTATGGTGACGAAACGGCAGGTCTATTTCACGACGCTAATGATTTCTTCGCGTGCCGGGGCGCACTTACGCCGGAAGATCAGCCAGAGCCCTTGCGAATCTCCGTAGGTGGAAAAGCAATAAGTGGTTTCCCCGAACACATCTGCGACAATTAATCCCGATCGCTGTATCGCCCACAATACGCATTCTGGACTTTGAGACCGGTTGCCCGCATCGTTGATCGCGTCGCTCCCTCGATTGCGGCCGCCAGCAGCGCCGAATGGAACGAGCAACATGCAAAGTTCCACTAATACGCCAACGAATACTCATGACATTCTCTTGAAAAATGCCATGAGCGCATTTGTCGATCATGGCCGGAGTGTCGGCTAAAAACTGCCTGTCAGGATACACCGATAAGTCGGATGGTCATCCGTCAAACGAACCACCGGCTGATACCATTACTTGGTCGTATAGCCGCCATTGACGAGGATGGTCTGTCCAGTCATCCACCAGCCTTCCGAAACCATGAAGCGGATATAGGGGACAATGTTCTCAATGTCAGTCAGGCCCGTCTTCGAGAACTTCGAGAGTGCTGCTGCGGTCTTGTGGTAGGCAACGGCATCCTCGCCCTCGGCCGGATAAAAGAAGGGTGTGTCCATCGGGCCGGGGCCGATCGCGGTCACCGAGATGCCGCGCTCGCCGAATTCCTTCGATGCCGCCCGGGTAAAATGCTCGACCGGCGCCTTGGTGCCGGCATAGCTCGAATAGAAGGGCGTGAACGCTCCCAGCAGCGAGGTAACAAGCGTGCAGATCTTGCCGTTGTCGTTGAGATGCTTGCCAGCTTCCTTGATGAAGAAGAAGGCGGACTTGGCGTTGATCGCGCTCATCTCGTCATATTCGGCTTCCGAGATTTCGGCCATCGGCTTCTTGAGCACCTTGCCGACTGTGTTGATGGCGATGTCGGGCTTGCCGATGGCGGCAACAGTGTCAGCGAAGAGCTTTTCCATTGCACCGGCTGTGGTGAGATCGGCCTGGAAGGCGACGACTTCTGCGCCCGCGACCTTGATGGCAGCGATCGTGGCGTCCGCATCCGCCTTCGTTGCCGCGCTGTTGTAGTGGATGGCGATCGCCTTCGCGCCATGTTCGGCGAGGTCGCGTGCGATCAGCCCGCCGAGATTCTTCGCACCACCGGCTATGATGACGGTTTTGCCCTTGATGCTGTGATTGGTCATGGGATGGCCTCCTTTGCCAATATGGCGACCACGTCAGCGGCCGCTTTCATGGCAAGAAAATACTGGCTAGCATTGAACGATAAAGGCGATCATTTTGACATCACCTGTCAGAAAATCTGCATAATGAAGGCCTTTTCGCTTGGATCGTATTGATCTGTTTCGTATTTTCTCCCGCGTCGTCGAGTGCGCGAGCTTCACCCGCGCCGCCGATACGCTCGGCGTCCCACGCTCGTCGGTGTCGGCAGCGGTGCAGGAACTGGAGGGGCGCGTCGGCGCGCGGCTGCTCCATCGCACCACACGTCGTGTCTCACCGACCCAAGACGGCACAGCTTTCTATGAGCGTTGCCAGCGGCTCATCGCCGAGGTGGAGGACACGGAAAACCTGTTTCGGCAGACAGCAGCTCAACCATCCGGCAGATTGAAGATCGACGTTCCCGGTCGGATTGGGCGGCTTATCATTGCGCCAGCGCTTCCTGAATTTCTCGACTGTTATCCTCAAATCGATGTCGATCTCGGTGTCACCGATCGCGCGGTGAATCTCGTGGAGGACAGTGTGGATTGTGTGTTGCGGGTCGGGCCTCTGAATGACTCTGGCCTGATAGCACGGCCGATCGGCAGGCTGGCGCTGGTCAATGTCGCAAGCCCCGCCTATCTGAAGCGTCATGGCATGCCTGAAAGTCCCAACGATCTTGGTGCCCACTGGGCTGTTAACTATGCCTCCCCTTCCAGTGGCCGGGTCGAGGAGTGGGAATGGATCGAGGATGGCAAACTACGCACTACGCCGCTGCGGGGCCGCGTCACGGTCAACAGCGCCGAAGCATACATCGCCTGCTGTCTTGCAGGACTCGGCTTGATCCAGATTCCTGCTTACGATGTCAGACGGCATCTGGAAGCGGGAGAGTTGGCCGAGGTGATGGTGAACTATCGGGCAGAGCCCATGCCCATGACCCTGCTTTACCCGCATCGTCAGCATCTCTCGCAGCGACTGCAGGTCTTTGCCGATTGGCTCGAAGCATTGCTCAAGAGTCATGTTCTATGATTTCCGAGACTGCCTACGCCTGTCTCGTCTATACTAGTCGTTCATTATCTACCTTGAGTTCATTGATAGCAGTCATGCATTCAGATCGATTCAGGTCACGAAAGTGAACCTGTAGACAGCAGACCGTGCGCATGACCATATGGATCTCGCACTCCCATTTATGGCCTCAGTTTATAAGCGTCAGCAATAAGCATTAGGTGTTCCCAACCCGAACGGGAAGGCGCTTGGCCATATCATTCATAAACTGCCGTGTTGCTTGGTCCATCGGCACATCATCGCGAACCACAAGATGTAACCCTACTCCGAGCTCTTCGTGCAGCGGTGTCACCCGGTTTAATCTGGGCTCTGAATCTGCAACGAAAGTCCACAGGAAGGCGGCGCCCAATCCTTGTTCCGCGGAGCCGCGCAAAGCCGACCAGTTATCTACATAAGCCGATACGCGAATGGTGCGGCAAAAAATATCGTCCCACTGCTTCATCGCTCTTACTCGGGACGAACTGGTGCAGCGTACCCAGTCATATTCCTGCGGGGCGAGAGCGCGCCCTTTATGATCGAGATAAGTGGTCGATGCATATCCTGCCTGTCGTAGGGTAGCGATGCGGATGCCGCGCAGGTGCCTTGGCAGCGGATCGACCAGACAAAGGCCCACTTCGCACTTGCGGGTGACAACATCGTCTTCCGGTTCATGGGATGTGCTGATGCGCAGCCGGATATGCGGATGCAGACGCGAAAAATCCGTTAGATCCTGCAAGAACTCAGAACCAAGCTCGGCTGCCACGGCAACACGAAGCTCGACTTGCTCTGCGTCCGCATTTGCCGAAAGTACCGCCTCAAGTTCTGTAACGAGGGCTTCGATCTTATCTGCAATGGTCAAGACCTGATGGCCGGCCGAAGTCGGATGATAGCCGTCCTCTCCTTGTTCAAATAACGGTATGCCCGCCTGATGCTCCAGTCGTTCAAGGCGGCGGCCGACAGTTGTGCGGTCCACACGCAGCCGTTTGGCCGCGGCGGTATAGTTGCCCGCACGAACAGTGGTGAGGAAGAAGCGTAGGTTATCCCATTCGATCATACGCGAATATTTGCACGGCGAGAGGCGCAAGTCGCGTGCAAATTTGCACCCTGTGATGTGCGGACTGCGATCTTGTCTTGAGGCAGTCTGAGACACAAAATTTGCCCGAGATCCACGCAATTCGGAGGGGGCAATGGCATCTACAGCAAACTATAAACTCGGCGAATTCGATTACCCACGTGGTTGGTTCATGATCGGCGATGCCGCACAAATGGGGCCTCAACCCGAAACGGTGCACTTCTTCGGCAAGGATATGGTCTTTTATCGCGGTGCAAGCGGTACGCCTTATCTAGTCGATGCCTATTGCCCGCACATGGGGGCTCATCTTGGTATCAACAGCACGTCCTATATCGTGCGGGACGGAGAGCACGTCGACGGGGAATCCATTCGTTGCCCTTTCCACGGATGGCGGTTCGGGGCTGACGGGCGATGCAACGCTATTCCCTACTCACCCGATTTCATTCCCAAGGCCGCTCGTCTCACGACCTATCCCGTCATCGAACGGGCTGGTATTATCTGGATGTGGCATGATCCAGAAGGGCAGGAGCCGGATCAGGATCTGCCTGCCTTCGCCGCATGGGATCTGGAGGATGACGGTTGGGTGCGCTGGGTGATCGACGATTTTGGCACCCTGGCCCTCCATCCGATCGAAATCGTCGATAATATGGCTGATTTTGGCCACATGGGCCCGATCCATGGCAGTCTGGACAATCAGTACTTTGACAACGTTTTTGATGGCCACAAAGTCATTCAACGCTTCGATGCCGGGCACCGTACACTGACAGCTGATACGGGCGAAACTCTGTCACTCGACACTTGGTACGAAGGTCCCGCCATTCTTCAGGCTGACATGCGCGGTACGTTTCCATCCCATATGTTGATCGCGCACACGCCTGTGGACGATGGCACGGTCCGAGTATGGCACGCGCTCATGGTGAAAATGCCGACAGCTGAAGCGGCACTAGCAGATCTGCAAGTGGCACGTGGATACCAGAAGGCTAGTCACGATGCGTTAGCTCAAGACGTCGAGATCTGGGCAAACAAGCAAGCCTGCTTCAATCCCATGCAAATCCCGGCTGACGGCCCTTATGGCAAGGTGCGGATATGGTATAGCCAGTTCTACAACCCGCGCAGCAAGACGACCGCGATTCAGCAGCGCGTGAACGGACAAATTGTCACATATGGGGAAAAGAGAGTGGTGGAGCGCGCGGCATGACGGGCGCCTCCACCGTCAAATTATATGGCATGGCCAGCCCCAACGTTCGCAAGATCACCATCATGCTTGCGGAGCTGAAACAGGCATACAGCTTTCATCACATCAATGTGTTTCGGGGTGAGCAGTTCACTCCGAAATTCCGCCAGCGCAATCCCAACGGCAAGGTTCCGGTGCTGGTGTACCAGACAGAGGAAAACGGGCCGGAAACCATCATCTTTGAATCTGCGGCAATCCTGATTCATTTGGCTGAACGGTTTGGCCGGTTTTTGCCGAACAGAGAGCCAATGCGATCAGCTGTGATGCAATGGCTGATGATACAGGCCTGCAACATTGGCCCATTGCTAGGCCAACTCAATCATTTCACCTTCGCTGCCCGGCAAGATAATGACTATGCTTTCGCCCGTTATCGCCGCGAAGCAGAGCGTCTCTATCGCCTGCTCGATGAACGGCTCGCACAGACTCGCTATCTTGGCGGGGACGAATACTCCATAGCCGATATCGCGACCTATCCGTGGAGCCTCTATCTGGAGCAGCATGGCTTTGCTCCAGATCAATTCGCGCACCTGGGGGCATGGCGGCAGCAGGTCGCAAGGCGTCCCGGGGTCATTCAGGGCATGCAGGCAGTTGCAGAAAGCGAGGCTATAGATACGTTCGCATTTGAAACCGCCTCCCCGCGTGATCGCGATCGATTTTTCGGGATGACGACCCCTTTTGGAAAATAAAGGCCAGCCTTCTCGATGCCGTCATCAGTTTGTTTTCTGTCACACGTGTTCGAACGGGCTCACGGCTTTTCCTCCAGCGCGGCGTTGATCATAGCGCGCCAGATACGAAAGCACAGATACAATCGACGTGATCAATATCCTCGGCGGTTCGAGTTCCACTTCTTTGCCGAGCCTTACGCTTTGACTTCTAGGTGGCAGGCTGCGTCGCAGGTTTAGGTCGTTAGTGGACCGATCGACGGATGGACGGAAATTGCCGAATGGTCGGCCTGCGGATCACAAAATTACACTTCACGCCTAGGGTAGATCAGGCCAAAGTGTAACGTCTGGCATAGGCGTTCGGACCGTCCGCTTTGTTGGCGTGTCTGATCAGGCAGGTTTTTGGTCGAAAACTTCAATAGCTGCCATGGCAATAGGTTCACCAGCCGTACGAATAAGCCCGCCGACAAAGGCGGCGTTCGCGCGCTCCAGGATAGCGCGCCATTTCGGCGCGGGCCGGCAAGTTTGAGTGCATGCCGCATGGGGTGCTGGCGCGTAATGCTCATCAAGGGGCCATATCCTGGAACAGACGTTCGATAGCGATGCGAAAGGGCGCACGCCGGATAATGCGCGCCGCCTCTGGATTGATCCCGGCATTGGCCAATACGGGAGGCCATTCTTCCGGTCGCATGGAACGCGCGATTGAGAGCTGCCCGTCCTCGCGCACAATGCGGTGTACTCCCATGACACGGGCCAGCAGAGGAAATCCGTAATAAGCGAAGGCATGGCGATGCAGGTCGCAGATCAGCCAACCGCTACGGGCGTTATTTTCCATATATTGCACGAAGCGCGTCAGTTGATCGTCTCTCATGTGATGGGCGACCTGGCTGCTCACGATGAAATCGAAGCGTTCGGGTTGGTCGGCGTAGTTGCCTGTGCGATAGTCCACGTTCAGGTTTGCCGGCGTCGCTGCACGGGCCAGTTCCTCGCTGGCTGGGTTGAGATCGACACCCACCAGTTTGGCGATGATATTCCGTCTCGCCGCCCATCTGGCTATTGTGCGCAGCAGGTCGCCATAGCCGAAACCGACATCCAGCAGGCTGAACGACCGGCCATTGCCAAGCGCCCGTATAAGGAAGGCGGTTGTGGAATGCGCAGTGAATGTCCAACGGTTGACCAGCGCCAAGTCGCGCAAGACATTGCCATAAGTAAGCGCATCGAGATCAGGCGCATCCATTTGTTCGTCTTGACGCGACCGGACTGACAGATTGGTCACTGCACCACGATCTCGCCCGTCATGCCAAAAGAGCTGTGCATGAAGTGGGTGCAGCGCAGCTTGTATGTTCCTGCATGCGGAGGGATGAAGCGCACATCGATGCTTTGCTTCGCACCGAGCGCGATTTTGCCACCCGAGATCTTCGCGCGATCTGAGTCCATGATCGTCGCCGCGGCAAAAAATTCCTTCGCTGCAAAATCGTGTCCGCCCGATGCCTGATTTGCCAGATGCAGATCATAAGCCTGCCCGTGCTTCAAGGTTATCGTGGATGGGGTGAAGCGAAAGTTGGAGAGCTGTACGTTGACCGTCTCGGCGCGGGACCAGTCGGGCAAGGCTGGCGGACTTTGCGAGGCCGCCTGTACGGGTGCAAGCATCAAAAAGCTCACAGAGATCATGTGGCGAACAATCATGTCCGACCTCCTGCAACCTCTTGGCCAGGAAAACCTTTCGTGGCCAAGGTCTGCAATATTATCTCATTGTTTGACCACGCATTAAAGCACTATTTGAGCGGCTCGCGGGGCTTGCCGGAAGCGGAGAAAAGGCGCAATCTTCATTGCATTTCGTGCGGGAGCGTCGCGATGAACGGTATATGCATGGCGTCTGCCTGCGCACTCGCGATTTCCTGCTTCCCGCAAGTGGTTGCAGCGCGCACGAGCGTCTATGGGCGGTGGCTCACCGATGACAGGGCCGGAGTGGTAGAAATCAATTCGTGTGGCAATGCGCTTTGTGGCAAATTGGTGGCCGTGCTCGACCCGAAGGCACCTGATCGCGACATCAACAATCCCGATCCCGCGCGTCGCAGCCGTCCGCTGGTGGGTGTTGCCATCCTGACGGGACTTGTGCGCGACACCGATGGTTGGAGTCATGGCCAAGCCTATGACCCGAAAGCAGGCCGCACCTACCGCGCTGCAATACGTCTGGTACGGGATGACAGGCTCGATGTGACCGGATGCATCCTCTTCATCTGCCGCACCCGGCACTGGACCCGGTTCAAGGAGAATGCGGATGACCTATGAAGATATTCTGGCCTTGGTGGCCGATGAGACAAGGCTTCCGGTCGAACGGCTCCAGCCGGATTCCACGCTCGCCACGCTCGATATTTCCTCAATAGATATGGTCAGCATGCTCTTCGAACTCGAAGATCGATATGGGATCGAACTTCAGCCCGAGGATCTCACGCGGGATATGACCTTGCGGCAACTGTTCGAGCGCATCGGCGTTGCCGTGCCGCAATGACCAACCGTGTGCTCATTACCGGCATGGGCTGTGTCAGCGGGCTTGGTTACGGCGTCGATGTGAACTGGCAATCGGTGCGCGATGGGCGCGGCGCGATCCGCGCGTGCGATCCTTCCGGCATAGCGGCATGGGTTGCTGAGGAGGAAAAGGCAGCACCTCTGCTGAAGAGCGTGGATCCGGGCCAGCTCCGTCGGCTTGGTCGGCTTGACAGGCTTTCCGAATTCGCGCTCGAAGCCGGGCTGGAAGCCGTTTCGGATGCTGGACTGATGCGGCATCCGTCATTGGCACAACGAACCGCGATTATGCTCGGATGCGGCAGCGGCGGTAACCTCACTATCGAAACCGCGTATGAGCGGCTTTTTGCGAGAGGCCAGCCGAAGGTCCATCCCCAGACAATACCCAGTTCGATGCTGGCGGCGCCCGCAGCGCATTTGTCCTTGCTGTTGGGGGTTCGCGGTCCTGCACTGACTTTGTCGGGCGCCTGCGCTTCATCGGCTCAGGCACTGGGCGAGGCCATGCATATGATCCGCGCCGGACGGGCAGATGTCGTTATCGCGGGCGGGGCGGAGGCGTGTCTCACGCGCGGCTGCCTTGCCGGGTGGCAGTCGCTGGGTGTGCTGGCCCCCGATACCTGCCGCCCTTTCTCGCGTGATCGCCAGGGAATGGTTCTTGGCGAAGGGGCCGCCGTGCTGGTACTGGAGAGCGAAAGCCATGCTCTGGCCCGCGGTGCGCGCGTCCACGGCGAATTGGCTGGCTATGGTATGTCGAGCGATGCCACCCACATGACGGCACCCGATGTCGAGGGAATTGCTGCCGCGATCCGTGCCGCGCACGAAGATGCCACCATTGCCTGCGATGCTCCGGCGCTCATATCGACGCACGGCACCGGCACAACGCTCAACGACATCGCCGAAACCGCCGCGATGCATCAAGTCTATGGTTCCGCACTGGCACGTCACCGGGTTATCGCGACAAAGTCCGCGCACGGGCATATGATCGGTGCGACCGGCGCAATGGAGTTTTTGCTCGGCTTGGTGGCTCTTTGCAGAGGCACCGCCCCGCCGGTGATCAACTATCTCGGCCCCGATCCCGAGTGTGATCTGCCTCTGGTACTCGAACCGCAAGTCTTCGAACCGGAAGTCCTGATCTCCAGCAGCTTCGCCTTTGGAGGGCTCAACGCAGTTCTCGTGGGACGGCGCGTATGACCTCCACCGTGGCCCACATCAACCGCATCGGAACCGCCAACCCGCCGTTTGAGGTGCATGACGCGTTCCTTCGTTTCGTATCTTCAGAACTGCCCGACAAACGAATGCTGTACCTGTTTGAACGCATGGCTGCACGTTCCGGGATCGAACGGCGCTATTCCTTCCTGGAGCCGATAACGCTGGAAGACGGCACGATCACGGATGCCGAAGGGTTTTATGGAAATGGCCCCTGGCCATCGACTGCGGCCCGGATGGCGCGCTACAAACGCGATGCCCCCCGCCTTGCGTTGAACGCCATTGCCGCGCTCGGCACGGATATCGACAAGACGAAAATCACCCACCTCATCGTCGCATCATGCACCGGCTTCATGGCTCCGGGGCTGGATCAGGTAATCGTGACCGAGGTAGGCCTCAATCCCGATGTGGAGCGTACCGTCGTCGGCTTCATGGGCTGCTACGCGGCGGTCAACTCGCTGCGACTGGCCCATCATATCATCCGCTCCGAGCCTGATGCGCGTGTGCTCGTGGTCACGCTCGAACTGTGCAGTATCCATTTCCAGCGCAACCATGATCTTCCCAGTCTCCTCGCTATGCTCCTGTTTGGAGACGGCGCGGCGGCGGCGCTGGTCACGGCGGAACCTCGCGGCATCGGCCTGCGCGACTTCCGGGCGATGACGATACCGGAAACCACCGACGCGATCACCTGGGCCATTCGCGATCAGGGTTTTGACATGCATCTTGGCGGTGAAGTGCCTGCGCGCATTTCCGCCGCGCTCGCCGAAGAGACTATGCGTAGCGACTGTCATGGCCTGCTACGCGGGCAATCGCCCGATGATTTCGCACTATGGGCGGTCCATGCAGGCGGGCGCACCGTGCTCGACGCGGTGCAACAAGGGTTAGGTCTTCCGCCTGACGCGCTTGCCACTTCGCGATCCGTCCTTCGCGACCGGGGCAATATGTCATCTGCGACGCTCATGTTCGTTCTTGCCAGCATGCTTGCAGGCCAGTCGCGGGGGCCGGGTCTGGCGCTGGCTTTTGGCCCTGGTATGGCGGCAGAAAGCTTCCGCTTCACCTTCGAGGGGTGACGTGGTCGACGCTCTCATTCTGGGTGGAGGCCTTGCCGGCAGCGCCGCCGCATGCCTGATCGCACGCGGCGGAAAAAAGGTGAGCCTGTTGGAACGCGAGACCGGCCCCCATCACAAGGTCTGCGGCGAATTCCTGTCGATTGAGGCGATAAACCATCTTCACCAGCTAGGTGTCGATCCCCTTGCGCTTGGCGCCGTACCGATTGGTCGGATCCGTCTCGTGCAAGGCCATTGCGAGATCGAAGCGGCACTGCCATTCACTGCATTAGGTCTCAGCCGTTACACGCTCGATGAAGCACTGATCAGAAAGGCTGAGATGAGCGGTGCGCACATCCAGCGCGGTGTGCGGGTGCTTGAACTCAACGGGCATATCGCACGCACGGCACAAGGGGAATACGAAGGCCGTCAGGTCCTGCTCGCAACCGGCAAGCTTCCGATCCGCGAACAGGGCGTGGCACTTCCCGGCCGCATCGAAGATGGCTTCATCGGTTTCAAAATGCATTACCGGCTAGCCCCGATTGCCGCAGAGCAACTGGCAGGCACCATTATGCTGGCGCTGTTTAATGGCGGCTATGCGGGGCTCCAGCTAGTTGGGCGGGGCCGCGCCAATCTCTGTCTTTTGCTGCGCCGCAAAACATTCTTGCGGCTTGGCGGCGAGTGGGGGGCGGTATGTGAATGGCTCGAGAGTAGCCCCATCGTGCAACGGATGCTGGCAAATGCCGAGCCGCTGTTCGAAAAACCGGTGGCAATCGCTAACCTGACCTACGGCCGACCGTCTCGCGATCACACCTCAGCGAAAGTGTTGAGCCTGGGTGACCGGTGGGCGATGACACCCTCGCTTACCGGCGATGGCATGGCGATAGCCCTGCGCAGCGCTTTTCTGGCCGCGCACTGCGTCCTTTCGGGACATGATGCCCCGATTTATCACAACCTCCTTGCTTCCCAGACCCATCGGCAGATTGCTCGGGCAATGACCATTCAGAATGGTCTGGAACTGCCGGTGCTGCGGTTCGCCGCATATTACCTCGCGCGCCTCCACCCCAAAATTCTCACCCGCGTCGTGGAAGCAACGCGCCTACCCTTTTGGCACAATACACTCTGATCGGAACCTCATGGGAGCAGCTTAATCATAGGTATGATGGCATTCGCCGACGAAGGCGACATTCAGACAGACTTTAAGCAGCTCCCAAACCCGTCATCCATTCAGATTGCCTGACCTGTGCACTTGCCCTCCCATCAAAGCGGGGGCTTGTTTACTTGCGTTGCAGATCGATATCGCGTTGCCGTCGGTGGAGTTGTTCCTGCCGCTCGGCCGGCGATATTCGAGGGACTCCGGTCGGGAGTGCTTGCGAAAGCCGTTCGACATCCACCAATTTCACGATTGGAGCCTCTGAAGCTGTCAACGGCCTTTCCAACCCCTGCCAGCGTATGAACATCAAGCCGGTTCGATGACCGACAGGGTCCAGCCAGTTTGCGACCCCCGGATCTCGCAAGGAGATAACGTACGTGTATGAGCCGTCAGGATTGGGCTTTGCCTGTTTGTCCGTAAGACTACTGGTATGCCGGGCATATTCGAAGGGCACATACAGGTTGCTACCCAATTGAAAGCCGAGATACCGGGCATTCCCCTTATTTAATGTGATCACCAGTGCTTGGTCTTCGGCGAGAGAGAAATGTCCCCCGGTGTTGTACTGGCCCTGGAGTCCACCACTACCCGTTGATCGGGGGGTGGGTAATGTGTTTACCGGAATGTTGAAGTTGTATTTGTAGGGTGTCTCGATCCACAGTCTGAGTGCTTTCGCGAGACCGGCCGCAGCCCTTTCAGCAAGGACTGTGTCATCGGCCTCCGGCAGAGGTTGCCCATCGACCCTTTCGACTTGCAGGGACATTGGCGCCGCGCCCCAATCATCCATGGTGTCGCGGATCATCAGCAGGCTCGACCCTTCTACCAGCTGGATGTAGTTCGCCCGGCCATTGGCAGGTTCGCTGCCGAGTTCGATCGTAAATGCCCCATCGGGGGTGCTTTTGAGCATCTCGGACGAAAGAGTCGCAAAATTGCGGCCCAGGCGGCCACCTTCGAATGGAGCGGTATCCTTCAATTCAAACGACACGTGAGCAGCCCCACCCAAACGCCCGGTTACGCGATAACGATAGGCTGGTGAGACTGGGATGAAGCGATAGATATTGTCGGGATTGACCAAGCCATACTGGGCTCCGGGGAACCCATTATAAAGCACATGAGGGCGCGACGGGTCCGAATTGGCCACTACCAGCGCAACGCAATATGCCAGATCGCGAACATATGGTTCGATCTCGGTACGGTCCTTGTCCGTAAGATATCCGTGATTGGCTTTGAGATAGGCGATTGATTGCCCAATCTCTCTCTGCACGACATCGCTCGCAACCAGGCGTCGAGCTTTTGCCTGGAGCCGATCTTGCTCGGCAGTCAACAATACGTGCGTATTCCGGCCTGGGGCTTCGGCCGCACTCACGAATGGCGAAAGAGTGCAGAGAAGAGCACCGGTCACGCTTGCAAACAGATAATTACGCATGATTGTCTCCGACGACCAGAATGTTAGATGCGTTGAGAAGAGATGTTTCCACCATCTACAACCAGCTGTGCAGCAGTGATGTAGCTCGCCTCGGCAGAAAGAAGAAAACGGACGACGCGGCCAATTTCGTGAGGTTGACCAAGCCGTTCGAGCAATATTCGTTTTTCGAAGGAGTTCGCGGGAAGTCTATCAACCGCCGGCTTGGTCATGGGAGTCATGATCAAACCAGGGGAGAGCGAATTGATCCGGATGCCGTCGCGGGCCAATCGGTCTGCCAGTGAACGAACCAGGGAAACCATCCCGCCTTTCGCGGCAGTATAAACGGGATTCATGTGGTTCCCGAGAGTGGCGTTGATTGAAGCAATGGCCACCACTGCGGAATCGGGCTGCGCCTTTAAATCCGGTAAGATTGCTTGCACCAGGAATGCCAAAGAGCGCAGATGGATTGCCATGCCCTCGTCCCAGGATTGTAGCGTAAGCCCATCGAGCGAAGCTGTATCGACAATGCCCGCCGCGTGGACCAGGCCACCTATATTGGGCAAGCTATTGCGTGTTTGCTCGACTCCCTCGATGATCCCATCCGCGCGCCGCAAATCGATTTCGATGGCAGTCGTGGGAACATTGTATCGGGAAGCGATGGATGTTGCGGCTTCTTGGGCGCGACCCCCGTCGATATCCCAGATTGCGACCGGGCGGCCGACCGCCGCGAGGCATTCCGCGGACGCCAGCCCAATACCAGAAGCACCACCCGTGATGATGACGCCCGTACTCGGGGTGTCGAGGCAGACATTCGGATTCACGATACTTACTCCGTTCACATTTGCTCTGCTTCGGAAACTATTGAAATTCAGAACTCAAAGGACAGTTCGACGCCGTATGTCCGAGGTTCGCCATAGATCGCAGCCGGAACAAACCCCTGATAATGGGCTATATAATACTTTTTGCCCGTGAGATTTTTGCCGAACGCCGAAAGCTTCCATTTACCAAAGCCGATGGGAATGTCGGACAGGCTTAGGCGTGCATTAAGCAATCCATAGTCGCCAATGATGTAGCGTGGATCGCCGGTGGCCGTGTATTTCTTGCTTTGATAATAATAGTCCACATAGAGCGAAGGCGTGCCTGCTCCAGTTTCAGGAAAGATATATTCCAGATTGCTGGAAATGGTGTGCTTTGGCGCTTCGACGTAGGTATAGCGGCTGGTGATGTCGTTGCCGGCCAGGTCGACGATCTTGCGATACTTTGCATCCAGATAGGCGTAGCTCAACCCCAAGGTCAAAGCGTGCACCGGACGCAAAGTAATATCGGCTTCGATCCCCTTGATACGCGCCTTGCCCGCATTGAAGACATCGGTCAGCCCAGGGTTGAGCGGATCGACCTGAACGTTGGTCTGAATATCCCTGTAGTCGAGTTGATAGGCCGCAAGATTCAAGCGCAGGCGCCGGTCAAACAGCTCCGACTTGAGGCCGATTTCGTAGGAATTTAGCGTTTCCGGGTCATATCCAGCATTGAAGCGATCGATCGTAGAGGCCCGAATGTTGTATCCCCCCGTTTTATAGCCACGGGCATACTTTGCGTAGATGTTGATATTTTTCGATGCTTCATAACCGATGACGAAGCTGGGGCTCACATTGGTGAAATTGCGATCTCCTTCGCCTCGTGGCCCCACCACGATCGGCCCATTGCTCGGCACCCGGTTCTGTTGCAGCGTCGCACGGCGTTCATCACGCGACCAGCGCAGACCTCCGGTCAAATAAAGACCTTCGAGCGCGGCAGGACGGAGTGTGGCCTGAGCATACAGCGCATAGGCATTGTTCTTGATCGTGATTGCCCGGTCTGTGCGGGGTTGGGTGAGAATGCTAGTCTGATCAAAGCTATGGGCACTTTCGCGAAAGTAATAGGCGCCCAGCACATATTCGAGCCGCCCATCCATCAAATTCCCTATAGCCTGGACTTCTTGGGTGAATTGTTTCTGATTCTGATCGAAGCGGCTCAATGTGACAGGGAAAGGCCCGAGGACTCCCGTAAAGCTGTTCTGGTTCGAGAAATTGTGCAGTTTGCGATAGCCGGTGATCGACTTCAGCGTCAGATCATCTCCAAGTTCCCAACTCAATGTGAGGTTGTGCCCTTGGGCCGTAACATCATTAGGGAGGAGATCGTTGACGAAAACCGAACCCGATTTGGGGCGATCCGCCACACTAGGATAAAATGGAACGTTCAGAACGAACGAAGGCGTATCGTTAATATCCGAACGGTCATACGCGTAGCGCACATCGAGCGTATCCGTCGGTTGCCAATGAACGGCGGCCCTGTAGGCGTCGCGCCGCTGATCTCCCCAGCGTTTCACTCCCGTTCCGGCATTTTTCACGAAGCCATTTTTTTGAGCATGAAGATAACCCAGCTCGATGGCGAGCTTATCGCCAATGGGCACATTGAGGCGTGTACGCGAACGGAACTGGTTGTAATTGCCCAGCGTGAAGGTTTGGGCACCGCCGAACTCACCTAGCTCCGGCGCCTTGGTGATATAGTTGATCGCGCCGCCGGTGGCATTTCGCCCGTAAAGCGAACCCTGCGGTCCGCGCAGCACTTCGATCCGCTCGATATTTGCCAGATCGCTTGCGAGCCCTTGGCTGCGCGCGACGTAGACACCATCAAGATAGACTGCGACAGACGGGTCGGCCGTGAGCTGATCGTCGTTATTGCCCACACCGCGAATGAAAACACGAGCGGTCACCGAACTGTTGGGGTGAGGTGTGACCTGAAGACTGGGCACAGCAGAGCGGAGATCAGTGATGTCATTGATACCCTTGTTCTCCAGGGCCCGGCTGGAAAGCGCGGCAATGGAGATCGGCGTATCCTGGAGGCTTTCCTCGCGTTTCTGCGCCGTAACAATGATTTCATCTACACCCTGATTCTGCTCCGCCGTCGCCGTAACCGCGGAGGACTGTGCGAGAGCATTGCTCGATATCGTGGATGCAAGCGTGACGAAGGCGCACGCCATCGCCGAGCGAAAGTAAGCCATCTTCCCTCTCCTGGAACCAAATGCCTTGGTGATGTCCGCCGATGTTCGATTTCGCGGCTCAATTTGTGCTGGCAATCTTGCGCTTGGAACGGCCTAACGTAAATGACAGAATAGACCAAAGATAACGACGAAATGGACCATCGATATGGCCAAGCATCTCAGTCAACCCGCCCGCCCGCTGCCTTCCGCAGAGGTGGCTCGCGCCTTGCTGCTCAAGGTTGCCGAAGCTGGAGAAGATGCGAGCGCTATACTGCGGAATGCAGGGTTGCCGGGCCTGTGTGCCCGCTGGCGTAGAATGAATGCACGCACCCGGCTGACGCAGGAGCAGTTCATCTCGATCTACCGGGAATGCGTCGTCATCCTGGACCGTTATGCGAGGATCGATACGGGGTTAAAGCCGCTTGAGCGCATAGAATATGAAATGCTTTGCCATTGTCTCATCACGTGCGACACACTGGCTGAGGTGATCGAGCGTGCGGCTTCTTTCTCCGCCATGATACAGCACCGGGCAGGTGAGATAGCGCTCGAGATATTGGGCGATCGAGCCGAGTTCAAAATGGGCTCATTCAGAGTAAAGCACGATGTCAGTGCTTTCCTTTCAGACATCACGGGGCTTTACGCTTACCATCGCCTGTTCGGCTGGCTGATCGGAGAGGACATTGAGCCGCTCACGATCGAGATGGTCTATCGGAAATTCATGGAGGATGATCCAGTTGCGCACTTGGTCCCCCACCAGATATTCTATGATTGTCCAGGAAATGCGCTGATCTTTCCAGCACGCTATCTGGGATATCGCGTCATTCGATCTCCATCGGAGCTACGGGAGCTTTTGAAGAACTTTCCGTTCGACCTGACCGCAATGCAATCGCGTCAAACCCAGATGTCGGAACGTGTCAGAGGTCTTTTCAGCGCGGCCCTTGCGCAACGCAAGACGCCCCCCACGACCGCAGAACTGGCCGACCAATTCAGCATCAGTCCGACCACACTAAAACGTCGTTTGGCGGATGAAGGGACTTCCATAAAGATGATCAAGGAGCGCTGCCGTCACGAGATCGCGCTGATGCTGCTTTCGGAGGAGCACCTTTCACTCAACGAGGTTGCTGCCCGGGTCGGATTGAGTGATACCACCGCATTTAGCCGCGCATTTCGGCAATGGCAGGGGCAATCTCCCACCGAATATCGTCGCTCAACGGGACGCGTGTTATAGGCCGGTCTCGATACGCCGATATAGCCGACATTCAGCAGTTCAGATTGGTCCGATACCGGCCTTTCATTCATCATGATGCCCGAGCGACTAAAGTAGCGCAAGGGGCAGGAGCGGATTAGCTCACGTCCGTTGCGCCAACCACGTTGGAGAGGTGTGTTGAATGGCTCGGCAATAGATTCCCGCGTTCCATGGCATGCGCACGAACTGTTTCAGGGACTGGATGCGCTCGTGTTGGAGCAATATGTCTCCAGCTACAAGATCGATCGTCGCGAAAAAGCCGGAAGGGCAAGCCCAAAAGAGCCTGATCATAACCTGCAGAGCAACCTGCATTGAGATCCTCATGTGCCTGAATCAGAAACGCAGACCCACGGTCCCCATTACGTTGCGCGGCGCAGCCATAAAACAATCGCCCCGTGCAAGGCAGGAAGCAAAATTTCTGTTGTTCAGTAAGTTGGTCGCATTGAGAGCGAAGCGCCATTTGTCCCAAGTGATTTCTGCAAGGGCATCGATGGTGGTGCGGGACGGGGTGATGACCGAATAGAGTTCACCGCTAGGAATGGCGGGATTGAGCCCGTAGGGATCGAGGGGACCAGTCGACTTGCTGTTGCTGTTATAAACCACGCCTGCACCAAGACGCAAACGTGCACGTTCCGTCAGATCAAAGCTCTTGGTCGACCAGATCGATGCGGTGTGGCGCGGCATATAGTCCAGGCTCGTGTCCACCTCCGAGCGGAGCTTGCTGTAACCATAGTTGAGCAGCAGTTCGAAATTTTCGGGCAGGGTATAGCTCGCCTCAAATTCGATGCCCTTGGTTTTCAACTTGCCGGACTGGCTCGTTGCGCCATTCGACAGATAGAGGACGCGGTTCTGCTCTTTGATCTTGAAGGCTGTGACCGTAACCAGCGCACGACGGGTCGGCTGCCACTTGAAGCCGACCTCGTACTGAGTGCCGCTCTGGGGCTTATAAGGATTGCCAAAGGTGCCGTCCCCGTTGTCGATGGATCCGGCAATCGGGAGAAAGCTCTCAGTATAGCTGAAGAAGGGCGAGAAACCTGCACCGATCTCGCCGATGATGCCGGCCCGAAACGTGGTGGCATTGTCAGTGTTTCCCGAGGAGTGCTTCACATGATCGCGGCGGCCGCCCACAACAACCGAGACGCGGTCGAAGAAGCGGATTTGATCCTGCACGTAGACGCCCAACTGTTTCTGACTTTCGGAGCTGAAGGGGCCGCTGGGGTCGTAAGTGAGCAGCGCATCGTAATCGATATCATAGATGTCGACGATTTCTGAACCACCAGCGTATCGCTTGCGAACCTTGTTCCAACTGTAGTCGATGCCGATGAGCATCGTGTGCTCAATGTGGTCGCCAGTATGGAACTTGAACTGCAGGTTGTTGTCGGTCGAGAAGACATTCATCCGTGCATCGCTGGCATCGGCAGAAAGGCCGATAGTCCGACCATCCGCACCGTAAACTGCGAAAGGATCGGTCGGGTTGGTGTAACTGTCTGCGTAATGGGTGAAATATTCAAGGTCGCTATCGATGTAGCGGGCCTTGAGGCTGAGCCAGACGTTGTCCGAGAAGTTGTGGGTGATCGAGGCACCGCCCTGAAGCGAGCGGCCGTTATAACGATCCCATCCTGCTTTCCCGACGAAGGTGTAGCGATCAAGCTTTCCATCGGGGTTGGACGGGTTCGGATGGAACGTGCCTACGATCGGCAAAAACTGCGAAGTCGATCCAGTATCGTCCTCTTGATAGAGGCCGGTCAGCACGATGTCGGTATCGGGTGTGGGCTGCCAGCGCAGCGATGGAGCGAACATCACGCGATCGTCGGGAACATGATCGACATAAGTGTCAGCTTTGCGGACGCGGCCAACTGCGCGAATGGCCAAAGTATCGCTAAGCGCAATATTGACGTCGCCCAGCGCTTCCTTGCGGTCATAGCTGCCATAGACGAGGGAAAGTTCCCCTCCTGTTCTGAACTCCGGGGTCTTGGAGACGAGATTGACCAAGCCGCCAATTGAGCCTTGGCCAAAGAGCACAGACGCAGGCCCGCGCACGATCTCCACGCGGGAGAAATTGTAGGGGTCCGCCGTGATGCTGGCATAATAGGAAAATATGTCGCGCATGCCATCGCGGAACTGGAGCGCATCGAGGCCGCGGACATTGAAGCCATCTACACGGGTATCGCGGCCATAGGGGTTGGCCAGGACGCCAGCGGCATACTTAACCGTATCGCTGATGCTGATCGCGCCTTGTGCGGTGAATTGGTCCGAGGTGATGATCGTGATTGGTTGGGGCAACTCGATAAGCGGCGTCTGGGTTTTTGTACCGGCGTTCGCGGCGGTTACGACGATTTCATCACGGGGTGCTTGTGCATCCGTGCTGTCATCGGCCCATGCCGGCTGAGTGACCAACACGCCGGCGAACCCGGCCATCACCATCATTTTGTTCATCACGCACCCTTGTTGAGTCTCCAGCAGGGCTGTGGTCTTATATAATTGCGATAGATTATCAATAGCAATTCCCTTGTTAATATTGCTTCGCTGTATTATTCGGTGCCAATGCATCGAAGGGCTACCACCACCTCGTCTCGTTCCTGGCGCTCATGGGCGCGGATTGTTCTTGCCGGGCCCGTGGCGATCATCGTGGCGCTCACGCTTTTGGCCGGGATGCCACTCTGGCTACCGGGCGGTGCGGCGGGCATTGATAATCTGGTGTTCCCACTTGTTTTCGCGCCACTCATCTGGGCCGCGCTGTTCTTCCATGCTTGTCTGGACCCCCGCGTCGGGCGCGTGGCGCTGGTGGCCGCCGTGCTGTTCCTTATGCACGGCGGCTTGGTTGTATCGCGTTTCATGGGCGAAGCGCAGGTGGTGGAGCAGATCCCATGATCCATCTCAAAAAAGATGAGACCAAGACAATGGTCGCGGTGCACGGCTGGTCCGGCATTCTCCTTGGCCTGTTGCTCTATGCGGTGGTCCTGACGGGTACGGCTGCCGTCTTTGCCCATGAAATTGGCGCTTGGTCAGCAGGCCATGTCGCGACCCGTTCCGCCTTCGACAAGCCGATCGATGCCAGCGTTCGCCAACTCTCCGCCATGACGCCTCCGCAGTTTCGCGAGGCGGTCAACCTGTTCGAGATTGGCGATCATGGCCTTGGGGTTTTCTTTCATCGCCATGAACTTGATGCGAAGGGGATGCCGGTCGAGCGCGGTATCTATTATCAACTCGACAATGCTGGGCGCATTGATCGCATCGCGCGTGGGACGACCGAGGAAGTCTTTGGTCCGCGTAACGATGATGCGCTTAGCAGTTTCCTGGTCGATACCCATGTCCATCTGCATGTCCCTGATCCCTGGGGGCTTCTGCTGACCGGGATATTGGGCCTCGCCATGCTGGTTGCGGCGATCTCTGGTCTGCTGATCCATCGGCACCTGTTCAAAGATATCTTCACCTTGCGTCGCCGAGCCAATCCAGTTCTGGTCGATCGGGACAAGCACAGTGTGGCCGGCACCTGGAGCCTGCCCTTCGCTTTCATTCTCGCCTTTACCGGCAGTTTTTTCTCTTTTTTCGGAACCATCGGGGTACCCGTGGTGGCGATGGCGGCGTTCAGCGGTGACGTTGAAGCACTAAGCGAAACGGTATTTGGCAATCGTGAGAAGCCCGATCCGCGGCCCCACATTATCGGTAATCTCGACCTTGTTACATCGGATGCTACACGCCGTATGGGGGAAATTCCTACCTTCATTGCAATCGAGAACTTCGGTCGCGCCGATGCGGAGATCACGACCTTTCACAATCCCAGAACCGGCGAGATCAAACCGGTTACTTTGCTCTACGATGGCGTAACTGCGGCCTTTAAACGGACGAAGCCGACCGTTGGCACACGCGAATCGGCGGGCGGGACGCTGGCCGGAATCATGGGACCGCTTCATTTTGGAAACTTCGCCGGGGTGTTGTCGAAGGCGATCTGGTTCGGCCTTGGCTTCGCCATGTGCTATGTGACGTTCACGGGAATGCGGCTATGGGTGGTTCGCCGAAAGGACGATGCACGCTCACTAGCATGGCTCGAACGTACCTTGACCGTCGTCGGCTTTGGTTTGCCATTCGGCCTCGTAATCTCCGCAGCAGCCTTCCTGATTACAATGCCGCTTGGTTCTGCCGTATACTGGACGACCGCCGCATTCCTGATTGCATCTATCACCGCGATTCTAGCCGGTATTTTTGCTCCTTCGAACGAGCTACTGACGCAGATGCTGAAGGGCGCAACGGGTGTGGTAATGTTCACTTTGCCGTTTCTTCGCCTTGCCGTCGCAGGCGGTCCGGATTGGTATCGAGCTCTTGCTGTCGGGCAACCGGCTATTGTCGCACTCGACATTGCTTTTGTTGTGGCCGGGCTCTGGCTGCTCCGTGGATGCTGGATAGCAACCCGGACTCCACGTCGATCCGGGTCCTTCACCAGTGCGGCGATAGAAGCATGACCACATTTTATCTTACCTTGGGCGCCCTTGCTGTTTCAGCGCTCGCAATCCTGGCTTTATGTATTGGCGATCCAAAACGCCGACGCGCCATGGGCCATAGGGACGGTGGCATGAGCTCCGGTCAGCGGTGGGGTCTTGTGGCGACCGCATGCCTACCAAGCTTCACATGCATGGTACTTGGCGATGCAGCCGCCTTTCTGATGTGGCTTGGTGGGTGTGTGTTGGTCGGCTGGGCTTTAGCAGTGGGGCTTCGCCCCAGCACCGTCAAAAAATAAGCCTCTGGGCAAAATTATTCGGGCAACGAACTTCTTCGCCGACAAAGCGGCCATTCGCCAACTCAAAACCGCTTCCTGAAAGCAGCCGTTGGTTCATCTTGTCGCGAAGGGCCTTGATGGGACCGCTTTTGAAAGGCAATCACGCTAGCTGGAGGTCCGGAAGGTTGGGGGAAACAGATATCCCACGTCATTTTCCAAATATCAACGAACTTACTAGAGGTTCGAAACCTTCTTGCTTCCCTTCCGTCAGACAGCTTCACCGCTATCCATCGAACTTTTCGAGTAGTGGTAGCTTAGAGATGAATACTGCGGGTTTGATCGCGGTTGATTGTGATGGGCTCACTCCAGCTAGACGACGGAACGCGACCGAAAAGCTGCTCGGGCTGGAGAAGCCCACGGCGTAGGCGATTTGTTTGATGCTCAACTCGTCCTGCGCTATCAGGTCTATCGCCTTCCGCATCCGCATGGTTTCGATATATTTGTGCGGTGTGAGCCCTGTGGTTCGCTTGAAAACTGCGTAGAAATATCCTTCGCTGTATCCTAGGGCATCGGCCAGTTGTTTAATCGACAGGCGCTGGTCGAGCGCGCGTTCAACAAGGCTGCGGATGTGTAGCAGGTCGTCTTTGCTCAACATGCCGCCGTGGCGTAAACTGTCGGCCTTGGGGATGCCGTGGAAATATCTGGCAAGTTCGACCAGAATGACCTCTGAAAGCGAACTGACGATAACGTCCGAAGCGAAGCTGGGCGCGCGGATCTCGTTATAAATTCGGCGCAATATGTCTCTGATGGTGCTGCTGGACAAATCCCGGCAGGCTTGCAGGTGCCGTTGAGTCCAGTCGCCGCCAATTCGGGTGACGCTATCGAAGTGATCGGGAGCAAAGCGACAGGCGATACCTGATGCCACCCCACGTCCTGCTATAGAGGTGCCCCAGGGAATCTGCGCTGGAACATAGGACAGGGCATCGCAAGGGGCATGGGTCGGCCCGGCGGACCCAACGTATCGCCAACTGGATTGCAGCGAGCCGACGTTGCTCATTTCAGCACCGATAGTGTGTTCATCGTTTATGCCGTTGTCTTGCACCACTTGCTGTATGGGTTTGCGGGCGTCCATGATGTCAATGGTAACATGCGGAAAAGCGTAGGTCGCCGACACCCATCTGACTTGTCGGATTACTGCCGCCATTCGCTGATCCTCCCTCGTATTCCTTTCTGCCGCCTTGTTGTCCGGGGCACATCGCAGATCGCGATAATCGTCGGCAGTTTAAAAGAAACGGCGCGCATGTTGAATAGCTAACGCTGTCGATCTGGGCCTCAGCGCAGGAATATGAGAAAATCGAAAGCAAAAGCAGCCCGATCTGAGAATCCCTAATGTCAATCTGCACGACGGACATGGTGATGCTGCCTATGCGTCTCCTCTCGCCAACGCTGGCTGTGCGTTGGGTGTGAAAGGACAGGGAGATTCAATATGGCGCAACAAGAGCGGGTCGCGCTGATCACGGGCGGAGTGGGGGACATCGGGCAGGCGATTGCCCGGCGCCTGCGCGTGCAGGGGTTGCGTATCGTACTACTTGATCTCGTGCCCCAAATGGATGGGCGTGCCGTCGCGGCCGCGCTAGGTGAAGGCATAACCTACCGCCAATGCGACGTCACCGACCGTGCGCAAGTCGAAGCGGCTTTTGCTGAAGAAGAGCAGATTTACGTCGCGATCGCCAATGCCGGGGTCGTGCTCGGCGATCAATTCCTCAGCGTAAGTGAGGAAAGCTGGCACACGACAATGGAGGTCAACCTCACCGGGACGTTCCATATCGCGCAAGTTGCGGCAAAGCGCATGGTCCAGCAAAGCCGCGACGTGAATGGTGTTCGCGGCAAGGTGCTCTTCACGGGATCGTGGACGCAAAATCGTCCTTGTCCGCGTTCAGCGATTTACGGGGCGAGCAAGGCCGGGGTTCAGATGCTGGCACAATGCATGGCGCAGGAACTCGCTGACGAAGGTGTCTTGGTCAACGTGGTTGCACCGGGTGCCGTCGATGGCGGGATCACCCGGCGAACCTATGCCCAGAACGCCGGGTTTCGTGAGCAAATGGCCGGCATGGTGCCGCTAAAGACATTGCAGCCGGTCGACAGTGTGGCCGGGGCCTTCGCTTATCTTTGCTCTTCCGATGCCGACCACATGACGGGTTCGACGATGGTCGTCGATGGCGGGCTGAGCCTGCTTAGCTGCCAGGTCTGATTGTTGGCCCGACTTTTGCGGGCGGCTAGTTTTCGGGAATTTTCCATGAGCCATTTTCGGCCGGACTGTATGAAGTTCGGTGCCTTTATCGCGCCCTATCACGGGATTGCGGACAATGTGACGCTGACG